>NZ_JAVAXU010000014.1:0-90246 GCF_041954965.1 Pantoea sp. BS_8
AAATCATGGTTCAGCAGGCAGCCGGGCAGAATCTTATGGCCGTTTAAAGCCTCTTGAGCCCGATATCCTACGCTGCTGTTTGCACTGAACCGGTTGGCAAGACTCCTTCCATCGTCGCCTGGTACCGTTTCTTTGTATAAATTCTCCAGGCCCGCCATCCTGGGTCAGAAAGTAAACCGTACCCTCAGACCGGCAGGGGATGGCTTTTTTTCACTTCCCTGAGCGAAATCGAAGAATTAATGCTCAGGATCCCCGGCAGCTTGCGCAGTTCCTTTTCAATAAACAGGCTGTAATGATCTAAATCCCGCGCAACCACCTGCAAAAGGAAGTCGGCCTCGCCAGTGATATTGTGGCATGACAGGACATAAGGATTCGCATTGATCCGCTCTTCAAAGTCTCGTGTTGCCGCCTCACTGTGTTGGCTGCAGACCAGACGCACGAATGCCATCACGCCAAACCCCATCTTTCGACGATTCACTACCGCCTGATAACCTTCAATGAAGGCTTCGTCCTCAAGCCGCTTCAGGCGCCGCCATGTTGACGCCGGGCTCATATCCAAATCCTGAGACAGCTTAAGACTCGATACTCTGCCGTCCTTTTGCAGATAGCGCAGTAACGCCACATCTTTCTTATCAAGAATACTCACTGAAATATCCACTCAGCCTTATTATCGTTAATGAAAGATAATTTCATAAACCATGATCCGCCTGCAATACACGAAAAGTAATTTCACGGCCCGTCAGTATACTTTTAATAAACCATACATGAGGGTTTACTGATGAAAGCGGTCATATACGAATCATTTCTGTCCCCGCCTGTCCTGAAAACGCTGCCGGATCCCACACCGGAACCCCATGGCGTTGTGATTCGGGTTAAAGCAACTGGGGTTTGCCGAAGCGACTGGCATGGCTGGGTCGGCCACGATCCTGATATCCCGTTACCCCACGTGCCGGGGCATGAATTCGCCGGCACGATTGAAGCGGTCGGCAGCGCGGTGACGAAATGGCGCCCGGGCGATAATGTCACCGTGCCCTTTGTCTCGGGATGCGGTTTATGCAATGAGTGCCATTCAGGCAATCAACAGGTCTGCGATCATCAGTTTCAGCCAGGCTTTACCCACTGGGGATCCTTCGCAGAATATGTCGCCATACAGCAGGCGGATCTGAACCTCATTGCTCTACCGGATACGCTGAATTTCACCACTGCGGCCAGTCTGGGATGTCGCTTCATCACCTCTTTCAGGGCCGTTGTTGATCAGGGGAAAACGTCCGCAGGGCAGTGGCTTGCTGTGCACGGCTGTGGTGGCGTAGGCCTTTCCGCCATCATGATTGCCAATGCACTTGGCGCCAATGTCATAGCGGTGGATATCTCGGATGAAAAGCTGCAACTGGCGCGTGAGCTGGGCGCTGTTGCCATCGTAAATGCCACGCAGGTCGCCGACGTAGCGGAAGCGGTCAGAGAGTTCACCCACGGCGGGGCGCACGTTTCAATCGATGCGCTGGGTCATACGGCAACCTGTGTCAACGCTATCAACTCGTTAAGAAAAAGAGGCAGGCACGTTCAGGTTGGCCTGATGGCAGGTGAACACAGCGCACCGCCCATCCCTATGGCGCGGGTCATTGCTAATGAACTGGAAATTATTGGCAGCCACGGCATGCAGGCCCATCGCTATGATGTGATGATGAACATGATTCATGCAGGAAAACTTTGTCCGGAAAAACTGATCGGCAGAACCATTAACCTAGAGCAATCCATAGAGGCGTTAATGAATATGGATAAGTTTGAATCGCCCGGTGTTACGGTGATCACTGCATTTTAACGGTCTTCCTATGCGCATGTCAGTGCTTCCAGGATGTCATCGTGAGGCGCTGACGCAGCGTTATCGGTAAATGCCGCCTGATATATCACGCAATGATTTCAGTAAATTAGCAACACAGGTCACATTTTATAGGCTCGGGGCAACACCTCTTTCCGTTTTATTGCCGTCCATGCTTTACTCAACGCTTTAACGCTGCTTATCAGCAAGGAGCCGAGGCATAGCATGTCAGACATGAACAGCACTCCCCACACGCAGGCGATCGACAGAAAAAAACGTATCTGGGCCATCGTAGGCGCGTCCTCAGGTAATCTCGTCGAATGGTTCGACTTTTATGTGTACTCGTTTTTCTCACTCTACTTTGCCCATATTTTCTTCCCCCAGGGCGACACCACAACCCAACTGCTGCAGACCGCAGGCGTCTTTGCGGCGGGCTTCTTAATGCGGCCGATTGGCGGCTGGTTATTTGGCTACATTGGCGACCGCCACGGCCGCAAAAAATCCATGCTGATCTCGGTCTGCATGATGTGTTTCGGATCGCTGGTGATCGCCTGCCTGCCGGGCTACGAAAGTATTGGCATCGCCGCGCCCGCACTGCTTTTGCTGGCGCGTATGTTTCAGGGGCTGTCAGTAGGCGGTGAATACGGCACAAGCGCCACCTATATGAGTGAAGTCGCGCTGGAAGGACGAAAAGGATTTTATGCCTCATTCCAGTATGTCACCTTAATCGGCGGCCAACTGGCTGCGGTACTGACGGTCGTGGTGCTGCAGTTTCTGTTAACCGATCATGAGCTACGAACCTGGGGCTGGCGTATCCCGTTCTTTTTAGGCGCCGCGCTGGCTGTTGTGGCGTTATGGCTGCGCCGCTCGCTGGATGAGACCTCAGATAAACAAACCCGTGAACACCGCGATGCGGGCAGCGTCATCGGCTTATTGCGAAATCATACTAAGCCGTTTCTGATGGTACTGGGCTTTACCGCGGGCGGATCGCTGAGTTTCTATACCTTTACCACCTATATGCAAAAGTACCTGGTCAATACGTCAGGCATGGATGCGAAAACGGCCAGCGGATTAATGACCGGCGCGTTACTGGTTTATATGCTGCTGCAGCCGATTATCGGTGGTTTGTCGGATAAAATCGGCCGCCGCACGTCCATGATGATCTTCGGGGCTGGGGCCGCAATCTGTACTGTGCCCATTCTGACACTTTTGCAAAACGTTCAGAGTCCGGGCATGGCATTTATTCTGATTATGCTGGCGCTGCTGATCACCAGTTTTTACACCTCGATCAGTGGGATTTTAAAAGCAGAGATGTTTCCACCGCAGGTCAGGACGCTCGGTGTCGGGCTTTCCTATGCGGTGGCGAATGCCATTTTTGGTGGATCGGCAGAGTATGTTGCGTTGCTGATGAAACACCACGACATGGAAACCACGTTCTTCTGGTATGTTTCTGGGATGGGGGCACTGGCCTTCGTGGTATCGCTGTTGCTGCACCGGCAGGGTAAGGGCATGACGCTTTAATCGGTCAGCATGCCGCAGTCAGTCTGCGGCATGCTGAAAAACTAGAGGATACGACTGATCAGGCGGTCAATACGGATACGACGCAGGCGTCGTATCAGTTTACGGACTTTAGCCGGGTAGTCAGCAATACTTTCCAGCTCACGGAAATGCTTAACCACAGTGGTATGTTGGCGAATCAGCATCAGTTCGTGCTGGCGCTGATCGGCCAGCTGCTGATGCGGATCGTGGATCAGTACCGCATTTTCCAGATCCAGCCGCCAGGCGCGCGGATTCAGGTTGTTGCCTGTAATAAGCTGCCATTCATCATCGACCCACATCCCTTTCAGGTGATAGCTGTTCTCACCCTCTTTCCATAAGCGCACGATCAGCTGTCCGTTACTGACGTAATACTGCAGGCGACTCAAAAAGCGACGCAGATTAATTTCGTAGAGATAGGGCAGTGCACCGATGATCTTGAACGGCTCATCGGGTGCAATATAGAAGTCATTCGCCGTCTTATCACCCACAATGATCTCGACATCTTTGCCCTGACGTAACAGGGCAATGATATTGCGCACCAGCAAGGCGGGCAGGTTGAAATAGGGGGTGCAGATAGTGAGTTTTTTCTCTGCGCAGGGCATCAGATGGAAAATGGTCTTGTTAAGCAGGCTGTGTTTACCTAAGCCCACTAAAGGCGTTACGGCCAGCTCATCGTTGCCAGCGTTGCCTTCAAACTGATAGTTAAAACCGCGCAGGTCCTGACGAAACTGCCGGGTTTCGTTTTTAATTTCCGGGCTGGAAGGCCGCTCTGCATAGTCCAGACGATTCACCGCCTCCGCCTCTTTCAAATGGTGATTAATCCATTCGAACATGGTGTCAGCCAGGGCGGGGTTACGGATGAGCTGATAGCGGTCGTAGCGGTATTTATCATGCTGGTGCAGGTAGACGTCATTAATGCTGGCACCGCTGTAAAGCAGCATGTCATCAATGATGAAACCTTTCAGGTGCAGTACGCCCAGCGCTTCACGCGTATTCACCGGGATGCCGTACACCGGAATCACGCTGTCGGGATGTTGCTGGGCCATCTCACAATACCAGTCGGCGTTAGTGACGCCGCGCGCGGCACCAATGCGCCCGCGCTGGGCGCGGTGCCAGTCAACTAAAATACTGATATCCAGCTGTGGACGCGCGATTTTTGCCGCATAGAGTGCGTTCATGACGGCGCGGCCCGCATCGTCATTTTCCAGATAAAGGGCGACGATACAAATGCGCGATTGCGCTGACGCAATCTTTTCCAAAAGCGTCTCACGGAATTCGCCAGGCGAATAAAGCGTCGACACATCCGCAACAGATTGTGACAGTTTAGGCAGCTGTGCGAGGTGTTGTTGGTGTTTATTGCGCTTAAATTTAGACAACATCACAGTGCACTTCTTCTCGGTTCATTGTATGGCCTTTTGCCACCAAATCAGGGTCATAACGCTAAATAATAACATCAACCCGAGCTGACCGGGCGATTTTTACTTTTCTGTACACGGTAAATTGACATTATCCTGTAACAAAAGCTTAAGGCTGACGATACCATCGTCCATCTGCACATCCACGTTAAAATTGAGTTTTTTCGCCAGCGTGACCATGCCACGGTTGCCCGGCATGGTGATGCCGTTCAGTTGTTGCAGGCCATGGGCGCGGGTGTAACGAATCATTTTTTCGAGTAACCGCCGCCCCATTCCCAGACCTTTCAGATCGGAACGTACCAGCACGGAGAACTCTGCATCAATGTTGTCGGCATCCGAAATGGCGCGGGTGACGCCGATGATCTTCGGCTGTCCCTGGTGCTGACGCACCGCGACGATCGCCATTTCCCGGTCATAGTCGATCTGCGTCATATTGGCCAGATCGTCATGTGTGAATTCGTTAATTTCGCTGAAATAGCGGTAGTAGAGATCTTCTTTGGTTACCTGACTGATGAAGTCACGCAGCAGCGGTTCATCTTCAGGTAAGATCGGGCGGAACAGGCAATGCTGACCATCTTTCAGCTCCACCTCCTCTTCCAGGTGCTGAGGATAAGGACGAATCGCCAGGCGGGTTTCGCTGTCACCGTCAAAGGGGGCCAACGACAGGGTGACGTCCAGCAGCGTGAAATCACTGCCCGCCGCCAACAGCGGATGAATATCCAGGCGCGCTATTTCCGGGCAATCCACCACCAGGTTAGACACCTGTACCAGTAACTGGCTCAGCGCGGCAACATCAAGAGGGATGAGCGCACTGCGGCTGCGGATCTTACCGCCTTTGATCGCCTGTATGACCAGATAGCGCGCCAGCGTCATATTGAGCGGCGGCAACGCTACGGCAGCCTGTTTCTCAGCCTGCCATTCCACGCCACCTTCACCCAGCATGATGATCGGGCCAAACAGCGGATCCTGTTCCACGACGATGCGCAGCTCCTGTGCTCCGGCACGATTTGCCATGCTCTGCACGACCAGCCCTTCGATTCGAGCGCTGGGTAACGTCTGTTTTACGCGGTCGATAATGGCGTCTGCCGCGCGCCGCACTTCAGCAGCATTGCGCAGATACAGCATCACGCCCTGGACGTCGGATTTATGCGCCACGTCCGGGGAGCGCAGTTTTAGCGCAACCGGGTAACCGATTTGTTCGGCAATGGTGACCGCATCATCGCTGTCTTTCGCAATCCAGGTGGGCAGAGTGGCCAGCCCGTAGGCTTTGAGCACCGGCTGCACCTCATGCGTATCCAGCGATAACACACCCTGATTTAATGCCTGAGATAAGATCTGGTGCGCCTGCGCACTGTCCTGAGTCAGACTGGCCGGCAGCGCGGGGGTTTCCCGCAGTAACTTCTGATTACGCCGGTATTCCACCTGGTGCATAAAGGCGGTAACGGTACCTTCCGGCGTGCGCCAGGTAGGAATGCCCGCCTGCGTAAAAGCCCGGCGCGCCGCCTGAGAAGAGTATTCCCCGCACCAGTTCGTCAACAGCGTAAGCTGTTTACCGCGCGGATGTTGTTGCACCAGCTGAATAATTTTCTCTGCGGTTTCGGTGGCGGGGGCAACGGCACTGGGGGCATGAATCAGCATCAACGCATCTAAATCATGGCTGTCGAGCAGCACGCTAATACAGTCAAGATAACGCGCCGGTGTGGCATCGTCTTTTAAATCAAGCGGATTGCCATGTCCGACGCCCTCCGGCAGGACAGCATTGAGCTGCTGCACGGTCTCGTCGCTCAGCACGGCCAGCTTACCGTTGCGGGCATAGAGTTCATCCAGCGCCAGTGCGGCGGGCGCGGCACCATTGCTGACGATCATCAGGCGATGACCACGCGGCGGGCGCATATGGCTTAAGGATTCCACTGCGGTAAACAGCTCGTGGGTATCCTGTACCCGCAGTAACCCGGCGCGCTGAATGGCGGCATCCCAGGCGGCATCCAGACCACTGTGCGTTCCCAGCAACGCCTGTGCCTGACGGCTGCGCCCACTTTTGATGATCAGGATGGGCTTATTACGTGAGGCGCTTCGCGAAGCCGAGACAAAACGGCGTGCATCACTAAGATGTTCAAGATAAAGCAGAATCGCGCTGGTTTTGCCATCGCGGGCAAGAAAATCCAGCAGGTCATCCACGTCGGTATCCAAACTGTCTCCCAGCGCGATAAACCAGGAGAAGCCCAGGTTACGCTGCTGTGCCCAGTCGAGAATGGTATTAGAGACGGCGGATGACTGCGAAATAAACGCAATGCGGCCCTTAGCAATGGGTACGGGCGAAAAGCTGGCATTCAGTCCCTGCCACGGTGCCAGCAGGCCCAGACTGTTAGGGCCGAGCAGGCGGATCTGCCAGCGGCTGGCGCACTGTTTTAATTCGGGAAGCTGGCTGGTGGGCGCAGAAAGAATGATGCAGGCTTTACAGCCTTTCTCGCCAAGCTGCTGCAGCAGTTCCAGATTCCTTTTGTGATGGGTGCAAATGACCGCCAAATCCGGGGCGAAAGGCAGACTGTGAATATCAGGCCAGGCCAGCACGCCGCTGACGGCTTTGTATTTTGGCGTAACCGGCAACACCGGTCCGCTAAAGCCGCCGGCCAGCAGGTTGCGCATCATGAAATAGCCTGCGCGTCCCGGTTTGATCGAGGCGCCGATAACCGCAATGGATTTCGGCCTTAACAGCGCTTCCAGTCCGCGTTGACTCATCACGTACTCCATTCATCAGGATTTAGGTGATTGTAAACGTATTTGCCCCGTTTTACCGCCGGGCAGATCGCAGGCTGAAGAAGGGCGTACATCAGCGCGCCCGGGACACTATTCGTCACGCATGTACGTGACCGCTAACGTTATCGGTTCTGACCGGGATGGTGCGGTTTACCGGCCAGGTAAGCCTGGCGAAACTGCTCGAAATGCCGGGATAAAGCCTGCGCTGCGTCGCTGTCGCCCGCCTGCTGCAGTAATGCCGCTGCAATTTCTGCCGTACAGTGCTGGCCTTCGCCATGTGCTTCACGCAGCGTGTAGCGGGAAGGGGACGTTACATTGAGCGACAGCACCGGGAAACGATCAAGCCAGGGGCTTTTGCGAAACATCTTCCGCGCCTCATTCCAGGTACCGTCCAGCATAATAAACAGCGGCGGTTTGCCCGACAGCGGCGGCGCGTGGAGAACCTCGCGACCGTCATCCGCATAGGAGGCAGGAAAAACCACCATCGGCTGATAAGCCCCATCGGCCACCGCCGCCAGTAACAGCGGATCGGGCTCCGTGCGTGACCAGCCAAAGGCCTGCGTATTTGGCAACACATCCGCAATCAACCGGCCGGTATTGCTTGGCTTCATCGGCTCGGTATCAAACATCACCAGGCAAAAGCGGCTCCGGGCGGACTGTGTAACGATGCTGTCGCACAGGCACTGTTTTTCCGGTAACAGACAGCCCTGACAGCGAAGCACACGATTTCCGCGGGCTAAAAAAGGACGCGTAGCACGCGCCAGACGTTGGCTGCGTAAACGTAAAACGGCGTTATCAGACATGATTCTTCAGGACAGGAAAAAGCGTAGTGTAATCGAAGCGTCGGACAAAAGGAAAAGGCCAGCAGATGCTGGCCTCAGGGACTTACAGGGATTCGTCGAGCCACTCATTAAAGGGGGCTTTCGGCATCGCGCCGTTCAGCACATCCACCATCTCGCCTTTTTTAAACACCATGATGGTCGGGATACTGCGAATGCGGAAACGGCTGCTCAGGGCTGGCTCGGCTTCGGTATTCACCTTCAGAAAGCGAACCTTACCGCTACGCTCCTGCGCGACGTCTTTATAAACGGGCGCAAAGTTGACACAAGGGCCGCACCAGGGTGCCCAAAAATCCACGACGACAGGCAGGTCATCCTGCAGATAGCTGTCCAGCGTGGCGGCAGTGGCGTTGATCACGTCACCCGAAAACAGGCTTTCGCCACAACGACCACATTTGGCACCATCGGCAAGCCGTTCTTCGGGAACGCGATTGGTTGCCTGACAAGACGTGCATACCGTATTCATAAAAAACCTCTGATAATGATGTAGAGCGCTTTGCTCAATATTGTCCATTATGAAAGGGTGATAAGATCCGCTCAATGTGGATTGCTCTATAGGTTCAATAGTTGATAGCTAAGCGCAGTCACATCAGGTAATCTGCGCGCTCTCAATGCAGGAGGAAGAAATGAACGACGAATTTAAAGGCAAAAGTGGTAAGGTCAAAGTCATGTATGTGCGTGGCGAAGATGAGCAAAGCGCGCGTGCGCCCAATCCTCGTACAGGCAAAGGTGGCCGTCCTGCTGCTCGCCGTGAAGACACTCGTCGTTCATCCGGCCCACGTACTGAGCGCAGTGAAGAAGGCGGACGCAGTACAGGTCGTCGCAGCGACAGCGCGCCACGCCGCAATGACAGTGCACCTCGCCGCAACGATCGCAGCAGCGATAACCGCGACGCTTACGGCAGCAGTGATTCGCCCTGGCGCACCGTTTCCCGTGCTCCGGTCGATGAGCCCAAATCGGATAACCCGGGCATCAGCGGTAAAGGTGTCGTGGACGTAGAGCAGATCCGCCGCCAGCGCCTGGAAGAAACCCGGGTTTATGGCGAAAACGCCTGTCAGGCGCTGTTCCAGAGCCGTCCCGAAAGCATCGTGCGTGCCTGGTTTGTGCAGAGCGTTACGCCGCGTTTTCGCGACGCGCTGCGCTGGCTGGCAGCGAACCGTAAAGCCTACCACGTGGTAGATGACGCTGAGATCACCAAAGCCTCCGGCACCGAACACCATGGCGGCGTGTGCTTCCTGATTAAAAAGCGCATGGGCATGGATGTGGCCGCGTGGCTGGAGAAGGCCGAAAGCAAAGACTGCGTGCTGGCCCTTGAAGATGTCAGTAACCCACATAACCTTGGCGCTATCATGCGTAGCTGTGCACATTTCGGTGTGAAAGGGCTGCTGGTGAATGATGCCTCGTTGCTGGAATCCGGCGCGGCAGTTCGTACCGCGGAAGGCGGGGCGGAACACGTTCAGGCCATCAGCGGCACAACCTTTACGCAAGGCCTCGACGCGTTCCGTAAAGCGGGTTATACCATCGTAACCACATCCAGCCATCAGGGTACGCCGCTGTCTGAAGCCGAGCTGCCTGCCAAAATGGTCCTGGTGTTAGGGCAGGAACGTGAAGGCTTGTCCGACAGCACGTTCCAGCAGGGCGATATGAGCCTGTCAATTGGCGGCACCGGTAATGTGGAAAGTCTGAATGTGTCGGTCGCGACCGGTGTGCTGTTAGCCGAATGGTGGCGTCAGAACGCATAATCTGTGCGAGCAAAACGATGGCGCGGCCAAGGCGCCATCATGCTCTATGCCGTTCGTTACCGCGCTTTACTCTCCCTCAGGCTTTGATCGCTGATAATGCGCATCCATCTCATCAAGTACCTGTTGATTCTCCAGTCCCCATTGATAAAGCTGTTCCACCGGTTCCGCAAAGGTTCTGCCCAGCGCCGTTAACTGATATTCCACTTTAGGCGGCACCACGTCATAAACATGGCGGGAAATTAGTCCGCGTTGCTCCAGCTCTTTTAGCGTCTGAAACAACATCTTTTTCGATATTCCCTGCAGGCTTCGCTGCAGTTCCCCCGTGCGTGCACGGCCGCCAGGCCAGTGAAACAGCGCGTGCAGCACCATTGTGCTCCACTTCACCGAAAACAGATCCATCAGGCGGCGCGGTGGCGAATCCACATAAAAAACCAGTTTTCCGTCAACCCAGGCTGGCATAGTGTCCTTCCTTTCTATGGTCACCAAAGGGTGACTACTATCAATAATGAACCCATTTCAGTAGAGTTTGCCGCCTTCCGTTAAATAACGCCAGATACGATGAGAGGCACAATGAAAATCAATGCACTGATCGCCCACGATGCGACACAACCCCTGACGCCCGGCCAGATAGCGCTGCGTCCGCTTCAGCCCAGTGATGTCAGAATCGAAATTCTTTACTGTGGCGTTTGCCACTCCGATTTGCACATGGCCCGCAATGAGTGGGCGGTGAGCCACTATCCATTAGTACCCGGTCATGAAATTGTGGGCCGGGTTATTGAAACCGGCGGAAAGGCCAGCCGTTTTGCCCCCGGCGATCTTGTCGGTGTGGGCGTGATGGTGGATGCCTGCCGCACCTGTCGTTTTTGTCAGCAGCAGGAAGAGCAGTATTGCGAAGCTGGCTTCACCGCGACCTATAACGGCACAGATAAATATACCGGGGAGCGCACCCGGGGCGGTTATGCGGAACACGTTGTCGTCGATCAGGATTTTGTCGTATCGGTTCCTTCGCACTTGCCGCTGGCAGGCGTGGCCCCGCTATTGTGTGCGGGCGTCACTGTGTGGTCACCGCTCCGTCACTTTGATGTCAAAGCGGGCGACAAGGTTGGCGTCATTGGCCTGGGTGGGCTGGGGCACATGGCGGTAAAACTGGCGAGCGCACTGGGTGCGGACGTCACGCTGTTCACCACCTCTCCCGACAAAGCGGAAGATGCGCGCCGACTTGGTGCCCGTCATGTTGTGGTATCACGTCATGCAGCAGAGATGCAGGCCAGTCAGCAGTCGCTGGATCTGATCGTGGACTGCGTTGCCGCGCCTCACGATCTGGATCCCTATCTGGCCACGCTTAAAACCAATGGCCGTCTGGTGCTGGTGGGCATTCCCGACAGCCCGCACGCCTCACCGGATATCACGCCTATGGTATTCCGCCGTTTAAGCATCAGCGGCTCTTCTATTGGCAGCATCAAAGAAACGCAGGACATGCTGGACTTCTGCGGTGAGAACAATATTACGGCTGACATTGAATTGATTCGCGGAGAGCAGACAGAAGAGGCATTTGCGCGGATGCTGAAAGGGGAGGTGAAATACCGGTTCGTGATTGATATAAAAGCGACGCGTTGGTAAGGACGTTCTGGCGTACCGGGCAGGTACGCCAGAACCGGCGAAGACAGTGCGGCAGCCGCTAGTGCGCGCCGCCGCCTCCGCCGCCCGCGCCGAACGGTGGACGGGCAAACCAGATCAGGACCAGCAAGACGAGGAACACGCCCGCCGAGGCCCAGAAAATCTCATTGGCAGAGATAATCAGCCCCTGATTGGTGATCTGCTGGGCGATGTAGGCCGATGCCTGCTGATGCGACATGCCCATCCCTTCAAGCTGGCTGTACATCTGCTGCGCATTGATGTTGTACGGCGTCACCGATTCGGTGAGGTTGCTGTGGTGCATTGCCTCACGATCCGTCCACATTGTCGTGGTAATGGAAGTGCCAATCGAGCCCGCCAGCGTACGCACAAAGTTAGACAGGCTGGATGCCGCGGCCATGCGCTCCGGTGGCAGACCGGAAAGCGTAATTGTCGTCAATGGCATAAAGAAGCAGGCCACCGCGAAGCCCTGAATAAACTGAGGCCAGGCGGAGGCCGCAAAGTCCATCTCGGGCTCAAAGGTGTAAGCTCGCCAGTAAAAACATATGGCATACATAATGAAGCTAAACGTTACCAGTTGCCGCATGTCTATCTTATGCGAGAAACGCCCAATAATCGGCGACAGGATAACCGGGATAATCCCCACCGGTGCCGACGCCAGCCCGGCCCAGGTTGCGGTATAGCCGTAGACCTCCTGCAGCAACTGCGGCAACAGGACAATCGAGCCAAAATAGAGCATGTAGGCCAGGCTAATCGACAAACAGCCTATGGTGAAATTACGCGATTTGAACAGCGACAGATCGACTATCGGATGCTCATCCGTCAACTCCCATATCAGCAACATTACGAGCGCCACCACGGCGACAATGGTCAGAACGATGATTTCCGTCGAACTAAACCAGTCCAGCTCTTTACCCCGATCCAGCATGACCTGCAGCGAACCGACTCCGACAATCAGCAGGACCAGGCCGACGGTATCGATCGGTCGAATCTGTGTCTGGGTTTCACGACCACGCAGGGTTTGCAGCGTCAGCATAATGACGACAACCCCGATAGGAACGTTGATAAAGAAGATCCAGCCCCAGTGGTAGTTATCGCTGATCCAGCCGCCGAGGATCGGTCCACATATCGGGGCCACGATCACCGTCATCGCCCAGAGCGACAGGGCGATACTGCGCTTGGCCGGGGGATAGTTGTTCAGCAACAGGCTTTGCGACAGCGGAATCAACGGACCGGCCACGATCCCCTGAATGACGCGGAAGAAAATCAGCATCTCCAGGCTTTCTGACATACCGCAGGCCCAGGAGGCCAGCGCAAACAGGATAGTGGACCAGGTAAAAAGTTTGACTTCACCGATGCGCCTGGCGAGCCAGCCGGTAATCGGAATCGAGATAGCATTGGCCACCCCGAATGAGGTGATGACCCAGGTTCCCTGGGAGTTGGACGCTCCCAGGTTACCGGCAATCGTCGGAATCGCAACGTTCGCAATGGTAGAGTCCAGAACCTGCATGAACGTCGCCAGCGATAACGCAATGGTCATTAAGACCAGCGGCATCCCTTTAAGCGGTGTTTGTGCCATTACAGCCTCCGGCTCATCATCCGGCGTTCGCGTGGACGATATCGGTGATCAGCGTATTAACCGGTGCCAGGTCAATGGCCAGCGCGTTAGTGCTGTAAGCTGCCTGCTGACGTACGCTGGTAGCCAATACGCTACCGTCTTTATTGTCGGTATCAATTTTGACCAACGTTGACAGGCCAATACGCAGTGGGTGCTTCGCGACTTCGTCCTGGTTCAGCTCAATGCGCACTGGCAGGCGCTGAACGACTTTAATCCAGTTGCCCGTGGCGTTCTGTGCAGGTAACAGGGAAAACGCGCTGCCTGTGCCCATATCCAGCCCCACCACTTTGCCGTGATAGACCACATCGTCGCCGTAGATATCTGCCACAACGGTGGCCGGTTGACCAATACGCACGCCTGCCAGTTGGGTTTCTTTGAAGTTTGCATCCACCCACAAATCCGTCGCCGGGACGACAGCCATCAGCGGGGTACTGGTGCTGATTTGCGATCCAACCTGGACGCTACGACGCGAGACATAACCGTCCATCGGGCTGCGAATGTCGGTACGTTGCAGCGCCAGCCAGGCGTCGCGCAGCTGCGCGGCGCTCTGTTTTACGGCAGGCTGGTTTTCCAGTGAGGTGTTCAGGATGATCGCCTGGTTGGCGTTGTATTGCTGAATCGCCACATCCAGCTCTGCTTTCGCGGAGGCCACGGCATCGCGCGCATGTTGCAGTTCTTCACGGCCAATCAGGTTGGACGCACCCAACGGTTCGCGGCGTTTCAGATCGGCCTGCGCCTGATCCAACGCCGTCTGACGGAGTGCAATGGTGGCCTGATACTGTTTCGCATTAATCATCTGTTGGTGCACCTGACGAACGCTGGTAGCCAGCTCCGTCTGCGCTTTTTCAAAGGCCTGCTGTGCGTCAGTTTTATCCAGCGACACCAGCACATCCCCTTTTTTGACATAGTCCGTATCGTCAAACCAGACTTTGTTCACGCTGCCTGATACCTGGGCCATGATCTGCACCTGATTACCCGCAACATAGGCATCATCCGTTTCCTGAAAATGACGCAACACTAAAAACCAGTATACGCCCCACGCAATGCCGAGCAGTACGACCACCAGCGCCAGTAAAATCAGTGCGCCTTTGCGCTTTTTCTTTTTGTTGTTCACAGGCTGATGCGGGCTTTGCGCCTCTGATGCACTCATGTATTTCTCCACGTTTTCCACTATGTCGGCGAGGTCAAGTCCGTTTTCGCCTTCGCCCGAGCCAAAAAAGCCAGCGACTAAGCGCTGGCCGGATGAAAGAGGGTTAAAATAACGATTTCGTCAGGTGATTGTGTCGCAGATCTTGCTATTACCGTGATAACGAGGCAGACAGTTTGTCTTCTTCCATTTTATCCAGTCGGGTAAGCAACTTACGGGTGATGCTTTCGAGCTGCGACTTTTCGTCAGCGGTCAGAGCGGACCACAGATATTGCAGGCTCTGATGCTGCGGCGGCAGAACCTGCTGCAGGAAGGCATTACCTTTGTCGGTCAGATGCAGATGCAGACAGCGGCGATCCTGCGCACTTTCACGGCGCTCAATCCAGCCGCGTTTTTCCAGCTCATCAGCGATGCGCGTGGCGTTGGTACGTGATGAACCCAGCGCGGTGCTCAGTTCAGAAGGCTGAATGCTCTGATCTTCCTGCGCATCCAGGGTCAGCAATGCCATAAACAGGGTTTCATTGATGCCCTGTTCTTTCAGCATTTTATTACGATTATCCAGCAGCTTACCTTGCATATGCATGCAGAGTCGCGTCAGAAGAATCTCCTGGAAGGGGAAATCCGCATGACGATTGGCGCGGATGTTTAACATTTGCTCAATGGGAGTAAACGAACTTTCCATTAGAAAAAACCTCACTAATTTCAACTTTTATAGTAACCACGGCGACAGCATGACTGTTGAGTCACCGGACACAGAAGCGGTGTTCTCGGGCTGTTCCACTGTGGTGATTCAAGATCTGTCCTTGACCCCAGGGTGAAGGTGGTGCGCATCGATATCACAGGCGTTGGTCGTAGAGCGAAACGGTACGACATCAAATGATTTCGAAAGAAAAAATAACCGACGTGAATAACTTTGGGGCCAACCATAGCAAACTCACACTCGGCTGAACAGGCTAAATCACACTATTCTGGCTATTCGGTTGCTCTAAGCGGTGATTCCTCCACCAGACAAGTAAATTCAGTAACGTCAGTGTTGCACCGGCTGCGCAAACCCCATGCCAGCCGCCCAAATGATAGGCATTGGCAGACAGCAGCGAACCCAGCGCACCGCCGATAAAGTAGCTGGTCATATAGCCGGCATTCAGGCGGTTACGGGCATCAGGCTGACGCGCGTAAATCACGCTCTGATTGGTGATATGCACGCCCTGTACCGCCAGATCCAGCAGCAAAATGCCGATAATCAGAGCTGCAAGATGCTGCGTGCCCCAGGCGGTCACGCTCCATGACAGCAGCATAATCAGCAAGCCCATGCTGGTGGTCAGTTTCGCTTTACCTTTGTCCGCCATCGCCCCGGCTTTTCTGGCCGCCAGTGCGCCAGCGGCACCCACCAGCCCCAGTAAGCCGATCTCCCCTTCCGAATAACCGTAGGGCGCGGAAGAGAGCAGAAAGGCCATTGAGGTCCACAGGATGCTGAAATTGGCAAACGTCAGGCAACCGGTAAAGGCCCGGGTGCGCAGAACAGCGTCGGCCGCATACAGCCTGAAAATGGAAACCAGCAGCTGCGGATAATTTAACGAGACCGAGGGGGTAATACGCGGCAGCGCGCGCCACAGCGCCAGCGCCATCAACAGCATTAAGACGCTGGCGACCCAGTAGACGGTTTGCCAGCCGCCCAACTGAGCCAGGCCGCCCGCCACGGTGCGCGCCAGCAAAATACCCAACAGCAAGCCACTCATTACGGTGCCGGTCACTTTGCCCCGTGTTTCCGTGCGGGCCAGGGTGGCCGCCAGCGGTACCAGAATTTGCGCCGCAACAGAAAAGAGCCCGGTAAGTACCGTTCCCAGTAACAACACAGGAAAAGAGGAGGAAAGGGCAATGATCACCATACCAAGCGCCGCCAGCACCATCATGGCAACAATCAGTCCACGCCGTTCCAGCATATCGCCAAGTGGGACCAGCAACAGCAGACCGCAGGCATAGCCGAGTTGCGCGCTGGTCACGATAAACCCGGCGAATGCGACGGATAAGTGAAAGTGAAGGGCGATAGTATGCAGCAGAGGCTGAATATAATAATTACTGGCGACGCACAGTCCCGTGGCAACGGACATCAGTCCCACCAGCGCGGAAGATAAACCAGGGTGAGACGTTGTCATAGGTCGTCAGTAGCAAAGATGAATAATAATGTGGCGTTAATAATAACCTAAAAAATAATTTGATAGCTATGTTTATGTGATAGTCGGGTAACAGTAAAGATCGACAGCCGTTTACGTCGGGTTTGTTGGTCGCGATTTCTCGGGTCGTGGCAGGCACAGACTTATCCCTCTGTCAGATTGGATCCGGGTACGGCGCCCCGTTTTGGCGTCGGAATAAACGGGTTTCTCAACGCCATGCCAAAGGCAGCGCGATGCTGAGAGCGGTCAGTGCGTGAGCAGTGATATCGGTCTGGTTAACCCTGGCAACGGCGG
Organism: Pantoea sp. BS_8; assembly: GCF_041954965.1. NCBI lineage: Bacteria > Pseudomonadati > Pseudomonadota > Gammaproteobacteria > Enterobacterales > Erwiniaceae > Pantoea > Pantoea sp. BS_8. The sequence continues at coordinate 16,974 of NZ_JAVAXU010000014.1, forward strand.
CCAAATCGTTACCGTCATTTATTGTGGCGCGATCGGCACCCGTTCCGCGGACGGAGAGGGAAGGTTCAGCGCGCTGTGAAAATGCCGCGCGCCTGTCCCTTCGCTAAGGGGAAACGTGCCGTTGACAGCACGGCACACAACGTCTTAAAAATTCCAGTCTTCGTCTTCGGTTTCGACCGCTTTCCCCATCACGTAAGACGATCCTGAGCCCGAGAAGAAATCATGGTTCTCATCCGCATTGGGTGACAGTGCCGCCAGAATGGCCGGATTGACCTGCGTCAGCTCCGCCGGGAACAGAGCCTCGTAGCCCAGATTCATCAACGCCTTATTGGCGTTGTAATGCAGGAAGGTTTTCACCTCGTCTGCCCAGCCTGTTTCGCCGTACAGCGCTTCTGTATAGGCCACTTCATTTTCATACAGCGCCAGCAGCAGATCGATGGCGAACTGCTGTAAGGCTTCGCGGCGGCCCTCATCGACCTGCTCAAGCGCTTTCTGGTATTTATAGCCGATATAGTAGCCGTGTACCGCCTCATCGCGGATGATTAAACGAATCAGATCCGCCGTATTGGTCAGCTTGCCGCGGCTGGACCAGTACATCGGCAGCCAGAAGCCCGAATAAAACAGAAACGACTCCAGAAAGACGCTGGCGATTTTTTTCTTTAACGGATCGTCAGCGCGGTAATGGGTCAGGATAATCCCGGCTTTATTTTGCAGGGCCTGGTTCTCTTCGCTCCACTGGTACGCCGCATCCACATCGCTGGTATTGCATAAGGTCGAAAAAATCGAGCTGTAGGAGCGGGCATGCACCGCCTCCATAAAGCTGATATTCGACAGCACCGCCTCCTCATGCGGCGTCAGCGCGTCGGGCATTAACCCCGGTGCGCCCAGCACATTCTGAATGGTGTCCAGCAGCGTCAGGCCGGTAAAGACGCGAATGGTGAGCTGCTGTTGTGACTTGTCCAGCGTCTGCCAGGCCGGCAAATCATTGGACAGCGGGATTTTTTCCGGCAACCAGAAGTTGCTTGTCAGACGGTTCCAGACCTCAAGATCTTTCTCATCCTGAATCCGGTTCCAGTTAATCGCGTGAATATGTCGAAGTTGCATAACAGGTTTCTCACAGTGCACAGGAGACGCAGCCCTGCACTTCGGTGCCTTGCAGGGCCATCTGGCGCAGTCGAATGTAATAGAGCGTTTTGATACCTTTCTTCCAGGCGTATATCTGCGCTTTATTGATGTCGCGCGTGGTCACGTCGTCCCGGAAGAACAGGGTCAGTGACAGGCCCTGATCCACATGTCGGGTTGCCTCAGCGTAGGTATCAATAATGGCCTCCGGCCCAATCTGGTAGGCATCTTCATAAAACGCCAGATTGTCATTGGTCATGAAGGGGGCAGGATAGTATACGCGACCGGTTTTACCCTCTTTGCGGATCTCAATACGCGACACAATCGGATGAATACTGGAGGTGGCGTGATTGATGTAGGAGATCGACCCCGTGGGCGGGATAGCCTGCAGATTCTGATTGTATAAACCCGAGGTCATCACCGCTTCACGCAGCGCCAGCCAGTCTTCACGGCCGGGCAGCGTAATGCCCGCTTTGGCAAACAGGGCGGCAATACGGGTGGTGCGCGGCTGCCAGTCAGCGTTCAGATACTTGTCAAAGTAAGCGCCGGTGGCATAGGTCGAGGACTCAAAACCCTCGAAGGTTTGCTGGCGTGCTTTTGCCAGCTGATTCGAGGCGCGCAGCGCATAATAGGTCACACAGTAAAAATAGAGATTAGTGAAATCCAGTGCTTCCGGGGAACCATAGACGATGCCTTCCCGCGCCAGATAGCCATGCAGGTTCATCTGGCCCAGGCCGATCGCATGGGAACGCCGGTTACCTTCTGCAACGGAAGGCACGGACGCAATATCACTCATCTCTGATACCGCCGTCAGGGCGCGGATTGCCGTATCCACCGTCTGTGCGAGATTGCCCGAGTCCATCGCATGCGCGATATTCAGGGAACCCAGATTACAGGAAATGTCTTTTCCCACGCGGCGGTAGCTCAGGTCTTCATTAAACTCGCTGGCGCTGTTCACCTGCAAAATCTCTGAACAGAGGTTGCTCATATTAATGCGACCGGCAACAGGGTTATCGCGGTTGACGCTGTCCTCATACATGATGTAGGGATAACCCGATTCAAACTGAATTTCCGCCAGCGTCTGGAAGAAATCGCGCGGCTGAATATAGGTTTTGCGAATGCGGTCATCCGCCAGCATCTCGTGATATTTCTCACTGACGCTGATATCACCAAACGCCTGACCGTAGATCCGCTCCACATCGTAGGGCGAGAACAGCGCCATCGGCTGATTCTCTTTGGCAAGCTGGAAGGTGATGTCCGGGATCACCACGCCCAGCGACAGGGTTTTAATGCGGATTTTCTCGTCGGCGTTTTCGCGCTTGGTATCCAGAAAACGTAAAATGTCAGGATGGTGAGCACTGAGCCAGACTGCGCCTGCTCCCTGACGTGCGCCCAACTGGTTAGCATAGGAGAACGCATCTTCCAGCATTTTCATGACCGGAATGACGCCGGAAGACTGGTTTTCAATGCGCTTAATCGGCGCACCGGCCTCCCGCAGGTTCGACAACAGGAACGCCACGCCGCCGCCGCGTTTGGACAGCTGCAGGGCGGAATTCACCGCCCGGCCAATCGATTCCATATTGTCTTCAATACGCAACAGGAAGCAGGAAACCAGCTCGCCGCGCTGTTGCTTGCCGCAGTTAAGGAACGTCGGCGTGGCAGGCTGAAAACGGCCACTGAGGATTTCCGCCAGCACTGCGCGTGCCAGGCTTTCGTCGCCCCGTGCCAGCGTCAGTGCCACCATACAGGCACGCTGCGCAAAGGTTTCCAGATAACGCTTGCCGTCAAATGTCTTCAGCGTGTAGCTGGTGTAGTACTTCCACGCGCCTAAAAAGGTTTTGAACTCAAAACCCCATGCGTCGGCTTCATCGTGCAGGGCACACAGGAAGTCAAAATCGTACTGATTCAGCACGTCCGCTTCATAGTAGCCTTCTGCAACCAGATAGCGCAGGCGCTCGGCTACGCTGGCAAAGTGCAGCGTATTGGGTTGCACGTGCTGAATAAGGAACTGTCGCGCCGCCTGCTGATCCTTTTCAAACTGAATACGGCCATCGGCGTCGTACAGATTCAGCATGGCGTTCAGCGCATGGTAGTCCAGCGCAACGTTGTTCAGAGTGTCTGTTGTTGCCAAAATTGGGTTACTCCCGCTTTTACATTGGCGATATCGTCCGGCGTTCCCATCAGTTCAAACCGATACAGGTAGGGAACCTGACATTTCTTAGCAATGATGTCGCCCGCCAGGCAGTAGCCTTCACCGAAGTTACGGTTACCGGCCGCGATCACGCCGCGCAGACCGCGACGATTGGCTTCATCATTAAGAAACTGAATCACCTGTCTGGGCACGGCGCCGCGATGACTGCCACCGCCATAGCTCGGCACCACCAGAATATAAGGCTGGTGAATATGCAGCGGTTGCTTGCTCTCAATCGGTATGCGGTGCGCGGGCAGGCCCAGACGGGTAATAAACCGATGGGTGTTTTCCGACTGGCTGGAAAAATAGACCAGTGGGAACATGTGACTACCCGCCGATGGTCGTGGTTTGGGTTAAACGGGCTATCTTGTCAGGACGAAAGCCACTCCAGTGATCGTCATGGGTCATCACCACGGGCACCTGGCGATAGCCCAGCGCTTTCAGGCTGTCGATTGCGTCCGGCTGGGTATCCAGATTGATCAGTTGGTAATCGATGCCGTGGCGATCCAGTGCATTCTTCGTGGCATTACACTGGACACAGTGGTTTTTAGTGTAAATAATAATGCGCATGATTCGTATTCCTCTTTCATTGCGGTCCTGCTGCGAATAACGACGTGTATATCCCTGAATCAGGCTTCGTTCGTGCAAACATCTTGTGGGCTGACAATGAAATGAATACTAGATGTAGTATTTATGGCGGTCAATAGCACCATATGTAGGGTTAATCGCGATTATCGCGGCAAGTCAGGCCTGGCGCGCTCTGCCACCCGAAAAATAAATTTGTAAAGCTGATTGATTAAAAAACAGGCATAAAAAAGCCCCGCTCAGTGAGCGAGGCGGATGATAACGGGGTGGAACAGCGTTAGCGGCGTGAAACCAGTAGTGCGCCTAACACAATGCCGACGGCCGCGCCGATACCGACACCGTACCAGGGTTTGTCATGGACATACGCGTCAACCTGATAGCCGGCATCGCGGGCCACCTGCGTGACACGGTTACCGCCGCCGTTCAGTTTTGCCCGGGTTTGCTTAAGCAGGGCTTCAGCCTGACTGCGCGCAGAATTGACTTCGTCTTTGGCCTCGCTGCCGTAAGACTTCAGCAGGGCTTCAAGTGAATCTGCCAACTCATTAACATCCTGATTGATATCAATGTCATCGTTTTTTTGCGTTCGATTAAACATTTTTGGCTCCCTTGTCATTAACACGTAATACTCAGTGTAGACCACGTTTTGCTTAACGAGGCGCGGGACGACCCTTTAGGGAAAATTCCGAATGCCCGTACAGCCACGCTGATGTAAGGTTGCGTGGCTTTTGAAGAGGAGAGGATCAAGCATGTATTTACGACCAGATGAGGTAGCGCGCGTCCTGGAAAAAGTGGGCTTTGAAGTCGATGAAATTACCCCCCGTGCGTACGGCTATCGTCGTGGCGACAACTATGTTTACGTCAATCGCGAAGCGCGCATGGGGCGCACGGCGCTGGTCATCCACCCGACGTTAAAAGAAAAAAGTCAGCCTTTCGCCGAACCGGCCTCAGAAATGAAAACCTGTGATCACTACACACAGTTCCCTCTCTACCTGGCCGGTGATACGCAGGAACACTACGGTATTCCGCACGGTTTCAGTTCGCGAATGGCGCTGGAACGCTACCTGCAAAGCGTGTTTGGCTAACGCATTCCGCCCCGTTATCACGGGGCGCCGATCCCGGCCTTTCTGGCACCTTACCGCTTCGCCCGTTGCATTTCGGCGCGACGACGCGTATAAATCTGCTGCATATAGATGTTTAGACGTCCATACGGATGAGGTTTATGAGCGAGCAGAATACGTCTTCGCAGGGTCAGTTCAAGCGAACCATGAAAGTACGCCACCTGGTGATGTTATCGCTGGGCGGCGTGATCGGTACGGGCCTGTTTTTTAACACCGGCTACATCATTTCCACGACAGGGGCCGCCGGTACGCTGCTGGCTTATCTGATTGGCGCGCTGGTGGTCTGGCTGGTCATGGCCTGCCTGGGTGAGTTGTCCGTGGCGATGCCCGAAACCGGCGCATTCCACGTCTATGCGGCCCGCTATCTGAGTCCGGCAACCGGCTATACCGTGGCCTGGCTCTACTGGCTGACCTGGACCGTCGCGCTGGGGTCCAGCCTGACGGCGGCAGGGTTCTGTATGCAGTACTGGTTTCCGCATGTGCCGGTCTGGATCTGGTGCCTGGTCTTCTGTATTGCCATCTATCTGCTGAACGTGATTTCTACCCGCTTCTTTGCGGAAGGGGAATTCTGGTTTTCCATCATCAAGGTCATCACCATTGTCGCCTTTATCGTCCTGGGCGGTGCAGCCATGTTCGGGTTTATTCCCATGAAGGACGGTACGCCAGCACCCGGACTGAGCAATCTTACCGCGCACGGCTGGTTGCCCAACGGTGTGTTGCCGATCATCATGACCATGGTGGCGGTGAACTTTGCCTTTTCCGGCACTGAGTTAATCGGTATTGCCGCCGGTGAAACCGAAAACCCGCAAAAAGTCGTGCCGCTGGCTATTCGTACCACCGTCGCTCGTCTCATCCTGTTCTTTGTCGGCACCGTCTTCGTGCTGGCGGCGCTGATCCCGATGGATCAGGCCGGTATCGTCAAAAGCCCGTTTGTGCTGGTGTTTGAGAAAATCGGTATTCCATGGGCGGCGGATATCATCAACTTTGTTATCCTCACGGCCATCCTGTCAGCGGCGAACTCGGGCCTGTATGCCTCGGGCCGGATGCTGTGGTCGCTGGCCAATGAAAACACCTTGCCGCGCGCCTTCGCCCGGGTAAATAAACGTGGCGTACCGCTGCTGGCTATCACCGTCAGCATGATTGGCGGGCTGCTGGCGCTGTTTTCCAGTGTGGTCGCGCCGGACACCGTATTTGTGGCGCTGTCTGCTATCTCTGGCTTTGCCGTCGTGGCGGTGTGGCTCAGCATCTGTGCATCGCACTATGTTTTCCGTCGCCGCCATGTGCAGCAGGGCAAAGCGCCAGCGGACCTGATTTACCGCGCGCCACTCTATCCGTTTACGCCGATTCTGGGCTTTTTACTCTGCCTGCTGGCCTGTGCCGGGCTGGCGTTTGATCCCTCACAGCGCATTGCCCTGTGGTGCGGAATTCCGTTTGTGCTGTTTTGCTATGGCGCTTACCATGTGACCCACAAAAAATCACAGGCTAAGGAGGCCAGAGATGTCGCGTAATCCTGTATCACACGCACTGCAGCAGACTGCTCCGTTGATTCTGGATGGGGCGCTGGCGACTGAGCTGGAAGCCCGGGGCTGCGATCTGACGGATGCGTTGTGGTCCGCGAAAGTGCTGATGGAAAATCCTGAGCTGATTTACCAGGTGCACTATGACTATTTTGCTGCTGGCGCGCGCTGCGCGATTACCGCCAGCTATCAGGCGACGCCACAAGGCTTTGCGGCACGCGGTTTGAACGAACAGCAGTCGCTGGCGCTGATCGCACAAAGCGTCGAACTGGCTCAACGTGCCCGCGCAGATTACCTGGCGACGCAGACAGACGACAGGATATTGCTGGTAGCAGGCTCGGTGGGCCCTTATGGCGCGTTTCTGGCGGACGGGTCGGAATATCGCGGCGACTATACGTTGCCCGAAGCCGAGATGATGGCGTTTCATCGCCCCCGGATAGCTGCCTTGCTGGCAGCGGGCGTGGATGTGCTGGCCTGTGAAACCCTGCCTTCGTTTGCCGAAGCGCAGACGCTGGTCAACCTGCTGCGCGAATTCCCTGACAGCTGTGCCTGGTTCTCCTTTACGCTGCGTGATGCGGAACACCTCAGCGATGGCACGCCGCTGCGTGACGTTGCGGCCTACCTGAATGCGCAGCCGCAGGTTATTGCCGTGGGGATCAACTGCATCGCGCTGGACAGTGTCACACCCGCTCTGCAGCAGCTTCAGCGCCTGACAGAGAAGCCCCTGGTGGTGTATCCCAATTCGGGTGAGCAGTACGATGCCAACAGCAAAAGCTGGCACTCCGCGCCCTCAGGTTGCACGCTGCATGACAAATTTGCCGAATGGCAGCAGGCCGGCGCACGACTGATTGGCGGCTGCTGCCGCACCTCGCCCCGTGACATCGCGGCGATTGCCCGCCATTGTCAACCGCAATAAAGCAGCAGAATCGGGCGATGATAGCCCGATTGAGAAGGATGAAAAGGTGGGAAGGGCGGTTTACACTGTGCTTCCTGACTTTTATCGGATCCTGCCATGAAACAGCACATTCTGGCTCTCGCTGCCGCGATGCTACTGAGCGGTTGCGCCACCATTGTTGGCAACGAAACCCAATCGGTTCTGATCGATTCGCAGCCGCCCGGCGCGCGTTTTACCGTACAGGATGAAACTGGTCGTCCGGTTGCGGAAGGCTATACGCCAAAAACCGTCATCCTGGAAAAATCCACCCATCGCTATTTTGGTAAAAAGCACTATTTGCTGATGCTGGAAAGTCCGGGCTACGTGCCCGTCACGGTGCCGATCGAAGCCCGTGCCAACCTGTGGTACCTGCTGGGGAATATTCCACTGCTGGGCTTCCCCGGCTGGCTGCTGGTCGATCCGTTCTACGGGGGCATGTATAACCTGGAACCCGAGCATCCAAAGCCTTACATGAACCCGGTCGGCGCACGCGGCTGATTACTGGGCGGTAGGTTTTACCATACCGCCCGGTGCTTTATGGCGTTCCAGATACTGATGCTGGAAAATGCACATACGAATGGTGTTGCGGTATTCGCCATTGATAAAGAATTCGTGTTTAAGCACGCCTTCAATCTCAAAGCCCAGTTTGCTGTAGATGTGGATGGCTTTCTCATTTTCCTGATCGACGATCAGGTAGAGCTTATACAGATTCAGCACGGAAAAACCGTAATCCATCGCCAGCTTCGCCGCCTGGGTGGCCAGACCTTTGCCCTGATGCGCCGGATCAATGATGATCTGAAATTCAGCGCGGCGGTGAACATGGTTAATCTCCACTAACTCCACCAGCCCCGCTTTTTGCCCCTCATGCTCAACCACGAAGCGCCGTTCGGTCTGATCGTGAATGTGCTTATCGTACAGATCGGACAATTCCACGAAGGCTTCATACGGCTCTTCGAACCAGTAGCGCATGACGCTGGCGTTATTATCCAGTTGATGCACAAAGTGAAGATCTTCTCGTTCCAAGGGGCGAAGTCGGATGCTCATGGTTTTTCCTTGCATCAGGCTGAGGCGGCAATCTGCTCAACGATCCGTCCCTGCGCCATCCGGACGGCACGGTCACACATGTGATCAATCACATCGGGATCGTGGCTGACCAGCACCATCGTCAGACCATCCTGACGCTTAAGATCGTTAAGCAGATTGAGAATCTCAGCCTGGATTGACATATCCAGTGCCGATGTTGGCTCATCCAGCAGCAGTATTTTGGGCTGCAGCAACAGGGCGCGCACGATAGCTACACGCTGGCGCTGACCGCCGGACAACTGATGAGGATAGCGATCGGCCAGCGACGGATCCAGCCCCACATGGCGAAATCCCTCATGAATACGATCGTCGATGTTGTCCCGTTTCAGCAGGTTGAGCGGCTCGGACAGCGTACGGCGCAGGCGATGGCGGGGATGCAGGGAGGCATAGGGATCCTGAAACACCATCTGCACCTCCTGACGCAGCGCGCCGGTAAAGCTTTTGCCCGGCAGAACTTTGTGCCCTGCCAGTTGCATGTCCCCCTGCCAGTGCGGATTCAGTCCGGCCATCACCCACAGCAGCGATGACTTGCCGCAGCCAGACGGGCCGACCAGACCAAAACACTCGCCCGCGTTAACCTGCAGGTTAACGTCGTGTACGACGGTGCGCAGATCGTAACCCTGTTTGTGTGACACGCTCAGGTGTTGCAGATTAATCATGGTGAGCCTCCAGCGCTGCGCGGTCCAGCACCGGTAGTGGTTGTCCGTGCGTGGCTTTACTGGGGCGGCAGGACCACAGCGTTCGAGTGTAGGGATGGGTTGCGCGCGGCAAATCCGCCGCAGGCAGCGTATCCAGCACGCGACCTTTGTACATTACCATCACGCGCTCGCAGTGCTCTGAGACCTGTTGCAGATCATGGCTAATTAGCAGCAGGCCCATGTTGCGGGACTCCACCAGCTCACGAATCAGCGACAGCACCTGATCGCGCATGGCGTGATCCAGTGCGGATGTCGGCTCGTCGGCAATCAAAAAGGCCGGATCGGTAATCAGGGCGATGGCCAGCATCACGCGTTGTCCCATCCCGCCGGACAGCTGATGCGGATAAACCTGCATCAACTGGCGCGGATTAGGCAGGCCGACGGCATCCAGCATGTCGCACACCTTTTCTTTGCGCGCTGCGCGGCTCAGACGACGGTGCAGAATCAGCGGCTCTTCCACCTGCCAGCCGATCGTCCGTGACGGATTCAGCGCATATTTGGGGTCCTGCATGACCATGGCCACGCGCTCGCCCCGCAGCTTACTCCAGCCGCGCTCGTTCAGGGTCAGGGCATTTTCACCCGCGACCTGAAGCTGGCTGGCCTGCAGATGCAGGGCAGGGGACAGTAAGCCCATTAACGTCCGGGCGGTCAGCGATTTACCCGAACCGGATTCACCGACCAGCGCCACGCGCTCCCGCCCGATGGAGAAACTGATATTGTCGACCAGTGTCGCCGCCTCGCTGCGGATGCTGAGTGACTCCACAAGAATGTTATTTTGCATGTCGGGTATCCAGTCGGTCACGCAGGCCATCGCCTGTCAGGTTAAACGCCAGGCTGGCAAACAGAATGGCCGCGCCGGGAGCCGCCGCCACCCACCACTGGTCAAAGATCACCTTACTGCCTTCCGCAACCATTGAACCCCACTCGGCGGTAGGCGGTTGCACGCCCATGCCCAGAAAGCCCAGTCCGGCAGCGGCCAGGATAATCCCGCCCAGGCTCAGCGCCGCGCGCACCACGGCGGTGGGCAGGCACAGCGGCAGAATATGGCCGAACATCAGGCGAAAGCCGGTAATGCCTTGCATACGGGCGGCGGCCAGATAGTCACTGCGCCGCAGCGCCAGGGTTTCGGCGCGCGCCTGACGGGCAAACGGCGGCCAACTGGTCAGCGCCAGCGCCAGCGCACCGTTCATCAGGCCCGGTCCCATAATGGAAACCAGCGCCAGGGCAATCACCAGGTTTGGCAGTGAAAGAAAAATATCGGTGATGCGCATTAAGACGCGCTCGGTCCAGCCGCCCGTATAGCCGGCGGTAATGCCCACCAGCAGGCCCACCGGGATAGTGAGGATCAGAATCAGTGATACCAGCAGCAGCGTCGGACGTGCGCCATAGATCACCCGTGAGAGCAGGTCGCGGCCAAAGCCATCGGTGCCAAACCAGTGTGCAGCCGAAGGCGGCAGCAGGCGGCTGGAGATGGTTTGCAGATTGGGATCGTAAGGCGCGATGAGCGGTGCCAGCACTGCCATCAGAATGACAATCGCCACCAGCGTTAACCCGATGGTTAACGAGGTGATGCGTCGGCGGCTGCGTCGTGGTCGCACCGTTTCAAGTTCAGTAAGTTGTTGCGTCATCGTGTTCTCGGATCGGTTAACCAGGTGAGGGCGTCCGCCAGCGCATTGATCAGAATAAAACAGCTTCCAATCAACAGAGTGGCCCCCAGAATGGCTGGCACATCGCCAGAGAAGAGCGCATTGGTCATATAGCGCCCTACACCAGGCCAGGCAAACACGGTTTCTGTCAGCACCGAGCCTTCCAGCAGCGTGGCATAGGACAGCGCAATCACGGTAATGAGCGTACCCAGCACGTTCGGGAAGATATGGCGCAGCAGAATCCGCACCCGGCCCGCGCCTTTTGCCCGCGCCAGCACCACGTACTCTTTACTGCTCTCTTCCAGCAGCGCCGCGCGCAGCAAACGGGTAATGCCCGCCATCGCCAGCAGGCCCAAAATCACCACCGGCAACCAGAGATGGGCCACCGCGTTCCAGAAAATTTCCCGGTCGCCCGACAGCCAGCTGTCAATCAGCACAAAGCCGGTTTTCGGCTCCAGCGTATAGGCCCAGATATCATCCAGCCGTCCCGGTCCGGCAGACCAGTGCAGCACCGCATAAAACAGCAATAAGCCCAGCAGGCCCAGCCAGAAGACCGGCACGGAGTAACCCAACAGAGAGATAAAGCGTGCCACGTTATCGATCACGCTGCCGGGTTTCCAGGCGGCCAGCAACGCCAGTGAAACGCCAAAGATCACGGCAAAAATCATTGCGCAGGTGGCCAGCTCAATGGTGGCCGGAAACGTCTGCAACAGGTCGCTGCTGACGGGCTGATTCGTCAGACGCGAAACGCCGAGGTCGCCGCGCATCAGATGCGCAATGTAGTGCCAGAACTGCATCAGTACCGGTTGATCCAGCCCGAGATCGTGACGAACCTGCGCATAGGTCGCTTCACTGGCATGATCGCCCGCGATTTGCTGTACCGGATCGATCGGCGAGAGATGCGACAGCATAAAGGTAAACGCCAGCAATCCTGACAGAGTGATTACCAGTGACAGTAAGCCTGATGAAAGGCGGCCAGCGCGCCGCCAAAAATGCCGGGCGGACCCGGCAGAAGAGGCAGAGTGTGCCATTACTTAGTAACCTGCGAATAGTAAACCATGTCCGGGTTAATGCCCTGAACGTAGCCTTTAAGGTTATCGCGCAGGGCGATAAGGTTTTTCGCCTGCAGTCCAATAACATAAGGCGAGCTTTTCAGCACTTCACGTTGCATCGCCTGGTAAAGTTCAACGCGTTTTTTCGGATCGCTTTCCGCGGTTGCAGCCAGCACCTGCTTATTCAGCTCTGGAATATGCCAGTCAGAACGGTAAGCAATCGTCTTGCTGCCATCTTCCGGGTTGTAGGCGAACGACGAGGCGTTGGTATTCGGATCAAAGTAGTCTGCGCCCCAGGCGTTGATCGTGCCTTCGTAGTTATGCGCTTTGACGCGGGTAGAAACTTCAGAGCTCAGTCCCGGCAACACTTCCACTTTTACGCCGCCTTTAGCAAAGCTGCCCTGCAGGGCCTGGGCAATATCCAGATACGGGGGCTGATTGCTGGTGGACAGGGTAAAGCTGACATTCGTCAGGCCGGCTTTTTTCAGGATCGCTTTCGCTTTTTCCGGATCGTAACTGTACGGGTTGTCGTTTAAGGCACCCAGAAAACCTTTCGGCAGAAACGTCTGGTGCACATCGAACTGCCCTTTCAGCAGCTGTCCGGCAATGCCTTTATAGTCGAACAGGTAGCGTGCCGCTTCCCAGAAGGCCGGGTTTTTTAACGCCGGATTGTTTTTGTTGCCGATGTTGAACTGGATGTAATACAGCGAGGCCATCGGAATCGCGTCGGTTTTCACACCGCTTTTGCCCTGCAGCGAGGCAATCTGGTCTGCCCCCAGGTTACGGGCGATGTCAGCGTCGCCTTGCTCAAGCAGCAACCGGCGGGCCGCCGGTTCCGGCACATTTTTGATCAGAATATTTTTAATCTTCGGCGCGCCGGCCGGTGACGTCGGGTTGGCGGTCAGGATGACGGCCTGATGCATCACCACTTTACGAATCTGGTAAGGGCCGCTACCGGCAGAGTTGGTGGCCAGCCAGCCGTTACCGAAATCGCCTTTTTCGGCGTGCGCGCTGACAGTTTTTTCATCGACGATGGAGGAAACCGGTGCGGACAGCAGGCTAAGAACGTAAGCCGGGCTGACGTTCGCCGTCCAGCTAATCTGCACATGGTTGTCATCAACCTTTTTCAGGAAGCCATCCACATTATCTTTGTTCCAGCCGAGCTGGGTCAGAATAAAGGAAGGATCCAGATTCAGTTTCACCACGCGCCCCAGCGAGAAGATCACATCTTCCGGGCGCAGGGGATTGCCGCTGGCGAATTTGGCGTCTTTACGCAATGCAAACGTCAGGCTGCGGTTATCGCTACCTGGCTGCCAGGATGTCGCCAGGGTCGGTTTTAAATCTGTGGGGTTTTGTGGATCCGACTGCACCAGGCGCTGATAAATGTTGGTAAACGCTTGCACGCTGGTCAGTTCAAACCCTTTCGCCGGATCAAAGCTGTCTGCATCGTCTGTTGACTGTACGACGACCAGGGTATCTTTTGGTGTGGCGGCGTTAACGCTGAATGCGGTGGCCAGTGACAAGGCCAGTAATGATGGAATTATTTTTTTCATGGAAAATCCTTGCCTGAGAAAGTAACGCGAGTGTACGAAAGGGCTCATGCAAAGAATAGTCGATTATGGGCTAATGATATGCAAAAAAGTTATAACAAATGCAGCACAGTTATAAGGCTGATCAGGCGGTCATGCTGAAGTCACAACGGTTAATAAACGAAACCGGGATTGAACCGTTATTTTTCTTTACCCGAACGGGGCTGAGATTATACTAAGTGAAAATAGTCGCAGGAGTCATACTTTGGACAGTCACCCTAAATACGTTATTACTCCGGCAAGCTAACTGCATTTCGCTGCTTGCCACCTGGCGGGCAGCAATCTTCTCTGTACGATCCGATTGCTCTCCCTGAAATACACGCTGTAGTCACTGCGAGAGCGCATTATGTTTATGTATATTCAGGCCCTTTTTCCTCCGCCTCGACAGGCGTAGCCGCGGGCTGCGCACCCTTTCTCATACAGTCATTTTTTGTGCGTTTATTTCGCCAGGTCCGGTATTGCGCGGTATTTTTATTTTTCTGCGCGGCGGACGTGCGCGCTTATTTATTAAAAACTGACTGAACCTCTTTACCGGAAATAACCGGAAATACAGGCATGCTTTATTTCGCATGCAGGATATCTGTTGCTTTAAATCAGGGAGATGTCGACATGAGCGACATGAAACTCGAACACGCCGCGATGATTCACAACCGCCAGCGTGCACTTAAAAAAACCAAAACGCCCTTTGCCATTGAACGCGAAGCACGCAATCGCACCGATGTCACGCTGAGCAACCTCCACAGCAGCTATGAGGGCCTGACGCACACGGAAGCCCGGGCGCGATTAGGTGATTATGGTCGCAATGAGGTGGTGCATGAAAAAGCGCCTTCCGCGTTTGTCCAGCTGATCCTGGCCTTTAACAATCCGTTCATCTATGTGCTGATGGTGCTGGCACTGGTCAGCTGGGTAACCGATTACTGGCTACCGCTGCGGGCCGGTCAGGACACCGATCTGTCTGGCGTGATCATCATACTTACCATGGTAACGCTCAGTGGACTGCTGCGTTTCTGGCAGGAGTTCCGTACCAACCGCGCCGCGCAGGCTTTAAAGTCGCTGGTTCGCACGCAGGTTACCGTACTGCGTCGTGAAGAAGGCAGCACGACTGGCCGCCGTCACGATATCGATATGCGTGAACTGGTGCCCGGCGATGTGATTTTATTGAGTGCGGGCGATCTGGTGCCGGCCGACGTGCGCTTGCTGGCCTCGCGCGACCTGTTTATCAGCCAGGCGATCCTGACCGGTGAATCGCTGCCCGTTGAGAAAAACGATCTCAGCGCAGGTGAAGAGATCGCAGAGCAGCCCGGTCGCAGCGTACTGGAGCTCAGAAACAGCTGTCTGATGGGGACCAATGTCGCCAGCGGCACGGCTCGCGCACTGGTCGTCGCCACCGGCAGTGAAACCTGGTTTGGTTCGCTGGCGGCCTCGCTCTCAGGTCGTCGTCCGCAGACCGCGTTTGACCGTGGCGTAAACAGCGTGTCCAGACTGCTGATCCGCTTCATGCTGGTGATGGTGCCGGTTGTCTTACTGATCAACGGCTTTACTAAAGGCGACTGGATGGACGCCACCTTGTTCGCGTTGGCGGTTGCCGTCGGTCTGACCCCCGAAATGCTGCCGATGATCGTCAGTGCCAATCTGGCCAAAGGCGCGATTGCGATGTCACGGCGCAAAGTCATCGTTAAACGGCTGAACGCGATTCAAAACCTCGGTGCAATGGATGTGCTGTGTACCGATAAAACCGGCACGCTGACGCAGGACAACATTTTTTTGTCGGCGCATCTGAACGGGGAAGGCGTAGAGGATGCGCGCGTATTGCTGCTGGCCTGGCTCAACAGCAGCAGCCAGAGCGGGGCAAAAAATTTGATGGACCGCGCGGTACTGAAATTTGGAGAGCAAACCCTGTCTGCGGCCCAGTGCAGCCAGTTTCAGAAGGTGGATGAGCTGCCTTTTGACTTCGTCCGCCGTCGTGTCTCTGTGGTGGTGGAAGATCTGCAAACGCACCGTCCACTGTTAATCTGCAAAGGGGCGGTCGAGGAAATGCTGGCTGCTGCGACCACACTACGTCAGGGCGAGTCGGTCATTCCGCTGTGCGAACAGAAACGCGTCGAACTGTTGAACCTGACGCAGCATTATAATCAGCAAGGCTTTCGCGTCCTCCTGGTGGCAACCCGTGAGCACGGCATAGCGCTGCCACTCAGCAGCAATGATGAGTGCGAGCTGACCATTGAAGGGATGCTGACCTTTCTGGATCCGCCTAAGGAGAGCGCGGGCAAAGCGATTCAGGCGCTGAAAGACAGTGGCGTGAAGGTCAAAGTGCTGACAGGCGACAATCCGCTGGTGACGTTGCGCGTCTGTCAGGAAGTGGGGCTGGCTTCTGAAGCCATGCTGACCGGCAATGAGATTGATGACATGAGCGACGCGGTGCTGCGCACGGAAGTGGAGCGCTGCATGATTTTCACCCGGCTGACGCCGCAGCAAAAGTCACGCGTGCTTAAACTGCTGCAGCAGAATGGTCATACCGTCGGTTTCCTCGGCGATGGCATCAACGATGCGCCTGCACTGCGCGAGGCCGATGTGGGGATCTCTGTCGATACGGCGACGGACATTGCCAAAGAGTCATCGGACATTATCTTGCTGGAAAAAGATTTGGCCGTGCTGGGCGAAGGTGTCCTCAAAGGGCGCGAAACCTTCGGCAATATCATCAAGTATCTGAACATGACGGCCAGCTCGAATTTCGGCAACGTGTTCTCCGTACTGATTGCCAGCGCATTTATTCCTTTTCTGCCCATGCTGTCTATCCAGTTGCTGATTCAGAACCTGATGTATGACATCTCTCAACTGGCTCTGCCCTGGGACAAGATGGATCGCGAGTTTTTACGTAAACCGCGTAAGTGGGATGCCGGTAACATCAAGCGCTTTATGCTGTGGATGGGGCCAACATCGTCTATTTTCGATGTCACGACCTTTGCGCTGATGTGGTACGTCTTCGGGGCAAATCATGAAAGCGCCCAGTCGCTTTTCCAGTCTGGTTGGTTTGTGGAAGGGTTATTGTCTCAAACGCTGGTGGTGCATATGTTGCGGACGCAGAAAATTCCCTTTATTCAAAGCTGCGCCCGGCTGCCGGTGCTGCTGACCACGATGGGTATCTGTGCGGCGGGTATCCTGCTGCCGTTCTCTTCGCTGGGTACGCTGGTGGGATTAGTTCCGCTGCCCTGGCACTATTTCCCCTGGCTGGTGCTCACCCTGTTTAGCTACTGTCTGGTGGCGCAGGGAATGAAGATGGCGTACATCAAACGCTTTGGCCGCTGGTATTAAATGCTTCAGCCGTAAAAACATCGCCGGTCAATGCCACAAGGTGAGGGTGGCATTGACCGGTTTTCCCTCTGTGCGCATCTGCACGGCCCGTCTTCGTGAACTTGTGCTATATCATTGCAAAAAACGTGATGTCGATAACGTAGACGAACCTTTCTGCCATTCCCGCTCTTGCCGTGGCGTTCTCTGATACAATTACAGCGAAATTATTTAACCTGACCTGACAATATCCGGGTTGGAGGGATCTGCCGTCATCATGCGTGTTAGCTCAGCGAACGGACACGTATCTGAACGCCGCCCGTTTCCCCGGCCGGTAATGCACACTGCCCGCCACGTCAGAAGATTTTGCTCAGTGGCCATGCATACCACACCCGACCGGCGCTGATGATGCGCGGACTTTTTTGCCCGATGATTGAGGATCGTTATCCCGCATGCGTTGTTGTTTACTGCCTTGCCTGTGTGTTGCCGGAGCCTGAAATGCAGCAGACAGAATATGTAATTGAAGGTCTGGTTCGGTTTTCACCCGCTCAGGGACGACTGTGCCTGGTCGAGTCCAGTGAAACCAGCGTGCCCTTATCGCCTGCCTGCAATCATTTACTGGAAATGTTTCTGAAAAGCCCCGGCGTGGTGCTGGCCCGGGAACATATTCTTGATAATTTCTGGCAGGAAACGGGCGCAACGCCTTCGTTCAACAGCCTGAATGCCTATGTATCGTCTATTCGACGCGGTTTTGCCTCGCTGGGCATCAGCCAGGACGTTATCACCACCGTTTATAAAGTGGGCTTTGTTTTCAATCCCACGCTGGCGATTCAAACGACGCACCTTGAGCCGGAACTGGCGGCTCCCACTGCGGATCCGGTCTCTCCGACGGCGGCTCTGCCGCGACGCGACCGTCGTTATTACGCTGCAGGTATTGCGGTGCTCCTGCTGGCAGGCATGACTGTGCTGGTGCTGTCTTCTCTCCGGCCTGAAAAATCGATCGCGCCTGTCAGCGTGGCAGACGTCAACGGCTGCGAGGTACTCTATCTGCCGGTGCATCCGGGGGAATCGGCTTTCCCGCCGGAACCCGTGTGGCGCAAAATCATCGCCAGCAGCGGCATGCCCTGTCAGAAGGGCGGCAAATATCTGTTTTATGCGGACAGAAACGTGACGGCTGGCCACTGGGGCAATGTCTACGTCGCTTACTGCCGCCACGTAACGGGCGGCCAGGCCTACTGCTCAAACTATTCTGAACTCGGATGGCGGGCAGAGAATGAATAAGAAGAACGTCGTGTCGCTCAGTCTGGTTTTGCTCTGTGCCATCCTGGTTATTGCGGGAGGCCTGTACTCTGTAAAATCGCAACGCGCCATGTTCGAATTTACCTGCGCAGCGAATTTTCAACAGCGCGATCTCACCCGGAATTATCATCTGGATGCCAGCTTTGTTCTGACGCTGCGTCATTCCGGAGAAGGCATGGTGTCCGTTGATGGAACGGTCTATCAAGCGGGAAATACGTATATCTTAAGACGTAATGTCGAATTTCAGTATTCACCCTATATTCAGTCACTTTATAAGCTCGACCACTATAGTGTGAGTCGCGGTCTGCGCGACAACGTACCGGAAAATATATTAAACAGCCACTTTGCCTATCTCTATATTTCGAAAATTAAAGGAATGGAGGATGCGATATTGGTAGGCAGTCGGGTATTACCTCTTATCGTTTGTCATACCCGCTAATGGCGTTGTCCGCAGACGCGGGTAGCGCCGTTTCGCACGTCCTTGCCCTGCGGAATGTGTGCGGGTTTACGCCTCCTTCTGGTGGCTACCCTGCACAGCGAGCGTCTCTTGTGTGGAATTTAATTTTATATAAATTTATAAAAACAGTTTTTCCTTTCTAAAATTAACCATTCTAAGGTGTTTGTATCTATTTGAGCCCCGTAATTGTTAAATCCTCATATCGGCAGCATGCCCGGGTTCGTTACAGCCTGGCGCTGTAACGAAATAACAGACATAGCCGGAAAATTTAATTTTTGAGGTGTTAACACTTTACGGGGAAACGGCCATGAAAGAGCTTGCTTATAAAATTCAATGTGACGCGAAATGGAATCAGCTTCAGGACACTGAGAAAAAACCACAGATGAAAGACGTCATTATGTGTCTTATTAAAAAACAGTCGGAAGGCATATTAACCCGGGACGTCGCCGATGAGTGCGATATATCTATTTATGCTGCAAGAAACTGGCTGTTAAAACTGGAAAACAGTGGACTGCTAAAAAGAGAGGCCGGAACCAAATCCTGTAAATGGTTTATTCTTTAGTGTTTCCCGTGCTTGCTCCCGATGACCTGACGCTCACCGGCAACCGTGCGTGACTGCACAGGTGGGATGTGCCGCAGGGAAAGAAGCCCGTCATAACGCGGCAACGGACGCGCCCCCGCGCGCGTCAGACTGATGGCCGGTAACCGGCCGTCCTGACGGCGCGCCGCGGGGATTCACACATAGAAATGAATATGTTTTTTACCATGTACCGGGGACGTCTCGATCTGTGTTTTGACCCTGAACACGTCCCACAGCAGTGACTCCGTGAGAATCTCATCCGGCGTGCCCTGCGCCACCACGCCCCCGTGCAGCATAATGATAAGACGATCGCAAAACAGCGCGGCATGGTTCAGATCGTGAATTGCCACAATGCTGGTGACCGGTAGCTCGCTGATCAGCTTCATCAGCTGAATCTGGTGGTGAATATCCAGATGGTTGGTGGGCTCATCAAGCAGTATTTCATTCGGTGACTGGGCAAGGGCCCGGGCGATATGCACACGTTGCCGTTCTCCGCCAGACAGGCTCTGCCAGCCCTGATCGCAACGTGAGGCCATATCCACACGTTTCAGTGCGGCATCGACGATGTCGTCGTCCTGATGGGTCCAGCTGGAAAACGGCGAGTGATGCGGAATGCGGCCCAGTTTGACGATATCGCGCACACGCATATTGGCACTGGTTAACGCATGTTGTTCAACGAAGGCGACACGGCGGGCAAGCTGTTTGCGGGCAATGGACGACAGGTCCTTGCCATCCAGCAGCACTTTGCCCTTTTGTTGCTTACGCAGGCCAGCCAGAAGACGAAGCAGGGAGGATTTGCCTGAGCCATTTGGCCCCAGTAATCCCACCGTTTCGCCCGGCGATACCGCCAGGGAAACGTCATTAACGATGATTTTTTTCCCCACCTGCCAGGTAAGGTGTTCGGCGCTAATGCTCATTATTGATTCCTGGAGCGATAAATAATAACGGCAAAGAATGGTACACCCACCAGCGCGGTAACCACGCCCACCGGCAGGCTTTGGGGGGCAATCAGCATACGAGAGGCAATGTCCGCCAGCACCATCAAAATCGCACCCGCGATAGCACAGGCCACCAGCAGGCGGCTGTGCAGAGGACCGAAAAAGAAGCGCATCACATGCGGCACCACCAGCCCGACAAAGCCAATTGAGCCGGCCATGCTGACAATCGTGGCGGTCATCAGGGCGGTTGCCGTGAACAGCACCAGACGAACCACGCCAACCGGAATACCTAACGAAGCCGCGGCATCGTCGCCAAAGGTGAAGGCATCCAGCGCGCGCGCATAATAAAGACAGACCGCTAAACCGACCAGCACGACCACGACCACCAACTGAAACTCCGGCCAGCGTACGCCGCTAAAGCTGCCCAGCAGCCAGAACATGACGTCGCGCGCCTGCTGCGCATTTGCCGAGGTACTAATGGTGTAAGCGGTTATCGCATTAAAGAGTTGCGATGCCGCAACGCCCGCCAGAATCGTGCGCTCCGTCCCGCCACGTGCGCCATTGGTCAGCAGGGCAACAAACGCAAAAGCCGCAAAGGCACCGGTAAAGGCACCCAGCGAAAGGGAGATGGCACCCGCGCCGACGCCCGAGACCACAATCAACACCGCCCCGGTTGATGCGCCAGCCGAAACCCCTAACACGTAGGGTTCGGCAAGGGCATTCTTCAGCAGGCTCTGTAACACCGCCCCGCAAATCGCCAGACCTGCCCCACTGAATGCGGCAACCAGCGCCCGGCTTAAACGGAAATCCCAGATCACGCTTTCATGGATACGGTTAACGGGCACCGCCGTCATTCCCAGTTTATTGGTGACGGTATAAAAGACGGATTTTAGCGGTATTGATAACTCGCCTACGCTGACGCCCAGTGCAATCACCACAACCAGCACGACAAGGGCGAGGATCGCAATGGCGATAAACCCCACTCGTCGTGCCTGAACAGCCCCTTCACTCATTAATTCAGGCCCATCTTACGTAACTGCTCTGCAACCTGTTCTGCACCATAAATCGTACGAATCGTCGGGTTCATCGCCTGACCGTCCATCACGACAATATGGCCTTTTTTCACGGCATCGAGCTGGCTCACGGCCGGATCGCTTTTCAGGAACTTAATCTTTTCTTCGGCGTTATCCAGCTTCCAGCGATTACGATCAAGGCTGGTGACCACGATGACATCCGGATTGGCGGCAATGATACTTTCCCAACTGACAGTGGGCCACTCGGTTTCGGTGGTAATGGCATTATGGCCGCCCAGCAGATCGGCGATAAAGCCGGAGGCACCATTTTTACCGCCCACGTAGGCATCCGCGGTGGGGGAGGAGCTGGAGAACCAAAACACGAAAGACAGGTCTTTCTTGCCTTTAGGAAAGGCTTTTCTCAGGGCGCTTTCACGCTTCTTAAAGTCGTTGATCACCTGCTGTCCGCGATCTTCAACGTTAAAGATTTTGGCAAAATCGGCGATTTCTTCGTAAACATAGGCCATATTCCACAGCGTCGAACGGCTGCCATAAATATCGCCGGTATTCTGCTTCGTGGCACACATGCCTGGTGACAGGTAGGTGTTTATGCCAACGGACTCAAAGTCTTCGCGTTTGGCAACTTTACTGCTCGGCCCCATCAGTAGCTGAATCTGGGCAGCCACAAAATCGGGGTTTTTCGCCAGGATGGATTCCAGCGTAGGGATTTCCACCGTCAGTACCGGCACTTTCGCATTCTTTTCAGCAAGCTCAGGTAACACTTTGGTCGGCCAGAATGCGCTCGCCACCATTTTATCCTGCAGCCCCAGCAGCAGCATGATTTCCGCCGTATTTTGCCCAAGCGCTACGACGCGCGCTGGCGCTTTAGTAAAGGTTTCCTTCTGACCACAGTTTTCGATGGTCAGCGGATAGGTGGTGGCCCAGGCGGAACTCGTCGTGAGGAAAATAAAACTCAACAGGCTAAGCATTTTTTTCATTGGTGTTTTCCATCATTAAATGAGACGGCATGCCGTAACGATTCTGGCGCGGCGAATTTTATCAGACAAAAAATGTAAATAGAAATCATTATTATATGAGTTGATATTTAACAAAAACGCATAAAATTTACTTCAGTTATTAGCCGGGAAAGAAATATCAGCGCAGCAATAAAGATAAATCACGCCGAGTCAAAACAGCGTGATAAGCCCTTGCTGAGGCGGCACTGACGCCGCTCTTGCATAAGAACGGGTTAATCGTTTTCCACGTGATAAAAAGATCACGAACCATTGAGCGGCATCGATATCAGAGAATAAACCCAAAAACCGCTTTGCACTTGACCGAACGCACGATTAAAACGGGCCTGGGTGAGAGAGCTGAGTGAAACAGATAGCCTCCATTTGCGCTCCACAGTTCAGACAAACTCAGGCAACCTGGGGTGCTTATCATCCTGCCACCATTGTGGAGGATGTCATGAATACCCTTACGTTTATTGCTAAATACTGTGAATACGGCCTCAAGGTTGCAAGGTGTTTTATTATTAATGATGCACGTTTTCATACGCAGCGATTGCGTATTTTACTGGGCAGAGAGCCTGACCTGATTCATCCGGTCACCCTGAATGAAAAAATGTGTCATCGGTTGATATATGACAGGAATCCGCATTATACGCAGTTGGCGGATAAATTAGCGGTGCGCGATTACGTGGCCAGCCGGACCGATGATGTGATGATTGTGCCACTCATTAACACGTATAAAAGCACCAAAGAGATTGCGATAAACCGTTTACCCGCGACTTTCGTTTTGAAATGCAATCACGACAGCGGCAGTACGATAATCTGTAAAGACAAAGCGACGTTCAATATCAAAGCCGCTTTACTGAAGCTGGATTTAGCGATGAAAAAGAATATGTATTACACCACTCGGGAATGGCAATATAAAAACATCTCGCCGAAGATTCTCTGTGAAGAATATATTGAATTGTTTGCAGGCCGTGAAAGAAGTACAACGCCTGAGATGTTGCGTATCCATTGTTTCAACGGTAATGCCAGCATTATTGAGGCGGATTTTACTGATGAGCAGGGCAGGGAATATGTCAATGTCTACAACAGAAAGTGGGAACTGCAGCCTTTCCAGATTGACTATCCTCATCATCCTGCGCCGATAGCCGAGCCCGCGTTGTTTTATCGCGCACTCTGTGCCGCGCAGGCGCTGGCAAAAGATATCGACTACTGTCGGGTCGATTTAATGCTGAAAGATGACAGCCTGTATTTTAGTGAAATCACCTTAACGCCTCAGCGCGGCAAGCTCAAAATAATGCCTCTGGAATGGGACGCTAAACTCGGCGCGATGTGGCAACAGAAGCCGTATCAACCCACCTTATCCTGCCGATCTGCCCTGGCGCGCAACGGGCCAGCGCAATAAAAACAGCGAACCGCCCTGAGAAGACGTTTTATAGCCGATATCGCCACCGTGAGCCTGCATAATTGCTTTGGCGACCGACAGGCCCAGCCCGCAGCCTGTCGGATTGGCCGCACGACCTGCGATACCACGTTGAAACGGCTCGAACATATGACGCTGGAACTCTTCGGCTACGCCCGGCCCCGCATCTTCCACCTCAATAAAGTAGGCGCTGTCCCGGACACCGCTTCGCACAGCGATCGGGCCTGGCGTGGCGTAATTGCGTGCATTATCAAATAAAATCGTCAGGCACTGAATAATTCTGAGTGGATCACATTGCGTTATCGCCTGCGTTTTCTCCATGACCAGAGTGAATCCACGTTCACGGAACTGATGGCAAAACGCAGTACTGACGTTCTCCAGGATATCGCTAAACGGGACAGACAGGATATCCAGCGTAAACGAACCCCCTTCCGCCGCGCCGACAACGCGAAGGTCGTCGATCAGACGAGATAATCCCTCAGTCTGCCGCAAGAGGCTGATAAATAAGTGGGGTTCAGGCTCAAAAACGCCGTCGACCAGCCCCTGCAACCTGCCGCGCAGAATAGTCACCGGTGTGCGAAGTTCGTGGGCAATGGCCGCGTTCCAGGACTTCCTTTCGTTGTCCAGGGTCTGCAGTTTTTCCGCCATGTCGTTAAAGTCCCGGACTAACAGATTGACCTCGCCCAGGCGACTCTGGCTGCTGGCGGCGCGCGCGCTTAAATCACCCTGAGAAATACGTCGCAGGCTGGCGGCGACGGAACTTAAGGGGTGAAGGATTTTCGCGGTGAGTTTAAACGCAAACAGCAAGGCAATCAGAATGCAGAGAGAGGAACTGATGGCGATCCAGACCCAGTCGAAGACCGTCATATTTTCGCTGTTGCTGGCGGATAAGCCACCAGGGATATGATCAATGACAAAGCTGTAGAACAGATAAGAGCCCACCACCGCAACAAAAATAATGGCTAAGGCCAGAGTCAGCATAAACAAAAGAATTTGCCGACTGAGCGCTTTGTCTTTATTCACTTCTGTTCACCCAGCCGATAGCCCATGCCGCGAATACTTTCCGGTACGCCTGATATGCCACAGTTTTCGAATTTTTTGCGTAATTTACTCATGTGGCTGTCGACCGTTCTGTCCAGCGTATCGCTTTCAGGTAAGCAGGCGTTCAGCAACTCTTCCCGACTAAAAACTCTACGTGGGTATTTTGCCATGTGCGTCAGCAGCTTAAATTCTGTCGTGGTCAGGACAGGCGTCAGTGTCTGACCGTTGCTGTGGATCTCCACATAAAACTCATCGGGATAAAGCGTCATGAAACGGGTTTTAATCAGGTTTTGCGGTGCCGCCTGAGGGTTGGCGCGGCGCAACACCGCCTCGATACGAGCCACGACCTCAGAAGGATTAAACGGTTTAACGATATAATCGTCCGCACCCAGCCGAAGCCCCATGAGTTTATCGATATCCTGATCCAGGGCTGTGACCATGATGACCGGCGTATTGCTCTCTTTGCGCAATGTTGAAAGGACATTCCAGCCATCAACGCGGGGCAACTGGATATCAAGCAGCACTAAATCAGGCTGCAGGCGGGTGATCAATGTGAGGGCTTGCTCACCGTCGGCCGCATGGACGGTTCTCATCCCGGCTCGCTTGATGTAACTCATCAGGATATCGGAGATTTCAACATCATCCTCCGCCACCAGGATTAATTTGTCGTTATTCATGACGCCCTCAACATCAAAGTCAGAAACGGTTGTCGGTCAATGTTACATCCACACCAGAATGCGTCGCCTCGCAATCGGCACAGTATGTCAGTCGCGGCAGACCAGCAAAGCACACTGCGACATAACAGACATCAGGCCCTGAACGCATACAGCATGATGAGACCGCAGGAGGCTCGCAACAGTTCACTCACCACTCTTTTTGCAGCAGGGCAAAAACCAACGTGTCCTCATACACAGGCACACCGTCTTCCTGCGTAAAACAGACGTACTCTTTGAAGCAGCCTTCCAGGCGCATCCCCAGACGGCGGCATAGCGCTTGTGAGCCTGCATTATCGCTTGCAACATACGCATAGAGGCGGCGGACGTCCCTGACGTTAAAGAGATAAGTAAACAGACAGGTCGTGGCTTCCAGTGCAAAACCCTGTCCCTGATAGTATGGATTGACATACCAGCCAACGCTTAACGTATTGTCATCGGGCTCGGCCTCACCAGAAGCAAACAGATGGCCGATCACGGCACCCGTTTCTTTTAAACAGATGACATATTGCGTGTCATCATCGCGCCTTTTTGTGGCTTCCTCTCTGGCGGCGGCCATGTCTTCCAGTTTTTCATCGTAAAAGCATGCGGGCTGGGGATCAGACAAATAAGCAAACAGCGCTTCGGCGTCGTCCGGCATAAAACGCCGCAGGATTAATCGTTCTGACTCTGCTATTTGCATAACGCACCTTTACGTGAGGAAATAGAAGCGATAATAAGGAAAGATGAAGCATTTTTAAAAGGCTGCACTGTGTGAAAACTGGCGCTATATTACTGTTGATGGTTTTATGTTGTCCATCGTATATAAGCCATTCCCCCCGTTTTTATTTAATGATTTTCTTCTCCATATTCCCTCCATAAAAATGACATCATGGCTCATTGTTCGCGCGTTAAGCTGTAACTATGCGCATTATTATGAGACCGTTCGTGATGAGGCCAGGTATTTTAATCAGGTTAAGTTATTGCTGTTTATTTTGGTCATTACTCGCGACAGGAATAAGTCCCGCATCAGGCCTGTCTCAAAAAATTTATCGTGTTCCCCACGCAAAGCCGACGGTTATTGCGCTTTATTATCCAAAAAAAACGCTCACCGTTCACGCGTGGAACCGGCATTTTTGGCAGGCCGTCGCGACAAACGCCACAGCCTGGCGCGGTGGTCGGGTTACCCGGCTGTTATATAAGTCTGTTGTCCATCGGCTGACTGAAAACTGACGGTGGAGCGCGTCGGGTGAAATGCATCCCACAGATGCGCACAAAAGGGCGTCATGCGCTGAATAACACCTGATCAGATGCAGCAGGAACACACCTTACTTATTTTCTCAGGGTAGAACATGCCTCAGTTTTTTATTAACCGCCCCGTTTTTGCCTGGGTAATTGCCATCTTTATTATCGTGTCTGGCCTGCTCGCGATTCCAAAATTACCGGTGGCCCTGTATCCGTCTGTCGCGCCGCCTACCATTACCATTAATGCCTCTTATCCGGGCTCAACGCCGGAAACGATGAACAACAGCGTAATTGCCCTGATTGAGCGTGAGCTTTCTTCGGCGAAGCACGTGCTGTATTACGAATCATCCAGCGATACCAGCGGCATGGCTTCCATTACCGTGACCTTCGCGCCGGGAACCGATCCCGAGCTGGCGCAGGTTGACGTGCAAAACCGTATAAAAGTGGTGGAGCCTCGCCTGCCGCAGGTTGTGAGACAGAATGGCCTGAGCGTTGAAGCCTCAGGCGCAAATTTTTTGATGATTGTCGGGCTGACATCGAAAGACGGTAAGCTGACTGACGCCGATCTGAGCGATTACTTTTCCCGTAACCTCTCCGAAGAACTGCGCCGGGTGGAAGGCGTGGGCCGCGTTCAGCTGTTTGGTGCCGAGAAAGCGATGCGGATTTGGATCGATCCCGTCAGGCTGAGTCAGTATCGTCTGTCCGTCAGCGATATTAACCGGGCGGTCAGCATCGAAAACGCACAGATTGCGCCAGGCCGGACCGGTGATTCACCCGCTATCCCCGGTCAGCAGGTCAGCTATCCGCTGCTGGTCACCGGGCAGCTCGGCTCACCTGAGGCGTTTGGTCATATTACCTTACGTGCCAATCCCGATGGTTCGCGCGTCATTCTGTCGGATGTGGCCCGCGTCGAACTGGGTTCCCAATCCTATGGTTTTGCTACGCGTGAAAACGGTCACGTGTCAACGGCGGCGGCCATTCAGCTGACGCCGGGAGCAAACGCCGTTAAAACCGCAGACAGGATCAGACAGCGCCTGAATGAACTGAGTAACGCCATGCCCGAAGGCATGACCTACAGCATTCCGTTTGATACCACGCCGTTTGTAAAAATCTCCATTGAGAAAGTGGTTCATACCTTTATTGAAGCCATGGTGCTGGTCTTTCTCGTCATGTACCTGTTTTTGCAAAACATTCGTTATACCTTTATCCCGGCTATTGTGGCTCCGATTGCCCTGCTGGGCACATTTACCGTTATGCTGCTGTCTGGCTTCTCGGTCAACGTACTTACGATGTTCGGTATGGTACTGGCCATAGGGATCATTGTTGATGATGCCATCGTCGTGGTGGAAAACGTCGAACGTATCATGGCGGAAGAGGTACTGGGCCCGAAAGAAGCGACCCGGAAAGCGATGAAAGAGATTACCGGCGCGGTCATCGGCATTACGTTAGTGCTGAGTGCCGTGTTTATCCCGATGGCGATGGCAAACGGGTCGGTCGGCGCGATTTATCGCCAGTTTACGCTGACAATGGCTGTCTCTGTCTTGATCTCGGCATTTCTGGCGCTGAGCCTGACCCCCGCCCTTTGTGCGACATTGCTCAGGCCTGTCAACCAACACGCGCAGCAGAAAACAGGATTTTTTGGCGGGTTTAACCGCCAGTTTGCCGCCATTACGGCGCTGTATGGTCGCGGCGTCAGTCGCTTACTGAAACGCGTCGGCAGCGCGCTGGGGGTTTACGCGGCGCTGTGTCTGCTGCTTTTTCTGGCGATGAAAAACCTGCCTTCGTCCTTTTTGCCTGAAGAGGATCAGGGCTACTTTATGACGTCCATTCAGCTACCCTCGGAAGCCACGGCAGCGCGCACGTTAAACGTGGTTAAGGCTTTTGAACAGGCGGTGCTTTCACGCCCCGCGACGCAATCGACCATCGCCATTCTCGGTTTCAGCTTTGCCGGATCCGGGCCCAACTCGGCGATGGCGTTTACGACTTTAAAAGGCTGGGACGAACGAAACGGCGCGACCGCCTTTTCTGAAGCGGCGCATGCGCAGGAACAGATGGCGATGAATCCTGAAGCGGAAACCTTCAGTTTGATCCCGCCCGCCATTGATGAGCTGGGAAACTCCTCGGGCTTTACCCTGCGTCTGCAGGATCGCGGTGGTAAAGGCCTTGCTGAACTGAAGAAGGCTGAAGCGCAGTTGCTCGCGCTGGCGGCAAAAAGCCCGGTGGTCCGCAACGTTTATGTCGATGGCCTGCCTGACGGACAGATGATCCGACTGAATATTGATCGCCAGAAAGCCTTCGCGTTGGGCGTCTCTTTTGAGGAGATCAGCCAGACGCTCTCGGGAGCGATCGGTTCGCTGTACGTCAATGACTTCCCGAACCGCGATCGTATGCAGCAGGTCATCATTCAGGCGGATGCGAGATATCGCATGCAACCGGACGACGTCCTGGCGTTATATGTGCGCAACGCGACAGGCGGCATGGTGCAGATCGGTGAGTTTGTGCAGGCTCAGTGGGAAACTGCCCCCTTGCAACTGGTGCGTTATCAGGGCTACCCGTCAATAAAAATCACCGGTAACCCTGCACCAGGCTATTCAAGTGGCGATGCGCTTAACGAGATGGAACGTCTGGTAAGGCAGTTGCCTGAAGGGTTTGCCCTTGAGTGGAGCGGCGGATCGTTACAGGAGCAGCAATCTGCATCAGAAGCGCCCGCGCTCATGGTGCTGTCGATGCTGGTGGTCTTTCTGGTGCTCGCGGCGCTGTATGAAAGCTGGTCAGTTCCGATATCGGTCATGCTGGTCGTCCCGCTGGGACTGCTGGGAGCGGTACTGATGGTCAGCATGCTGGATATGCAAAACGACGTCTTTTTTAAAGTCGGGATGATCACTCTCATCGGGCTGGCGGCAAAAAATGCCATTTTGATCGTCGAGTTTGCGAAACAGATTCACGAAGGTGGTAAGGGGCTGGTCGACGCCACCTTAGCGGCTTCACGTATGCGTTTGCGGCCTGTTCTGATGACATCGCTGGCGTTTACCTTGGGTGTTGTACCGCTGATGCTGGCCACAGGGGCCAGCGCGACAACGCAAAAGGCGATTGGAACGGGCGTGTTTGGTGGCATGATCAGCGGCACGTTACTGGCTATCTTCTTTGTTCCGCTGTTCTATTTCTCGGTCATGAAGGTCGTGGAGAAACTGACACATAAGCGGTCTTAACAGTGTGCAGGGCCGCGTGGGCAAAAGGCCGCCTCTTAGCGTGAAAAGCACAGTGGAGAAGACCAACGCCTTCTGGATTGTCGTCGGGAGGCGGACAGAGCGTAAATAACGGACGTGCCTGTTTCGTTCGTGGATCTGGATTGTGAACGGGCCGCCCCACCAAAGATGCTGTCCGGTCAGTGCCGTGAGCGCCACTTGTGAAACCGCAGAGCGATAAAAGCCGCACCATAAAAAAAGCCAGCGCAGAAAGCGCTGGCTTGATACAAGTACACCGGAATCAGAACTGGTAAGTCAGACCCACGGCCAGGATATTGTCGGTTGAAATACCGGCTGCCTGAGTAAAGTCGGTTTCATCAAGCAGGTTGATCTTGTAATCGATGATGGCTGACATGTTTTTATTGAAGTAATAAGCCGCGCCTACGTCGATGTATTTCACTAAATCCCGATCGCCATAGCTTTCAAGATCTTTCCCTTTTGACTGCAGATACGCGATGCTGGGGCGCAGACCGAAGTCAAACTGGTATTGTGCAACGAGTTCAACGTTCTGGGCTTTATTGGCGTAGCCTGGATTGCCATTACCAATGCGGGTAGCATTGTATGTCTGTGTATATTGGGCTGCCAGGTAAATAGCATTGGCATCGTATTTCAGGGCGCCTGAATACGTTTCAGCATTATCGCCTTCGCCCAATGCCAGGCCGTTCTGGTCCAGCGTACGCTTAGAATGCGAATAGGCGACACCGAAATTCACACCTTCTGGCAGAGCATACGTTACAGCCGCGCCATAGCCATCGCCATTCTGTTTCACTGCATTTCGGTTGTTATTGGTGAGACTGCCGCCTTCAGCGTTGGAGCCCCCATTTCTGCCCTGGTACTGCAAGGCAAAATTAAGGCCGGAGACCAGGCCAAAGAAATCGGTGTTACGATAGGTTGCCAGGCCATTGGCACGCTGCTGCATAAAGTTATCCGAGCCGTAGCTGTCACCGCCGAACTCTGGCAGGACGTCGGTCCAGGAGGTGACATCGTAAACGACGCCGTAGTTGCGGCCATAGTTGACCGAACCATACTCACCGAATTTGAGACCGGCGAAGCCTAAACGTGTCCAGGACTGGTTTTCAGACCTTTCATCACGGTCCGCCTGCATATTGTATTCCCACTGACCAAATCCAGTCAGTTGGTTAGTAATCTGTGTTTCACCTTTTACACCGAGACGGGCATAGGAGTTATCCCCACGTCCGTCGTTATCACTGGTGAAATAGTGCAGCCCCTGCATTTTACCGTAAAGATCAATTTTATTACCGTCTTTGTTATAAACTTCCGCAGCATTTGTTACGCCTGCGGCGAATAAGGTGGTAACGGCCACTGCAACTAAGTTAAGTTTCATTAAAGAAATCCTTTTAATTATGTTTTATCTCGACCAGAGCAATTGAAAAGTATGGTGCGCTTAAATGGCGCGTTATTTTTAAAATAGAATGCAGTGTAAATTCAATAATAAGTTTCCGTAAGATCTTGTTTGTTTTTGTTTATATGATCCCGATCCAGTAATCAGTGGTTATTTGTTATCACTTTATTATGCTGTTTGATTTTATTGTGATATTTATTTTGAATGTTTTTGTATATATTTTTACCTTGGCGGTGTTTGTTGTTACTGCTTCTTATTTTTACTTTTTGTTTGAATTTTTATGGGTGTCGCTGTGATGGTTTATGTCATTTTTTGTATCGATCAGAATTCGTAACTAGCATGTTAATTACAGAGGCATATCTTAAGTAATAGTTAAAGCTGTATCGAATTATATTATTAAAATTTGAGTGAAAGGCAGCGTGCATAGCGTCAAGAGAGAGGTATTTTGCAGATGACACTAACGCTGTAATAAAGATTCCTTAAAAATGCCCATCAAGCCTCCTGATGCTGCTGCAGCATCGGTTAAAACATCGGGCCTGATCGTTTTCTGTATTAGCCTGCCAGCACAAAAATGGAGCAGGTTGCTAAGCGTATTCATTTTTTTAGGTGTCGCCTTAGAAAGGCACGCGTAATTAAAGCGCGTTTTTATCATACCTGTACGGATTGCAGTAATAAGAAGTCTGCGTCGATGCATCAGGTGTTCATAGATGATGCGGTGTTGATGTTTAATTCGCTGTTAACGTATTCACATCTCGCATTTCAAAATGAACTCACTATCCGAAATGGGTTTTCTTTTTGAAATTCTCATTTTTTTATTTAGTGACGGATTTCACTTTTATCCCTTTACCTTCTTTTACTGAAAAATAAATTAAATCCTTTCTTCTCAGGCGATTGCATTATTTCTTCCGTTTTTTTATCGGGTCTGGCACGGCGTCTGCAAACAATAACGTTGTCGCGTATAACACTGGAGATAATGGCATGGCTTATAAAATTTTACTCCCACAGGAAATTATGGCGGAAGGGAGAGCGTATCTGGAGAGTCGGGGCTATGAATTAATTACGGGCTCTGGCATGGAAGAGGACGACATTATTCGTGATATTCCCGACTGTGATGGCATCATCGTTCGGCTTTCAAAAATGTCTGAACGTGTATTTAACGCCGCGAAAAAACTCAAAGTCGTCGCACGACACGGCGCGGGCTACGATACTGTCGATCTTGAGGCCGCGAAACGTCACGGTGTTGTGGTGCTGAATGCGCCAGTGGCGAACAGCATGTCCGTGGCCGAACTGGCTATTTTCTACATGCTGCACTGTTCCCGCAATTTCAGGTTGGTTGAAGAGAAAATGCTTGAGGATTACTACTGGGCAAAATTGCGCACGCCCAAAGTGGAACTGGATGGCAAAACGCTGGGATTAATTGGTGTAGGCAATATTGGCTCGCGCGTCGCTGTTAAAGCCTTACGGGGTTTTAATATGAAAGTGATTGCATACGATCCCTATAAGACGCAGGAACAAATGCCAGACGGCGTTGAACGTACAGATGATATTGACCGTATTTTCAGCGAAAGCGACGTTGTCTCTTTGCATTGCCCGACAACGGCAGAGACCCAGAATTTCGTCGGAGAAAAGCAATTTGCCATGATGAAACCGACGTCTTACTTCATTAATACTGCGCGCGGCAAACTCGTCGATGAAAAAGCGCTGTATCACGCCCTCAGTCACCACCTTATTGCCGGCGCAGGTCTGGACGTTTTAAAGAAAGAGCCCTTCGACGCCAGCGATCCGATTTTTTCACTCAGCAATGTCGTTATTGGCCCTCATATCGGCGCCGCAACGAAAGAAGCCACCGACAGAGCCTCACTTCATACCGCCATAGGGATTGATGAGGTGCTGTCGGGTAAAAAACCAACCTGGCCCGTTCCTGGCTTTGGAGAATAATAAAATGACTATTGGAAATCGTATTTATTTAAAACGTCCTGCAGGTAAGCCTGATTTACTCAAGGAATACGCGCAACTTCCCGCTGCGAATATCGCCGATACCATGAATCGTATTGCGGTGTTGGGCAACGGTATCAGGCGGATTTCTTCCCCTCAAAAACCGGTTATGGCGGGATATGCCATTACGGTGAAAGCGCGCGCGGGCGATAACCTGATGTTGCATGCCGCACTGGATATGGCGACGGAGAATGACGTTATTGTCGTATCTAATGAAGGTGACCGTTCGCGAGCCCTGATGGGCGAAATCATGGTGGCTTACGCGCATCACTGCAAGAAGATCGCTGGCATCGTGCTGGATGGTCCCATCCGCGATATTGATGCTTTGTCACAGTTGGATTTTCCCCTTTTTGCCACAGGGGCAAACCCGGCCGGTCCGTTTAAAGAAGGTCCTGGCGAAGTGAATACACCTGTTGCGGTGGGTGGCGTAGCCGTGTGCCCTGGCGATCTCATTATTGGTGATGCGGATGGCGTAATTGTTGTTCCTTTGCATGATGCAGAACCCTTACTCGAAAAAGCTAAAGCGTATGCAGCGTTCGATGCGAGCAAAGTTGAAGCCGCAAAAAACGGCACGGCAAATCGTGAATGGGTCACCAAATCACTGGAAGAAAAGGGCGTTGAATTTATTAACGACGTATTTCGTTAGTCGACCAATATAATATCCATTCGCTCAAACCACGGGAGTCATGCTCTCGTGGTGATAAGCAAAGGTAAAAATATATGTTCTCTTTAAAAATCTTATTGATCGTGTTTTTCCCGGTTTTATTCTGGATCTTGCCTAACCCTGACGAGATTTCCGCCACGACCTGGCATATGGTCGGTATTTATCTGGCGATGTTATGCGGGCTGGTATTTCGGCCTTTTACGGATGCGATTATTATGCTCATTATCCTCGGCATCGCATCTGTTTTTATCGATCCCCATATTCTGTTTGCAGGTTATGGCACGGCCATGGTCTGGTTTATTATCAGCGCCTTTATTATTTGTAAGGCATTCGTTATTACCGGACTGGGTAAACGTATCGCCTACATCTTACTGAAACGCTACGGCAGAAATACTCTGACGCTGGGTTATCTGATGATGGTTACGGACACCGTGCTGGCTCCGGCCACCGGCTCGAATATGTCGCGCTCTGGCGGTATCGTCTATCCCATTTTCCGCAACATTGCTGAAGCGTTGGGCTCAAAACCTGACGAGGGTAGCCGCCGGATTGGTTCCTACCTGACGATTCTGATGTATGTCGTATCAATGGGAACATCCAGCTTGTTTTTAACCGGTATGGCCACCAACGCTATCACCGTGTCACTGGCTAACGAAATTATGAAGGTCGATCTGGACTGGATGACCTGGTTTAAGGCGGCCATTATTCCGGCCGGATTAGTTCTGCTGCTGTGTCCCTGGATACTTTATAAAGTTTATGCGCCTGAACTGAAAAAAATTGATAACGTCAATGAGATCGCTGAACAGGGACTGCGTGAACTCGGGCCGGTGAAGCGCGAAGAGAAACTGCTGATCGTGTTTTTTATTCTGGGCGTTTTGGGATGGATGACCGGCTCAGTAACGGGTATTCCTTTTATTCCGGTTGGCTTTGCATTCCTTGCCTGCTTGTTGTTATTTAAAGTGCTGGGCTGGGAACATGTGGTCAGTGAAAAAGCGGCCTGGCAAACGTTTGTCTGGTACGGCGCGTTCTATGGATGTGCTGTCGCGCTGTCAAAAGGCGGGTTCTACGTTTTCCTGGTGGGGGTGATTAAAAACTACCTGGATCTTTCTCATCTCAATGAATTTAGCGCAATTGGTGTGCTGATTTTTATCAGTCTTGCCGTACGTTATTTCTTTGTCTCAAACAGTGCGTTTGTCGTTTCTTTTTATCCCGTGTTGTTTACCCTCGGCATGACGACGCAGGCCAATCCAATGTACGTTGCATTGTCGTTGGCGTTTTCAGCAGGCTACGGTGCTCTCCTCACGCATTACGGTAACGGAGCGGGGGTTTTTACCTTCTCCAGTGGCTATGTGCCGCAAAAAACCTTCTGGCTGTTGGGCACAATGATGGTGCTGTTTAACGTCATTGTTTATTTCCTGCTCGGCATTCCTTACTGGAAATTCATCGGTATCTGATCGGAGGATAAACATGAAACTGGATCTTCGTATCAAAAATGGCCTGACGATAGACGGCCACGGCCAGAATTATATTCAGCGGGATGTGGGCATTATGGGGGATGTTATCGTTGATCTTACCCAGGTTGACGGCATTGAAGCTGAAACTGAAATTGATGCCGCAGGCTGTATTGTCCTTCCCGGTTTAATTGACTTTCATACTCATGTTTTTCATGGCGGAACGGCTATCAGCGTGAATCCAGACATCATTTGTTTGCCCAATGGCGTAACCAGCGTGGTTGACGCTGGCAGTAGCGGTTGGGTCAATTATGGATTGTTCCGTAACAGTGTGATCAACACGGCTACGGTAAGGATAAAAAGTTACTTAAATGTAGTAAATGTAGGCCTGTCTACGCTGGGTGGTGGGCCGACGGGATATCTGGAAAACACGAACCCGGCCAATTTTAATCGGGAAAAAATAAAGCAGGTTGTCAGCAAAAATGCAGACAATATTCTGGGCCTGAAGCTGCGCTACAGTCAGGATATTGCGAAAGGCAAATCCTACAGCAGCGATCCTTTTCTGACCACCGTTGCGCTGGCACGTGAGCTGAATACCTCGTTATGCGTGCACGTCACGGATTCCCAACGCCAGGCGGACGAACTCATCCCGCATTTCAACCCGGGTGATATATACGCGCACTGCTTTCACGGAACGGGTCACACCATCCTTAATGAGCAGGGCGAAGTATACCCTTCGATTCAGGCAGCCCAGCGGAAAGGCGTCATCTTTGACTGTTCAAATGGCGTGGCGCATTTTGATTTTAATATTGCCCGTCATGCGATGGCGCAGGGATTTTACCCCGATATTATCAGCACGGACTTAACACAGCGTAACAGCCTGCGTACGAATAAGGTCTACAGTCTGCTTCATGTCATGTCAAAATACCTGAATATGGGTATGTCACTGTTTGATATCGTAAAAGCGGTCACCAGCACCCCTGCCAGGCTAATGAAAATGCAGGGCCAGATCGGAACGCTCACACCGGGGGCATTTGCCGACATCGCCGTGGTTAAAATACGTCAGGCAAAAACCATTTTCGAAGACACGAGGGGCAATCAGTTACAAGGCGATCGCTATATTGATAACTGCTTAACCATCAGTCGTGGGCAGATCTGCTATCGCCGTCTGCATGTTTAATCACGCCTTATCCGTTCGCTCAGTCCTGGAATATTAACGCCAGGTAGCTTTTACGTGCCTGCACATGACGTCTGTCAATATAGGGGCAGACGTTATCTTTATACTTGTTCAGCGCGTTATCGATATAATCGGACTGTTAATGAAGTTCAATGAAATTGTCATTTTCTCTGTTTCAAAAACCATTACTCAGCGTATCTCTAATGTGCTGTTTGAAAAACAGCTAGAATTACCCGTCTACGAAATAGGCTATTCAGATGTGCTGGATAAAGCGAATGAAATGATTCGCGCCGGCACCAGAATCATCATCAGTCGTGGCGGTACCGCTGCCTTACTGCGCAGCAGCCTGGCCATCCCGGTGGTCGAAATTGCACATGATTTTCAAGGCGTGAACCGTATTCTTCAGGAAGCAAAAATCAAGTCACAGAAGATTGCTGCGGTCGGCTTTCCCCAGTTTTGCCACGCGCTTAAGCATTATCAACATATGACTCATGATAATTTCAAGATCTGTCAGGTCTATAATCATTACGATATCGATAATGTCGTCAAAAGCCTTGCGGAAAATAATTATCAGGTCGTGATTGGCGGTCTGACCGTTGCTGAAATGGCCAAAAAATATGGTCTGAAGGTTGTAATGGGGGATACCGATAATATCTCTATTGAACAGGCCATCAACGAGGCCTTCAGCCTGTTAAAATATATTAACCAGGAAAATCTGAAGCTGGAGATAAGTCAGTCCGCGATAAATCAGTCACGGGAAGGCATTATGTGTCTCGACCCGATGGGGACTGTTGTCACAATAAACAGCAAAGGAAAAGCGCTTTTTCAGTGCCGCGTCGGGGAGAAAATATACAAAAAAGAAGGATTCAAAGACGTATACAATGCCATTATTGACGAGTCTGACGTCAGCGATATGACCCTTGAACTTGACGGTGAACGCATTTCTGTCGCGATAAAGCATTACTGTAAGCGGCAGGAGAGCTATTCAATCGTGACCGGCTGTCTGCAATCGCAAGCCCCGTGGCGAAACATGGTCAGTAAAAAGCGAAAACAGCGTGCATTTTATACCCGTTACACCTTTGATGACATTGTTGGTGAGTCAGCCAGTATTAAGTCAGCGATCGAAAAAGCAAAGCGTTGTGCCAGCCATGATGCACCTGTCCATATTTTAGGTGATACCGGTACGGGTAAAGAATTGTTCGCTCAAAGCATTCACCAGCACAGCACCCGAAGCCACAGCCCGTTCATTGCGATTAACTGCGCGGCGATTCCTGAAAGCCTGCTTGAAAGTGAACTGTTTGGTTATGCTGACGGGGCATTTACCCAGGCCCGGAAAGGGGGCAAGCCCGGTATCTTTGAGATGGCGATGAAGGGCACCGTATTTATTGATGAAATCAGCGAGGCCCCACTCAACGTACAGGTCAAATTACTGCGTGTGCTACAGGAAAAACAGTTTGTTCGCGTGGGCGGTGATGGGCTGATTGCGGCGGATTTTCGACTCATAACAGCAAGTAATAAAGATTTGAAGGCGCAGATAACCATGGGCGCTTTTCGTCAGGATCTTTATTACCGTATCAATATCCTCACACTCCGGCTTCCCGCGCTGACTGAGCGTAAAGGTGACGTTGAACCTCTTATCCGGCATTTACTTCACCAGCAGGGAAAAGACAGGGTCTTTTCGCCGGATGCGCTGGCGTATTTAAACCGTTATCACTGGCCGGGGAATATACGAGAACTGCAATCGGTCGTGTGCAGACTGGCGGTATTTCATCAGGGCGGTACGGTCGATAAATCGACCGTGATCTCGTTGCTTGAGGATGAGCAGGTACTCAATAATGTGGTGTATGAATCATCCTCTTTGGCGTGCATAGACGCTGAAACCGATCTTCTGAAAAAACAGGAGCGCCGGCTAATTATTGACGTGATGGCACAATGCCAGGGTGATAAAACCCAGGCGGCGGCAATGCTGGGGATCAGTGCGACCACCTTGTGGCGTAAGCTAAAAGCGTATGAGATCAGCGGCTGAACGTCGACAACGGTGCCGCTTTGATATAGTCAATAAACGTCCGCAATGCCGAAGACATATACTGGCGATTAGGGTAATAAAACTGCAGGCTGGGCCGTTCCGGTAACCAGTCCTCCAGTACCGAGATCAGACTGCCGTTTGCCAGATGATCTTTCACCTGCTCGTAATAGAGATAGCCGAGCCCCGCACCCTGCAGTACGGCATCCAACTGTGAATCCATGTCGTCAAGGATGATGTTTCCGCCGGGAAGAAGCGCAAACTGGCCGTCCGGTCCGTTGAATTCCCACTGATAAATCCGGCCACTGCGATGACGAAACATGACGCACGGGTGCACGTCGATTTCGCGTGGATGCGTGGGACGAGGATGACGGGCAAAATAATCGGGACTGGCCGCGACCACCAGTTTGACTTTTGGCCCTACCGGCAGGGCAATCATGTCTTTTTCCAGCGTACTGCTCAGGCGAATGCCCGCATCAAAACCCTCTTTCACAATATCGACCAGCCTGTCTTCTGTCGTGATTTCCACACGAATATCCGGATAGCGCTGGCTAAACCCGGTGACCAGCGGAATCAGCACCAGACGTGAGGCAAGGCGCGAGGCATTGATTTTCAGCACGCCCATCGGCGTCTGGCGATAGCAGTTGGCTTCATCCAGCACCATGTTGATTTCATCGAAAGCGGGGCGTAAACGTTCAAACATACGGGCGCCGGCTTCGGTGAGTGACACGCTGCGCGTGGTACGGTTAAACAGGCGAATTTTCAGCCGCTGCTCCAGTTGCTTAATCGCGTGGCTGACTGCCGATGGCGACAGTCCGAGTTCATCTCCCGCGGCGCGAAAACTGTTGTGCCGGGCAACGGCAATAAAAGTCGCGAAGTCATAGACGTTCAGTTTCATTGATGAAAATCCCTCATTAACCCGTCTCAAATCATACGATTCCCACAGTAATGTCGCGAGCGTAAGGTGCTTTCGTCAGCACAAAAATGAGGTGAACGATGAAACAACATGTCTATATCGTCTGGTCGCATCCGCGCAGGAATTCGTTAACCGCGCAGATGGTCCACAGCCTGCGCCAGCGCGCAGAGGCGCGCGGCGCCCATGTTACTGAACTGGATTTGTATCGCAGCGATTTTGATCCGGTGTTACGTGTCGAGGATGAACCGGAGTGGGACAACCCGGATAAGCGCTATTCGCCAGAGGTCCACCGCCTGTTTGCTGAACTGGACAATCAGGACATTATCTTCTTTGTCTTCCCGGTGTGGTGGTACAGCTTTCCGGCCATGTTGAAAGGCTATCTTGAGCGCGTATGGAATTATGGCCTGGCCTATGGTGAGCAAAACCGGTTAACGGCAAAAACGGTGCGCTGGCTGGCGCTGGCGGGCGGCTCCCATCGGTCATTTATTAAATATGGCTGGGAGAAAAACATCACCGATCATCTTTTGGGCGTTTCGGCTTATCTGGCGATCCGCGATGTGGACGTCCATTTCCTCTACAACACGTTAGGGGTTGAGGAGGCCATTCAGGATGACGTCAGCCACTATGCACAACTCTTTGAGCAAATGTATGCGGTGGTAGACAGCACGGTTTAACGCGAGGCAGGGCGCCAACAGGCGCCCTTTAACATGCTCACCCGTACAATGAACGACGCGCGGGGTGCTCTGCTTCGCAGTGCCCGTTTTGCAAGGCGCGAGCGTGCCCTTTACGGCCGTTTAGCGGGAAACGGAGGCGCGCGTTGACAGCGCTGCGACGTTAACCATGGTGATGATGGTCACGCCTTTAGCCCGGTCACCGTACCCTCGCGCAGGCCTGAGCGTATTCTCTTTGCCGCGGCCCGCTTCCTGATGACGACATTTTACAAAATCTCCCTGTGGACTATGTTAAGCAACATGTCTTAAGAAAACACATCAGGCAACGGAGAACGTAATGAAAGCAATGACCCTGAAAGCCCCTGGCGGACTGCAGAACATCCACCTGTCAGACCGAGCCGATCCGGGACAGCCGGGAAAAGGCGAAATCCGGGTTGCCATCAAGGCCAGCTCACTGAATTTCCATGACCTGGTCGTCGCGACCGGGCAATTTCCCACCGAAGATGGCCGCATACTGCTGTCCGACGGCGCGGGCGTGGTGGAAGCCGTGGGCGAGGGCGTGACCGATTTTCGCGCAGGTGATCACGTCGTGTCGACATTCTTCCCCGTCTGGCTGTCCGGCAAACCCACCGCGGACGTCGGCGGCTTTGCCCACACGCCGGGCGACGGCATTGATGGCATGGCCAGTGAATACGTTGTGCGGGCGCAGAGCGCCTTTACCCATGCGCCAAAAGGCTGGACGCACGCTGAGTCAGCCACCATTACGACAGCTGGCCTGACCGCCTGGCGAGCACTGGTGACCGAAGGCAATCTTCAGGCTAATGATACCGTGTTGGTGCAGGGCACCGGCGGTGTATCTATCGCTGCCTTACAAATCGCTAAGGCCATGGGCGCGAAAGTGATTGCCACCTCCTCTTCGGATGAGAAACTGGCGCGCGCCCGACAACTGGGCGCAGACGAAACCATTAACTATCGCACGACGCCAGAGTGGGGGAAGAAGGTGCTCGAACTGACCGGCGCCGTGGGCGTGGATCAGGTGGTGGAAGTGGGCGGACCTGCCACGCTGGGTGAGTCGCTGAAAGCGATCAAAGTGGGCGGCCACATTACCCAAATCGGCATCATTTCCGGCGATGAAGCCCGGCTGTCCATTTTGTCTGTCCTGGCGAAGCAGGTCACCATCAAAGGGGTGATCGTTGCCAGCCGACAGGATCAGATCGATTACGTGAACGCGCTGGAAGGGATGAATCAGAAGCCCGTCGTTGATCGCCTGTTCCGTTATCAGGACCTCGCCGAGGCCTTTGCCTGGCAGCAGAGCGGTTCGCATTTCGGCAAGATCTGTGTGGAATGGTGAGTCACGCGCAGTAAGGCTGGTGTGTCCGTAGAAACGGTGCCTGATGAGGGCTGAAACCAGGGCCTTCATCAGGCATCGCGGCCTGCGCAGGATTAATTATTGTCGTGAATATAATAGGCCGCGTCAGCGGGCATAAAATGGCTGAGCCCGTCTGTCGCAATGCCGACAGCCAATGCGTGTTGATTATCCAGCAGCATATGGTTGTCTTCGCTGTAGGTAATTTTGTCGATTTGATCATCCGTCAGGTTGGTACAGGTGTGATAAATATTTTTAATAATATTGCGGAATCGGCTGCTAAATTCATTTTTTTCAACCAGCATATTTTCTGAAAAATTTCTGTCCCGAGCATCATGAATCGTGGGCGCATGTAATAAAAAAATCGAATCGTCCATGGTTAGCCGTTTCTTTGCGCCACAATAAATTAAGGTTGCGGAGGATTCGACGGAGGACATATTCACGGTGGTCACCGGAATGGGTGAGTCCTTCACTATCTGATAGCCCATTTTCCCGGCATCAACATCACCGCCGGGGCTGGTGAGATAAAGCTGTATCTCCGTAGCGGCTTTGTAGTTTTGCGCAATCTCGTCAATGGCGGCGGACAGGGCCATAATTTTGTTCTGCGTTATCGCGCCAGTGAAAGCAATTTTTACCGTTTTAACGGTGTTGGGTGGGCGCTTCTCGTCAACGACTTTGTTCATCGCCGCCTGTGAGGTAAAACTGGTCAGGACAAAAACGGCAGCCGCACAGAAAATATATTTCATATTAACCCCATCCTTTTTGCCCTTTAATTATCAGTACGACATTATATCTGCAATATCTATTATCATTTTGCACGCGTTTGTTACCGCTAAAAATATATTTCAGTATTATGGCTTTTAAATGACTTTTTCAAATTAACCTGCGGCGACGCTAATTTTTTCGAAGAGGGGAGCAACGAAGCCGCATCACATATGCATCTGCTGTCCGGTAAACGGCATACTGCTTTCAGTATTGTCAGCACCGCAGGGCACCGTGCTGCTTTTATCGCACGGCTCCGCTTTTCCTGGCGTTTGTACCTGCGGGCTTTCTGCGATTCTGCTCAATGCGCCATGTCCCGGGGAAGCGGGAAAAGCTCCGGCTGCGTCACATATCCCACGGCAAACTGATCCCTTTTTGTGACAAGTCACACAACCTCATAACATTTGCCAGCACAGGAAAAAGTTTCGCCAGATAATGAGTGTACTTTGTACACCATAGTTTTACAGAGTAAAACATGAAGTTTACCCAGATGTAAAACCATGAACCTTCTGTGAGGAACACCATGTCTGAAAAGAGACCCAATGTGGCCATAACCTCCGATATAGAGCAGCAGACGGTAAAGCGTGTTATATGGCGCATTCTGCCGTTTCTGATTGTCTGTTATCTGATCGCTATCATTGACCGGGGCAATATCGGAATGGCGGCCCTGCAGATGAATGAAGATCTCGGGCTGACCAAAGCGGTGTTCGGCCTGGCGAGCAGCCTGTTTTTTGTGGGGTATTTTCTGTTTGAAGTGCCCAGCAATCTGGCGATGCAAAAGATCGGGGCGAAGATCTGGATATCGCGCATTATGGTGACGTGGGGCATCGTGTCGGTCTGCACGGCCTTTGTCTCCAGTGCCGGGATGCTTTATTTCCTGCGCTTTTTATTGGGCGCGGCGGAGGCGGGCTTTTTCCCTGGCGTGATCCTCTACCTGACCTACTGGATCCCCGGTAAATACCGCGCCCGCGTCATTGCGACCTTTATGGTGGCTATCCCGGCAGCAAACTTTATCGGCTCACCGATCTCCGGGGCCATCCTGTCACTGGATGGCTGGTTTGGCTTACGTGGCTGGCACTGGCTGTTTATTTTAGAAGGCTTCCCGGCCATCCTTTTAGGAATAGCCGCCTTTTTCCTGTTAAGCAACCGCCCGGAAAACGCGACCTGGCTGACGGAAGCACAGCGCAACTGGCTTAGCACAACGTTGGCGGACGAGAATGCGAAACGTAAGGTGATCGGTCATATCTCGCTGTGGCAGTTACTGCGACACAAGCACATCTGGGTGATGGCCTTAATCTATGCCGGTGCCTCGGCGGCAGGTTCCACGCTCAGCGTCTGGTCGCCACAATTACTCAAGTCGTTCGGACTCGACAACTTCACGACCGGTCTGGTGAACGCCATTCCTTACGGCCTGGCGTCCGTGTTGATGATCGTCTGGGGCCGCAGTTCCGACCGTACGGGCGAACGTCGCTGGCACACCGCGCTGACGCTGTTCCTTATTGCGGGTGGGCTACTGTCGGCTTTCCTGACGCAGTCGCTGGCGGGCAGCGTGGTCATTCTGTCGCTGGTGCTGATTGGCGCGTACTCCATGAAAGGGCCGTTCTGGGCACTTGCTTCCGGCTGGCTGTCGTCCAGCACCGCAGCGGCGGGCCTGGCGGCTATCGGTGCCATGGCGAACCTGATTGGCGGCGGGCTGATGGTTAACGTGTACGGGATCATCAACGAGCAGACGGGCAGTCATGCGCTGGCCATAGTTCCGCTGGCCGTGCTCTGCGGGGCGGGCGGTATCGCAGTGCTGATCATGGGCCGCAAAAGCGCGACCAGAATCGAAGCGGATCATAGCCTGTCGACCGTCAGCAAATAAGTCGCATCGCTGAAATC
This sequence comes from Pantoea sp. BS_8, assembly GCF_041954965.1. Classification (NCBI taxonomy): domain Bacteria; kingdom Pseudomonadati; phylum Pseudomonadota; class Gammaproteobacteria; order Enterobacterales; family Erwiniaceae; genus Pantoea; species Pantoea sp. BS_8. The sequence continues at coordinate 61,012 of NZ_JAVAXU010000014.1, forward strand.
ACTGAAGCGCCTCCGGGCGCTTTTTTTTATACCGGAGAAAAGTGAAGGTGAGGCGAACCGCAGGAATGCCGGGAAGGAGCGGTGCCGTGTTCGGTTCTGCCATCCTTATCGGGCAGGCCGAGCGCTCTGATGCGGCAAGGACGCCTGTATACCGTTTCAGCCTGCTCTGCTCCATGTGCTCGCCTGCCATCGTGATGGGATACTTCCCGGAAACCGGTATCGGTTATCGGAAATACCGGGCCGCGATCAGCAGACGAACGCGAACGTTGTTGCGGTGGGAAAGACAACGGCGTGGAAAAACAGTCTGCATGCGCAGGAACGGCGGCAGGAAGGAGGATAATGGAGAAATGAAGCCGTGGGGGATAAAACCACGCCGCCTCTGATATTGGCGTGGCTTTGTGTCCATTCAGATCGTGCGTCGGGGTTAGTTAACTGAGGCCATAATCCGAGGCGACATCACGCCACCCTGAATGTCGGCGGCGTGGTCGTTTTGTCCGGTCAGGTGTGACAGTAAGGGTCCTTGACGGACGCTACGCAGAAAGCTCCCAGCAGCAGCACCGCCGAAACCGCCAGCAGCGCCCACATAAAGCCACCGCTGGTCTGGCGCACATAGCCAATAAGCGAAGGACCCACGAAGCCGCCCAGATTACCAATCGAGACAATCATCGCCAGTCCGCCCGCCGCCGCGCTCCCTGTCAAAAAACCGGAAGGCAGCGCCCAGAATGATGCCTGAAATGCCAGGATGCCGCTCACAGTGAAACACAGCGCAAGCATTTTGAGGACGGGTTCATCAATGAGGGCGCTGCAGCCTAACGCCACGGCGGCGATCACCAGCGCCGCGCTGATCCAGCGAATACGGTGGCGGGAAGCATTCGCGCGCTGTGCCCAAAACAGCATGCTGAAGGCGCCACAGATATAGGGCAACGCGGTCAGAAAACCCGTCGCGGTGTGGCTGACGCCAAGCTGTTTGATAATCTGCGGCATCCACAAACCTATGCCAATTGAGCCGACAATGCCGCAAAAGTTAATAAAAGCCAGAAGGTAGAGCAGGGGATTACGCATTGCATCCCGCAGGCTGGAACCGTGAGCCTTTTCGATCTTTTTCTGTTCATTCGCCAGCCGCCTGCTCAGCAACGCTTTTTCCGCCTCGCTTAGCCAGCCCGCTTTGGCCGGACGGTCATGTAAAAAGAACAGGCACATGACACCAAGTATTACCGCCGGAAAGCCTTCCAGCAGCAACAGCCACTGCCAGTTGCGGATAGTGTCGTGTCCGGTAATTTGCATCAACATGCCGGATAACGGCGCACCGATAATATTCGCCACGGGAATGCCGACCAGAAAGGCGGCCGTGATTTTGGCGCGCCAGCTGCCGGGGAACCAGTAGGTAAAAAACAGGTAAATGCCCGGGGTGAAGCCCGCTTCCGCCACGCCCAGGCAGAAACGGGCAAAGGCAAAGCTGACGGGACCGGTGACGAAGGCGGTGGCCATGGAGATCAGCCCCCACGAAATCATAATACGGGCGATCCAGATGCGGGCACCTACTTTTTGCATGATCAGATTACTGGGCACTTCGAAAAGGAAATACCCGATAAAGAACATGCCCGCGCCAAAGCCAAACTGCTCTGCTGTAATCCCTAAATCCGCGTTCATGCCCAGCGCGGCAAAGCTGACATTCGTGCGATCCAGATAACTGACCACGTAGCAGATAAAAATAAAAGGCAGGATACGGCGAAAGGCTTTGCCTGCCGCGACTTCACTTTGTTCAAAATCCGTTTGAGTCATGCCGTCATGGGACACGGGCACGTCATCCTGCTCCGTCATTGAGCGGGAAGGCGTTGAGTGCAGATTCATGGTTGTCTCCGCTGCGTTGCGTCAACGCAGAGTTATTCTCAGAGAAAAGCAGTGGAAAGAAAGGGCAGCGGGTGGCCTGGCGTTTGCATTGAGCAGGTAAGAATGCTGCCGCTGACAGATTCGGTGATAAATAACTGCCGGCGCTGATCGCCGCCAAAACAGAGGTTGGTGGTGGATCGTCCGACCGGGCTGGTCAGAATCTCAATCGGCTCTGCCAGATCGTTTAACAGCCAGACGCGGCCCAGCCCCGGGTTAGCAATCAGCAGTTCGCCCTGCGCGTTGACGGCGATACCATCAGGACCGCTTGGCCCGTGCGAGGTAAAGAACTGGCCGACTTTGCTGACCGAACCGTCACGCTGAAGCGGTACGCGCCAGATCGCATTGCCGCGCGTCATGGCGACATACAGCACCTTCTCGTCGGGTGACAGCACCAGGCCGTTTGGGCTCGGGCAGTTATCCAGCAGAACGGACAGTTGCCCGTCCTGGCTGAGCCGGTAAACGCGTCCGGACGGATCGTGCAGCCCCGTTTGGCCCTGATCGGTGAAATAAAGATTGCCCCGGCTGTCAGGGGTAAGATCGTTCACGCCGCGAAAACTTTCGCTGTTGCGGCGCGAGAGCCACGGCGCGATCGTGTTCTCCTTGAGGCACAGCTTCATCAGGCCGTGACGGTAATCCGTGATCAGAAGCGTATCGGGATCGGTCAGTTTCATGCCGTTGGGTTCGCCGTCGTACTGCACCACGAGCTCCCAGTTGCCCGCCATATCGACACGGAATATGCGGCCATACGGAATATCGGTCAGGTACAGGCAACCCGAGGGATGCCAGACCGGCCCTTCCAGAAACGAATCGGTCAGCTGGCCGCCGCGATTAGCGGCCGCCCAGGCATTGTGGCTGTCAGGTTGGCGGAAACGATCGGGCAGCCGGGTAAGTACCGTGGTCTGCCTGATCTCCGGTGTAGTCAGGCACATCATACCGTCGCTTCCTTCTGCGCTAAGATCTTCAGCAGATTGGTCACGGAAGCCGTCCCCATTTTCACGTAAGAGTTATCGCTCACGCCGCCGATGTGCGGGGTAATAATGACGTTTTCTACCGTCTGCCAGAGGTTGGTCGCGGTCAGCGGCTCCACAGTAAAGCTGTCCAGCGCCGCCCAACTGAGCCTGCCGCTCCTGAGCGCACGCACCAGAGCATCGTCATCAATCAGTCCACCGCGTGCGGTATTCACCAGCACGGCACCGGGTTTGAACTGTGCCAGCGCCTGGTCATTAATCATCTGGCTGTTTTGCGCGGTCAGCGGACAGTGCAGCGACACAATATCCGCGCGCGCATACAGCGTGGCTAAGTCGTCCACCTGTTCACAGCCCGCGGGCAGCGTTTTCGCCCAGGGATCGTAAGCAATAACCTGCATACCAAACACGCGGCCAATATCGGCCACCCGGCCGCCAATCGCGCCGAGGCCCACGAGCCCGAGCGTCCGGCCTTCCAGTTCAAGGGACTTGTGGCTGGATTTGTCCCAGTGTCCTTCACGCATCCGGCGATTCAGCGGAATCAGGGATTTGGTGCAGGCCAGAATCATTGCCCAGGTATGTTCAGCCACCGCCGCCGCGTTGGCACCCGGCGCAGACTGAACGCTGATGTTTCGTTCGGCCGCCGCGGCTTGATCAATAACGTCAATGCCGCTGCCATGTTTGGAGATCACGCGCAGCGCAGGCGCGGCATCCATGATGCGGGCGTTAATTTTTCCATAGCGCACCACGATTCCGACGGGATTATACTGCTGGCACAGCGCGACCAGATCGTCTTCGGTTGGCCTGGTGCCCGCAAACACCACTTCATAATCGTTCAGCATCGCAAGCGCGGCGGGGGCGATGTCAGCGCCGGTAATAATGACAGTATCCTGTTTGCGCATCAGAGTTCCTCCCCTTCCGCTAACATGCCTGCTGCACGCAGGGCACCGTTCAGCCAGCTCGGTCTTTTATCCCCGGCTTTGATTGCCGCAATACGGCGGGTTTCCATATCCAGCTTTTTCGCCGCGAGTTCCAGCACCAATTCGACCTCGTCACGTGGAACGACCACCACACCATCGATATCACCGACCACCAGATCGCCCGCGTTGATCGTCGCCCCGGCCACAGAAACCGGGTAATTCACACGACCGGGAATCAGCTTGGTCGGGCCACATGGATTCAGGCCAGCGGCGAAAATCGGATAGGTGTGGTTGCTCAGTGCATCCGCATCCCTGACCGCGCCATCGATGATAATGCCGGCAATGCCGGACGCTTCTGCCTGGGTCGCCATGATTTCGCCTAGCAGAGCACAACTGATATCGCCTTTACCGTCTACCACGATCACATCGCCGGGTTTGGCCACCGCCAGCGCAGCATGGATCGCCAGGTTATCACCTGAACGCACTTCCACCGTCACCGCCGGTCCGGCCACTTTCATATGCGCACCCAGTGGCTTAACGCGGCCATGGAGCGTGCCGCGTCTGCCCGCAACATCCGCAATAATCGCGGCCTGAAATTCAGCGGCACGTCTGACATAATCATGACTGACTCGCGTAACGTCGCGGTTGATCATCGGTTTTTCGTTCGCGGACATAGGTCACCTCACAGGGTTGATGTTTTACAGAGTAAAACTGTGTTGTACATAATGAAATTACTATATCGGTGACACTGACGCTCGCGCCAGTGTTGCGAGCTTGTTTGTGATGTAAATAAGATGTGACTCACAGTTTCAGGTACACTCAGTGCCAGCAAAAATCAGGAGAAGCGAAATGGGAAACGAAGGGGTTAATGCGGTAGAGAAGGCGCTGGCATTGCTGGATTGTTTTAAGCCAGGCGAAGAAAGCCTGTCCCTGACGGCGCTGTCGCAGCTCTCGGGCTACCACAAAACCACCGTTTATCGCCTGATGAATTCGCTGGAACGCATGAGTTATGTAGTCAGACGGGATAACGGGATTTATACCCTGGGACCAAGACTGCTGTATCTGGGCAAGCTCTACGAACAGTCGTTTCATCTGGCCAGCGTGGTCCAGCCCGAGCTACAGGCGCTGGCTTCGGCCACCCATGAAAGCGCCAGCTGGTATGTGATTGATAACGGTCAGCGTCTTTGCGTCTTCCGTGCGGAATCGTCGGATGGCCTGCGCCATACGCGACTGCCGGGCTCGCTTTATCCTCTGGATAACTCGGCGATTAGCCAGGTGCTGCGTTACTGGGGAATGGGCGAACCCCTGTTTGCTGAGACACCGGACTTACCGCTCTATACGTCGGGGGCGCGCGATCCGCACACTGCCGCCTTTGCCATCCCGGTGTTTGGCGAAGGGGATAAATTAACGGCCGCCCTGGCGCTGACCGGTCCGTCATCACGCTTAACCCTGGACCGCAAAGCGGCAGGGCTCGGTGACCTGATGCGGGAAAGTGCCGCCAGATTGTCGGCTCAGTTAGGGGCCAGAAAGCCGTTTTGCGATGGGGTTTACTGGGGTAAATAGCGGGCAGTGCCGCGCGGTTGGGTCAAGAACCGTTCGGCGGCTGAGCAGGGCAGGCATGTGCTGCCGTCCTCCGCCCCGTGTGCAGGCAGAACTCCGACATCTATTCTACTGCTGAGCCGGTCGCATCCGCGTTTCTCCGCTTGCCTGCAATCGGCCAGTGATAAAGCGGACCGCGCGGCGACGTCCGCGGCTCCGCTTCCGCGCCACGAAAGCGTGAGTCAGGTTAGCGGTAATAGATCGCTATCCGCTGATCCGCCACCGTTTCAATCGCCACCGGAATCTCAAACAGCCGCGTCAGCACGTCCGGCTGCATGATGTCGGCTGGCGTACCGCGCATAAAAACGGCGCCGTTTTTCATGGCAATGATGTAGTCGGAATAGGCGGAGGCGAAATTGATATCATGAATGACCAGAATGATGGATTTGTGCAGTTCATCCGCCGCTCGTCGCAATTGCTGCATTATGGTCACGCTGTGTTTCATATCCAGATTATTTAGCGGTTCATCTAACAGAACGTACTGCGTATCCTGGCACAGCACCATCGCCACAAAGGCCCGCTGCCGCTGCCCGCCGGACAACTCATCCAGATAACGCTGTGCCAGCGGCAACAAATCCAGAAAATACAACGCCTGCTCAATATGGTGTCTGTCCGCTTCCGTTATCCGTCCTTTTGACCAGGGATAGCGGCCAAAACTGACCAGATCGTACACCGTCAGCCGATGGGTAAAATGATTCTCCTGCCGTAGCACCGACAGCACTTTCGCCAGCTGTTCAGTGTGCGCCTCGTTCACCACCAGCGAATCGATTCTGATTTCACCGCTGTCCGGCGTCAGCAGTCGGCTCATCACCGACAGCAGAGAGGATTTTCCGGCACCGTTAGGACCAATGATGGCAGTAATGCCCGACGCGGGCAGGGTTTCATTGATATTGTTGAGAACAGAAAGCGTGCCGTAGCGCTTATTCACATTCACCACTTCAATCACGTTGCCACCTTTTTAAGCACCAGATAAAGAAAGAGTCCACCGCCAACACATTCAATGATGACGGACAGCGTGCCTGCCCTGTCCAGCAGTCGCTCCAGAATGAGCTGTCCGCCGGTCAGCGTAATCATGCCGATGAGTATCACAGCAGGCAGCATCTCGCGATGACGCCATGAGCCCATGGCGGGCCAGGCAAGATTCACGATCAACAAGCCCAGAAACGTCATTGGCCCCACCAGCGCGGTTGAGATCGCTACCAGCAGGGAGATGAGCAGCAACAGACCGGTCACGTAGCGCTGAACGGGCACGCCGAGTGCGGTGGCGGTATCGCTGCCCAGCGCCAGCACGTCAAGGCGATGGCGCATGCGCCAGATGATTACCGTCACAACAGCAATGACGCTGCCTGACAACAGCAGGACGTCACTGTCGGCGCGGGTAAAGGTGGCAAACATCCGGCTCTGTAAAACGGCAAATTCTCCCGGTGATAGCAGGCGCTGCATCAGTCCGGACAGACTGCGGAACAGCGTGCCGAACACCAGGCCTGCCAGTAAGACGCGCTGAAGTTCCAGCCCGCTGCGGTTAAATAACCAGCGGTAAAGCAGCGTGGCAAACAGCATCAGAAGCGCCGTTTCGCCCAGAAACTGCACCACAGGGTAGGTCTGGCTCAACGGCGACAGGTGAATAAAAAAGACCATCAGCGTCTGAAGTAAAATAAACAGCGACTCCAGCCCCATGATCGACGGCGTAAGAATGCGGTTTTGCGTGATGGTCTGGAAAAGCAGCGTGCTGATGCCCGAGGCAAACGCAACCAGCACCATAGTCAGTAAAATCTGGCCGCGGTGTTTCAGGAGATAGCCGATATTGCCCTGCAGGTTAAGGGTCAGAAACAGCGTGCAGAGCGCAATCGCGATGACGGTCAGCAAACACAGCCGTCCGGCAGGGGAGCGCATCCTGTTCAGCACGCGAGACGGCAGCGAACACTCAACGGCCATGGCGTTTCCCCTTCATAATCAGCAGCAGAAACACCGCCGCGCCCAGTACGCCGAGCAACGTACTGACCGGGATCTCGAACGGCTGCACGATAAGCCGCCCCAGGATATCGCAGCTTACTACCAGCATAGCCCCCGTCAGCGCGACCCAGTGCACGGTGCGTCGCAGGTTATCGCCAGCCAGCAGGCTGACAATATTCGGCACGATTAACCCCAGGAACGGCAGGACCCCGACGACCACGATAACCACGCCGCTGATGAGCGCAATCATCGCCATGCCCGTGAGCTGAACACGACGGTAGTTCAGTCCGACGTTTACGGAAAAGTCATGCCCTAAACCGGCGACCGTGAAGCGGTCGGCAAGCAGGCCAGCGAGCAGGGCGATCATCCCTACTAGCCACAGCAGTTCATAGCGCCCCTGCATCACGCTGGAAAAATCCCCCGATTCCCAACTGCCCAGCGCCTGCAGCAGGTCAAACTGCATCGCCAGAAAGGTGGTGACCGAACTGAAAACGGCCCCCAACATGATGCCGGTCAGCGGCACAATAAGGGCGCTTTTCTGACGAACATGGGCGATTAACAGCATAAACAGCAGGGTACCGGCCAGGGCGAACAGGGCGGCAATGCCCATTTTGACTATGACGGGCGCGGCGGGATAAAACAGCATGACCAGCAGTAAGCCCAGACCGGCGGACTGTGTCGTGCCCACGACAGAGGGCTCGACAAAACGGTTTTGCGTCAGCATTTGCATGATTTGCCCTGCAACGCTCATGGCGCTGCCAGCCAGCACCAGCGCGACCGTGCGCGGCACGCGACTCACCCACATAATCTCCCGCATGTCGGCATCGCGCCACACGTCCATCAGTGACAGCTGCGTGACGCCCGTCATCACACTGAGCATCATCAGCGCCACCAGCAGGATCAGGCTAAAGCTAAAGGCCACGGACTTCATTCTGGGCGGACGCCGGCTGTGCTGAGTGCCTGCCTGATCTGCTCCATCATCAGGCTGTAACTCTGGATCCCGCCAGCGAGGTACAACGAGGCCGAATCCAGCCAGATAATCTGCTGTTTTTTCCATGCCGTGGTGCGGCGCACCAGCGGATTATCCAGTACCTGCCGGGCAGAAACGCCCGCCTTGCTGCCGATGGCGCTGTCGCGATCCAGAACGAACAGCCAGTCCGGATTGGCCTGCATGATGAGTTCGGGCGAAATGGCGTTTCCGTGTTTACTGGCGGTCGGCAGGGCGATGGCCGGTCTGAACTGCAGGACATCAAAAATAAAACCAAAGCGGGAATGCGGTGTGTAAGCACTGAGTTTGCCGCCGTTGACCATCAGCATCATGGCCGTGCCTGCCTGAGCCGCCTGGCGGCGAAGGTCAGCAACCTGCGCATCAAATCTCGCCAGAACGGTGCTCGCCTGCGCCTGTTTACCCATGATTTCACCCAGTTGCGTGGTTCGCTGACGCAGGCTGTTTAAAACATCATTGGGATCGATATCCAGCGATACGGTCGGCGCAATGTCGCTGAGTTTGTTATAGGCCGCCAGGGCTCTGCCGCCGGCCAGAATCAGATCCGGCCTGGCGTGGCTCAGGGTCTCATAGTCAGGCTCAAATAACGTGCCCGCATTGAGGTACTCATCACTGTTGTAGCGCGCCAGATGGGCCGGATAGCTTATCGCGGTCCGGGGCACGCCCAGCGGATGAATTCCTAACGCATCGGCACTGTCCAGCGTTACCGGGTTTAAGATCACCACACGTTGGGGATGCAGAGGAATGGCCGTTGTGCCCTGAAAATGCGACAGCTGGACGCTGGGCGCGTCGCTGGCCGACGCCAACGGCGCGCTCAGTAAGCAGGCGAGCGCCAGTAAACCTGCCAGAGGGGAAAAACGCATACCTTCTCCTTGTACGTTGTCATTGTCCGTAAAAGTGTGCCCGGTTGTCGGGCTGAACATCCGCTTTCCGCCCTGGGTACGTGGTATGTTCAGCAGGGCGAGCGGACCCTCAGTGTTATCAGAACGAAGCCGTCACGGAGGCGTACAGCGTTCGTCCGGGAACGTAATAGTTATTGCCGCTGGTGGTACTGGCTGAGGGTTGCGCGGACACCGGATTTTTATCGAAAAGGTTATCGACGCCCATGTTGAATTTCAGATGCCTGGTCGCCCGGTACTGCCCGGACAGGCCATAAATCATATAGGCCTGGCGGATACGTGCAGTTGCGGTATTGCCGCGTGCGGCCTGATCCGCGCGGTTATTCAACCCCAGCATTTTTCCGTAGTATTTGGCGGTCATCGACAGACTGATCGCCTCGTTGACCTGCCAGTCCAGCGAGGACCAGGTGGCGAGTTTTGGCGTGGTCACCAACATGACGCCCAGCGTGTCTTCCGCTTTGATCATGCGCGTGAAAGTGTTATTCAGGGTCAGGCTTTTCAGCCAGGGGCCTTTCTCTTCAGTAATCAGAGGCACCGTCAGGCTGCCTTCCACGCCCTGCGTGCGGGCGGTATCCAGATTGACGCGCTTCAGCCAGTAGCTACCGGACGCATCGCCCGGAATATAGCCCACCGGCGCGGAAGCAATTTTGTCCTGAAAGCGGCTGTCAAAGAAGGTTAAGCCCACGCCCCATCCCGCATAATCGTACAGGGCGCCCACTTCCCAGTTCTGCGACAATTCAGGCTTCAGCGCGTCATTCCCCAGGGTATAACAGCTCCCGCCCTGGTAATCGGCATAGCCGTTACAGCCGGCACCGCGGGAGGTTTCGATAAAGCCTTTGCTGGCCTGACGTACGCTGGGCGCCTTAAAGCCTTCAGAATAGCCGCCTTTCAACGTCAGAGCGTCCGTGGCTTGCCAGACAAGATAGGCGCGCGGCGTGGTCCGGTTGCCGTAATCGGTATTATCCCGGCGCAGGCCCAGCGTCAGGGCCAGATCGTCCCGCAGGTCAATCTGGTTTTCGATGAAGATGCCCGTGCTTTTCGCTTCGCCAGTATGTTTACCAAAGGTATCGGCCGCGTCGGCTGTCACGCCCAGCGAGCGCGGGTTATGCAGCTCTTCTTTTTTCCATTGCGCGCCCACGGTCAGGTTTTGGGGCAAACCGAGTTCGAAGGGCAGGTTGAGATCGCCTTCAATAATGGATTCTTTATTCCACAACGTGCTGTCCTCGCTGCCCGTCACCACGCCGTTGGCGATAACCGGTACGTCCGACACCCAGTTTTTAAATTTATTCTGATAAGCGCTTAGCTTCGCCGTGCCAAATGCAAAAATGCCGCGGTAATCCAGCGCATAGTTTTCACGCTCAAGCTTACTGGCCCCGCGCAGATTAATTTCACTGCCGTTACTGGCGACGCCGGGAAGACCTTCTTCGGTTCCCTGCTGCGTAGAGATCGTCAGCCGATGCTGGCGGGTAATATCCCAGCCCAGTTCGGCACCGTAATTTTCATTCTTGCGTCCCTCCTGACCGCTTCCCCAGCGCAGTGCGCCGGTGTCGCTTTTATCCGCCTGGCGCTTATTCCACGAACCATTCAGACGCAGGTCAAACCCTTTCCCCAGTGGGCCGCCAACGCTACCTGTCCAGGTCTGGGTACTTCCCCGCTTATCGTCCTGCGGCTGGCGCGTGCCTGCGGTTAAGGTACCGTGCCAGACATCACTGTTTTTCTTCGTGATGATATTCACCACGCCGCCCATCGCATCCGAGCCATAGAGCGCGGACATCGGTCCCCGCACCACTTCGATGCGTTCAATGGCATCAACGGGGATCCAGTTGATATCGTCGAAATAGTTTTGTTGCGTGCTTTTGATGCCGTTGCTGGAGCTCATGCGTTTGCCATCAACCAGCAACAGCGTATACGCCGCTGGCATACCGCGCAGTTGAATACCGGAGCCCACATCTGTTCCGATGGCTTTGGATACGCCCGCGACACGTTCCAGCACATCCGCAAGATCCGTGGCCGATTTACCAACGTCCTGTGCCAGTTGCTGTGCGGTAATCACGGAAATGGATGCCGGAGCATCTTTCAGACGCTGTTCGACAGCTGAAGCCGTCACCACCATCACCTCTTCATCGGGATCGGTGATCTCCGGCTCAGCAAACGCAGGTGAAGCTATGCCAAAAACGGGAATGAAAAGACTGGTTTTGATACGACGGGCGAGAGGGGTTAACGACGTCATAACGGTTAATCCTTTAACGGTTGTTTGTCCTGAAGATATTTACGGGCTGATAAACAGCATAAGGCGATATATAAATGGGAATCAAATCAATAATCATTATCAGTTGGAGGTGAAATAAATGCGCAGGGTAATTGCGTGAGAATTTTAATGGTTCAGGATCGGCGGAAATGGTCTGGAAGCGGGAAAGGGTAGTTGCTTTTTATGTAAGACAGACCTTTGATATATAAAGATTTAAGACGAAGAATTTCTTCTTTTGCTGATTGGATTTCTGAATAATTCCCTGCCTGTAAGTTTCTTTTTAATATTATCTTTTTTTACGTTTGGGATGGTATTTATGAAAGGTAAAAGATGTTCTTGTTAATTTAGGTAATTGTTAATAGGTTGCGAAAAATGACGTGGATCAATAAAAAGTCTGGCTGTGTATTAAGTCAGTCAATATCGGATACTTGCAATGAATGACCATGCTTTTCTGGAACCGGTAAGTTTTGAATGCGTGTTTCAAAGGCACAGGAGGGAACAAAAAAGCCCGCAGGCTTGTGCGCTGGCGGAATCTGAATGAATCACCTATCTGCATGAAATTAAATATAAATATTTAATTTAAAAATAATTTGTATACCTAAGCGTATACCAATTGCTTTTGTTAAAGGGTTTTTCATGTTGGCGAGGGCGATGGTTTTGCATCTATAGTCAGATACGCTTTTAGACCTGAAGAGCGTTTTACACCACGCGGATCGGAAAAGAATGGAACACGGAGCTTTGGGGTGTCGTTCACTGTGATTTTCCAGACAGACCCGCCAATGAAATTGAACTCAATGGTTTTGTGATTGACAGACAGCGCCTCGAAAGAGCCTGACGAATACTCATTGCCAACCTGCAAACTTTCAACAATCCCCTGACTCAGGCTGATGAGAGTAACAGTAAGAAACTCCTCAAATATCACATCATCCGTTGTGAAAAGAATATACCTGTCATTGTCGACTTTAACTGAGGCTTCGAGTACCTGCCCTTTTATAGTGATACCCGTCGGTTTGTTATCGATCACTACTTCAGAAACGGCCTGCTGAAAATCAGTCGCTTTACTTTTCTCAACAAGCTTTACCGTGAGAGTTTGTTCCATGACTATCCCCAAAGACGTCCCATTTCAAAGGCGGCAAGTGCACCACCAACAAATCCACCAATCAAAACACAAACGGGTGCTCCGGGGCCGCATACCAACCCTGCTAGAGCACCTCCCGCTGCACCACCTGCTATGCCTGCACCGTTAATCGCTATTTGTTTACCGGTTTCAGCAACCTTGTTTTCAGCATTATAAATTTCATATACCGAGATGGCTAAAGAGAGGACGATAAGCCCTTTTCCTGCTCGTGAGAGCTGCAACATCTTCAGGTTAACGCTGGGATTAGATTTACCCGCAGATTCCACGATGCTGGCATACACCTGGTTTTTTTGCACTTCAGAAAGGCTGGCAAAGTTTGTTTTAGGCCCAAAAAGTGAGGTCGCTTTCTTTGCGACTAACTCATTAAGCGTCTTACCTGATGACTTCATCCTTTCCGCCATTGCACGGCCAAGTGGCGTACTGCGAGTCCTGATCATTTCCATGATGAGATTTCGCGTTTCCTGAGCTTCTTTCGCAGCCTGTTCCCATGTTAGCAATCCAGCATTAACTCGGGATCGTAAATCGTCAGCCATCTCTTTGATACGCCTCGAATACTCAAGGCGCAAGCGGGGATCTATGGATAGTCGAGCGGCAGCAGCAGCAACATCCCCCTGCAAAGCATTAATCGCTGCGTCAAACTGTTCACGATTTTTAGTGTCCAGTGCATTCAAAAAAGAGGTGTCCATTTATTGCTCCTTTTTTAGCCGTTCAGACTTTATCAAAACAGTTGCGCGGCCAGAAAGCGAGATCCAACGAAAAAAATTTTATAAATAATCCTTCACACTATTCACCTTCTTATTTTTTATATTTATATCATATTGTTAACTGGTGATGGATGGGTGAAGGGTGACGCATATCCTTCACCACGGGTGAACGATGGGCATAAAAAAACGGCTTTCGCTGGTTGAGGCTGGAGCCTCACTTAGGGCATCCGCTGCTTGGCCGTGCGGATGATGACGTAGAAAATGGTGTACTCAGACGGAAATTACACCGGCTAAGCGCCACCACCTCGTTGAGGCACTCGCTGATGTTGCACAAGGTATTGACCAGCACGTGCTGCTGACCTGCTCCCCGTTGATTAATACACCGCGATGTCAGTAATGTCTTCATAAGCCACATGAGAACATCCCCATGAAGAAGCGATTTTCCGACGAACAGATCATCAGTATTCTCCGCGAGCCAGAAGCCGGGGTTTCAGCCCGGGAACTCTGCCGTAAACATGCTATTTCAGACGCTACCTTTTAATCCTGGCGCAAGAAGTTCGGCGGCATGGAAGTTCCCGAAGTGAAGCGGCTCAAGTCGCTTGAAGAGGAGAACGCCCGCCTCAAGAAGCTACTCGCCGAAGCCATGCTGGATAAGGAGGCACTTCAGGTGGCTCTGGGGCGAAAGTACTGACGACAGACCAGAAGCGGGAAGCCGTGGAGGTCATGTGTGAGGCAATGGGTCTGTCGCAACGCCGTGCCTGCAGTCTGGCCGGTCTGTCACTTTCAACCTGCCGTTATTCGGCCCAGCGTCCGGCTGCTGACGCGCAACTGTCTCTACGCATCACAGAGCTGGCACTTGAAAGCCGGCGATTTGGTTACCGACGGATCTGGCAGTTATTGCGCCGGGAGGGCCTTCACATCAACCACAAGCGGGTTTACCGCATCTATCACCTTAACGTAAGCGTATCGTTCAGACCGTCTTTTATTTTCCCCCTTGTTTCCTACCATGGACACTTTCGCGAACATGGACACTACCGTGGACAGAAACACGCCTTACACCAACAGACCCTGGATCACTGCTGCACTCAGCCTGCGGTTTAACGACGCCCTGACTTACCGTGAAATTGCTGAACAACTGAATATCAGCACTTCCGCCACGCATAAAATGTTCAAGCGTTTTCGCCGCACGGCTATTAACTGGCCATTGCCGGAGGAATACACGCCTGAGCGTCTGGAGGAGGAGCTTTACGCCTTCAATCTTGAAACAAACCTGCCTGTCAAAAAACGCCGTCCGGACTGGCCACTGGAGTTTAAAATCCGCATGGCGGATTTAACCCTGCAGCCGGGTGCCTGTGTGGCACAAATTGCACGTGAGCATGGCATCAACGATAACCTGCTCTTCAACTGGCGGAACCTGCATCGTCAGGGACTGCTGGACCCTGCCAGCAGAGCCACTCTCATTCCGGTCACTGTGGAGCCTCTGTCGCCGCCATCCAGACACAACGGGGCCGTATCACCAGACCAGCCACCGGTCATCAGTTGCAAGCTGACACTACCGGGCGGCACCCTGAGTCTGACCGGGCCACTGACGCCGGAGCTGCTGCGTGCACTGGTCAGCGAGCTAAGGGATGGTGAGGCATGATTAATTTTCCGGCTGGCTCGCGCATCTGGCTGGTCGCCGGCGTGACGGATATGCGCTGCAGTTTCAACGGGCTGGCGGCGAAAGTACAGAACACGCTGCGCACGGACCCGTTCAGCGGTCATCTGTTTATCTTTCGCGGGCGGCGGGGCGACATGATAAAGGTACTGTGGGCGGACCGCGATGGCCTGTGTCTGTTCACCAAACGCCTGGAGCGCGGACGCTTCGTCTGGCCGGTGACCCGCGACGGAAAAGTCCACCTGACTCCGGCGCAGCTGAGCATGCTGCTGGAGGGCATAAACTGGAAACATCCGCAGCGAACGGAACGCCCTGGCCTGCGGATATAACCTGCTGTAAAGTGGGCTTATGAACACCCCGAACCCTGATGAAAATGCCCGGCTCAGGGCACAGCTGCAGGAGCAGCAGACCACCATTCGTAAAATGGCGGAGTATAACCGCCTGCTCTCACAGCGGGTGGCGGCGTACGCCAGCGAAATCAACCGGCTGAAGGCGCTGGTTGCCAAACTGCAGCGCATGCAGTTTGGCAAAAGTTCTGAAAAGCTGCGTGAGAAAACGGCACGCCAGGTCCGCGAGGCAGAAGAGCGCATCAGCGCCCTGCAGGAGGAGATGACAGAAGTGCTGGGTGAGCAGCATGATCCGGGACTCCCACAGCCGCTGCGCCAGTCTTCCTCCCGAAAACCACTTCCTGCCTCACTGCCCCGCGAAACCCGCATGCTGTCCCCGGCAGAAACCACCTGTCCGGCGTGCGGTGGGAACCTCAGCCCGCTGGGCTGCGACGTGTCGGAGCAACTGGAGCTCATCAGCAGCGCCTTTAAGGTTATCGAAACGCAGCGGCCCAAACTGGCCTGCTGCAGCTGTGATCACATCGTTCAGGCCCCCATGCCATCAAAACCCATCGAGCGCAGCTACGCGGGGCCCGGCCTGCTGGCCCGAATCGTCACCGCGAAGTTCGCAGAGCACACGCCGCACTACCGGCAGTCAGAAATCTACCGCCGTCAGGGCGTGGATCTGAGCCGGTCCACGCGATGGTCCGGCGCGGTGAGCGAACTGCTGGAGCCGCTGTACGACCTGCTGAAACAGTACGTGCTGATGCCGGGCAAAGTGCACACCGACGATATCCCGGTACCGGTTCAGGAGCCGGGCAGCGGCAAAACGCGCACTGCCCGGCTGTGGGTCTACGTGCGGGATGACCGCAACGCGGGTTCACAGCTTCCGCCTGCAGTGTGGTTCGCGTACTCACCGGACCGTAAGGGAATGCATCCGCAGCAACACCTTGCCGGGTACAGCGGTATCCTGCAGGCAGATGCTTACGGTGGTTATAACGCGCTGTACGAAGACGGCCACATCACAGAAGCGGCCTGCATGGCGCACGCCCGGCGCAAAATCCATGATGTGCACGTCCGTACGCCGACCGACATCACCACCGAAGCGCTGCGGCGCATCGGTGAGCTGTACGCCATTGAGGCAGAGATACGCGGCAGTCCGGCAGAGAAACGACTGGCGGTCCGGAAAGTGCGGACCGTCCCGCTTATGCTATCGCTGTATGACTGGATACAGGGGCAGATGAAGGTGCTGTCGCGCCACTCGGATACGGCGAAAGCGTTCGTGTATCTGCTGAAACAATGGGATGCGCTGAACCTGTACTGCCGAAACGGATGGGCGGAAATCGACAACAATATCGCAGAGAACGCACTTCGTAGCGTAGCGCTTGGCCGCAAAAATTGGCTGTTTGCGGGATCAAACAGCGGAGGTGAAAGAGCCGCCACCCTGTATTCGCTGATCGGAACCTGCCGTCTGAACGGTGTGGAACCGGAGGCGTGGCTTCGCTATGTCATTGCTCATATCCAGGACTGGCCGGTGAACCGTGTTAAGGATCTGTTGCCCTGGCAAGTGAGTTTACATTCTTGATAATTTTGTAATATGGGCATGCAATAATTAACGTTAACTTCTTCTAATCGCTAATCGGCAGAAAATGAGGTTGTCAGTTAATGCTGGTCACACGGAATTTCTTCAGAATGCAGCTTGAATTCGCTGCTTATATAGCTTCTGTCACAAATGCGTCTCTGGGGGCTGCAATCATGGATTATACGAATATTTATATCCGGCTGGGATTTGGACGGGATTTCGATGCCGCTAACCCGCAGTGGATAGAATACGTTGACGGCCTTCAAAGCAGCCCAGCCAGGAATGCGATATATACCCATGAAGTCTGGCAGTCGAGAGCCGAAGTCCAACCGCCAAGGGTGATAGCGATCGCGGGCTGTTTTTCATGTGGATATGAGTCCGGGAACACTGCAAGGATTCATTTCGAAAATCGAGAAAATGAAAAAGAGTCACCACTGAGCTATAGCCAGCGGGAAATGAGATATGCAGAATTACGGAAACTCTTCCGGTTTACACTGATGTCTCATCCTGAAATTGAAAACGTTTGCGGGCTTTCATGGTTATATAATATAAGTGCATACCGCAGACTTTTCCCTCCGCAATATATAGCTTCTTCGAAGCCGGCTACTGGTAAGTACCGGAATATGCCCCTCTGGGGACAGTTTTTGTATAGAAATGGGGAAGTAAGAACTGACAAGGCTGATTTTTTTTATGAAAAACTCAGTCGAAATCCTTCATTAAGTGAAATCTCAGGGTGTTTCCCACTTCAGCCTCTGGCAGTTAAAGCTCCTGTTACGGTGTTTCGACATTTCTTCGATATATAGTAGTTATCTTGTCTGGTGTTTAAAACCCGGCCCCTATAAACACGGTTTGAATATTACGCTTACCAATTTCACGTTAGGTGAGAGCGTCATTGTACCGCAGGCTCAGAGCTGTGATGATCCAGGGCCTGTTGGTGTAAGGCGTGTTTCTGTCCACGGTAATGTCCATGTTCGTGAAAGTGTCCATGGTAAGAAACGCGGGCAGAAATGAAAGACGGTCTGAACGATACGCTTACACCTTAACGGCCTGTGTGTAAAAGCAGGCGCCGACGTAAGGGTCTGGCGACTGAACGGCTTCCGCTTCTCCGCCCGGAGGCGCCGAACATGACATGGTCAATGGATTTTGTCATGGATGCACTTGCCAGCGGCCGCCGGATTAAGTGCCTGACCTGTGTGGATGATTTCACGATAGAGTGCCTGACGATCACCGCCACTTTCGGTATTTCAGGCGTTCAGGTCGTGCGTATTCTGGACGGCATCGCGCTGTTTCGTGGATATCCGGCAACGATAAGAGCCGAGCAGGGCCCGGAATTGACCTGCCGTGCGCTCGACCAGTGGGCTTTTGAGCATTGCGTGGAGCTGCGGCTTATCCAGCCCGGTAAACCGACACAGAACGGATTTATTGAGAGTTTTAACGGACGCTTTTGGGATGAATGCCTGAATGAGCACTGGTTCAACGATATTCTCCATGCCCGGAGAATCATTAATGACTGGCGGCAAGACTATAACGAGTCCAGACCTCATTCATCGCTGAATTACCAGACGCCGTTTGAATTTGCAGCATGCGGGCGAAACGGGAAACATGAAGAAAAACCAACCGACATTACTAACTGAAGGTTGTATCAAATACTGGGGGCAGGTCAGATCGAAAGCCTGTGCCCCAGAGATAACAATGTAAGTGATGATAGTAGTCATGATTTCAATTACCCATGAATTTGGATGGCATCCAGCGAGAGCATGATGATTAAAAGAAGGATTGAATGTGGTTTCTGGCTGTTAGAGATGAAGCAAGAGGTATCGACTAAATAGGAGTAGGGGTCTTAAGTGCAGTTTAATTAGATAACCAGCTG
Source organism: Pantoea sp. BS_8 (assembly GCF_041954965.1). NCBI lineage: Bacteria > Pseudomonadati > Pseudomonadota > Gammaproteobacteria > Enterobacterales > Erwiniaceae > Pantoea > Pantoea sp. BS_8. The sequence continues at coordinate 79,769 of NZ_JAVAXU010000014.1, forward strand.
GTCACATTGGAAAACTCAGTTACCCGTACTACTACCCTGGGCGTAAAATACTCTGTAGTTGATTCCGGCTATGGGTATTTATACAGCTATAAAATATGATAAAATATAGCTAGTGATAGTCAGCATAACTAAGCGGTGCGGTTTATGAGCAATAAATTCAAGGTGATAGATCTCTTCTGTGGTGCTGGTGGGCTTTCCACTGGATTCTGTCATGGGGAAATGTCGGAGCACTTTGAAAGCATTCTTGCCATAGATAACGATGCAGCAGCGATCAAGACTTACAACGCAAACTTCAACTCACATGGTATCAAGGCAAACATTGAGGAGTGGATTGCTTCTAATGAAGTCCCACCTGCCGATATCGTAATCGGAGGGCCGCCATGCCAGGGATTTAGCCTCCTGAACAAGAACAGGGAAGGTGATCATCGCAGAGCTCTATGGGAGCCCTACATGGACATCATTCAGCTTTCTGGCGCTTACATGTTCGTGATGGAAAATGTCCCCGGTCTGCTGAAAAGCGATGAGTTTGTCGATATTTCTTCCAGAGCTGAATCCATGGGCTTTGTGCTTCTTAACCCAAAAGTACTGAACACTGCTGACTATGGTGTGCCCCAGACCAGGAAAAGAACCATAGCTATCGGCATTAAACGTGAGTGGTTTGAGCTGGCTAACGTTCCCGCTTTTCCTCCAGCTCCTTCTCATCAATCCCCGGAGAAAGCTGGCGCGCTTCCTGTCTGGGTTTCTACACATGAGGCGATTGGTGATTTACCAGAACCAGTGGGTACTGAGATCCGAGATGAACTGCCTCCGATGAATCTTCACTTTGGCCGTAATCCAACGGAGATTTCCAGAGAACGCTACGTGGCGGTGCCTCCCGGTGGGAACCGTTTCGACTTACAGAAGAATCGACCTGACTTAACCCCTGCCTGCTGGATCAAAAAGACATCAGGCGGAACAGACTTATTTGGGCGCCTCTGGTGGGAAAGACCCTCTGTAACTATACGTACAGAGTTCTTTAAACCAGAGAAGGGACGTTACCTTCATCCTGATCAGCATCGCCCTATTACTCATCGCGAAGCCGCCAGACTGATGTCATTCCCTGATAATTTCATTTTTCATGGTTCAAAAACGGAAGTCGCACGCCAAATTGGTAATGCTGTTCCTCCTGTATTCGCCGAAAAAATTGCTGCATATGCTCTTGATGTCATGCGGGCAAAGAAAGATGATGCGGTAACTGTTAAGAAACAAAACGCTGCATAGGAAGTTAAAGGTTTATGGACGAACACAACGCAATCGGTAATGTGGCTTTCGCTGAGGCACGTAAAGAATTTCACGCACAACTTTTATTGAATACATTGACTACCAACGCTGCAGGTGTGGTAAGTAATGCAGATGGCAGTAATAACAACAGTAAAGCAATAGCCCGGGAAATTGCCCGTTTGCTGAAGGCTGAAACGGTAGGCGAAAGGATTGCCGGGCAGACCTCAGGTAATCAGTTCGAGAGCATCTGTGCTCAGTTTGTTGAAAAAACATTTCTGAAACTTGGCCACCTACGACCAGGCAGATGGAATATTCAACAAGTCTCTGGCCGCAATCGCCTTGAAATAGCCAAGTATGAGCAATATGCTCACCTTATAGCCCTCGATAACGCAGCTAAGAATGATGCCCAACTTGCCGCTGCGTTAGGAAGTGACTATACCATTTCACCCGATATTGTAGTCGCTCGTCAGCCTGAGCATGACAGCATAATCAACAAGCCAGAAATGATCGTGGATGACTCAGTAACCTTAATGTCAGGACTTCGCGAATCCAATGGCGGTAAACCGTTACTTCATGCGAGCATTTCCTGTAAATGGACGATAAGAAGCGATCGAGCGCAGAACGCGCGGTCTGAAGCGCTTAATCTTATGCGAAACCGTAAGGGCACTCTTCCACATATCATGGTTGTTACAGCTGAACCAACGCCAAGCAGACTTGCCTCCATAGCACTAGGCACAGGTGATATTGATTGTGTCTATCACTTTGCTCTTTATGAGCTTCAAGCCGCAGTAAAGCTTCTCGGTTTAAATGATGCAGCTGATATGCTTGCTGTAATGGTTGATGGTAAAAGGTTGAAGGACATTTCGGATTTACCATTGGACCTCGCCATCTGAACCTGAGATAAGTTAAGTAGGTTCCTTAGAGCTAAATGATTACATTATCCACCTGATAATGCTGGAGCCAATTATGAGTATTTCTACACCCTGGGGATTGATTGGAAAAGTAATTAAATGGGCGTGGGGAAAATTAACCCGATTTTGGTTATACAACACCTACAAAAAATCTCACGAAGACAAACAAAAACTACTGCGTCTGGGATCATACTGGGAGAACTTGGGCGATCATCTTGAATATTCACTAAGACTTTCTAATCCCGCTGACCATGAGAAAGTAAAATCCAAGGTGGCTTTTCGCTGCTTGAATATTCCACTGAAAAAAGTTGTCCTCTTTTTTGAGGCAAGGGGAAGTGGGCTTCGATATCAACAGAAAATTGAGCTTAAGAATGTCGATGAAAACATTCTCATTGTAACCCTAGATCAGATTCCTCAAGATGATTTGTTAGAGTCGAGTGAGCGAGGAATATTTTTCACTATTAACGAAATCCAGTTCATCGATTGCCAATTAACAATGATGGATGGCAAGAAATTACCTGATTTTGATTCGTTGACATCCCATTTGACTTACAACTGGTTACTCAATGATAAGTGGCAGCGTCGCTGGGGAAGGCTATGGAACTGTAACTCGATAGAATATGCCAAATTGGAGATGTCAGGTTACTTCCGGCACAGGTTGGGGGATTATCAATATTTCATTCTTCACTCAGATCATGATATTGAAATCACTCTGATAGGGAGAGTGCGTAAATTTTTTTGTAAAGTAATGATTCATCCACATATGTTAACAGCACTATTCTGGTTAGCTATTCACTCTGGACGTTACAGCTTGGGCGATGGAAAGCTGAATCGAAAAAAATAGTTGAGGAATAGTAACTCCTTGCTTTTCAGATTTTAAAACTAAAGTTAACCCTCTCAGCCTTAACCAAGGATAGAAGTTATGGCATCGAATAAGAATCAACATTTCGTACCGCAATGCTATTTGAAGCGTTTTTCGCATGAAAATTCTAATAGCTAAATTTGCCTTTCTAATTATGATAGAAAGCTTTTTGTTGCGAAGGCATCTATAAAAAGTCAATGTTCAAAAAGCTACTTTTATGGTGACGATTTGAAGCTTGAAAAAGCTCTCCAGCCTATTGAAGGACAATATTCAAACTTGGTTAAGAGAATTATCTCTGCGGGATATCAACTAAATAAAGCAGATGCGGGTTTTCTATTGGATGAATCGCCACGGATAATCTAGACACTTCTGAGCCGTTGATAATACTGGTTTTCATATTCTGTCGGTGACATCTGATCGCCCGAACCATGCCGACGCTTACTGTTATAGAACATTTCGATGTAATCAAAAATATCACTGCGGGCTTCTTCCCGCGTTCCGTAGATCTTTTTCTTAACCCGTTCGCGTTTCAGTAGCTGGAAAAAGCTTTCCGCCACCGCGTTGTCGTGGCAGTTACCGCGACGACTCATGCTGCCTTCCAGACCGTGTGATTTCAGGAACGACTGCCACTCATGGCTCGTGTACTGACTGCCCTGATCAGAGTGAACCAATACCTGTTTTTGAGGATTACGCCTCCACACCGCCATAAGTAATGCGTTCAGGACAATCTCTTTTGTCATGCGGGGTTGCATTGACCAGCCAATAACCTTACGTGAGAACAAGTCAACAACCACGGCCAGATACAGCCATCCTTCGTGGGTCCTGATGTAGGTTATGTCCGTTACCAAACGCTTATGCGGAGCATCCGGATTGAACTGCCGCTGGAGCCTGTCAGGCGACACTATACTGGCTTCGCCTTTACGTGCCCGTGTGCTACGGTACCCAACCTGAGCTTTTATTCCGGCATGCTTCATCAGCCGCAAGACCCGGTTCACTCCGCACTGCTGCCCGGTATCACGCAGATTGAGATGGATCCTGCGATAACCATCGTAGACGCAGCCAGACTCAGGCCAGAACTGTTTGATCTGCCCGGTCAGCATCTGGTCTGCATGGTGACGCTGCGAATGTGGCTGCTGAAGCCAGAAATAAAATCCACCCGGATGGACATCCAGAACCCGACAGAGCAGGCGAACAGGCCAACAACGGCTGTTGTCGCGGATAAAGGCGTACCTCACTCGGACAGCTTTGCGAAGTACGCCGCGGCTTTTTTTAATATGTCCCGTTCGTCGGTAACCCGCTTCAGCTCTTTCTGGAGACGGCGGATCCCGGCCTGAGCATCCGACTGTGCATTATTAGTGGAAGAATCCGGACCGTACTTCTTTATCCAGGCGTAAAGGCTGTGGGTGGTGATATCGAGACGTGTTGCAACGCTGGAAACAGAATGACCACGATCAACAACCTGTTTGACTGCTTCAATTTTAAACTCTTCTGGATAACGCTTACCGCTCATGGGCGCCTCGCTTTAAGTCATCTTAAATGACTCTGAGGTGTCTGTTAAACCCGTGGCGATTCAGGCATAACTGATATGAAAATTACAGGCACAAGTTCGTACGTGATGCTTGATATCGACGGCAAAAAAATCAGGGCAGAAGGTGAAATGGTCGTGGGTGGTTTTGTGGCTGAAAAAAGCACCATGAAACAGTTTGAACCCCCTATGAAAGTGAACCTGTGACTGATGCCGTTCGCCAGCATTATATCGATGAAGCAGTCAAAAAAACCAAGGATCTCATATGGTCCTGAAATTTGTTTAAATCTGTACCGTGAAGGTAGCCTGCTAATCACTTTCACATATCACTCCCGCCACAGTATTCAGACAGGCGGTGAGGGAGGAATAGCCGTTCTGACCAGCCGTCCGTAAACTAACATACCACGATGCACGCAATATCCGCATTTGGCACAGAGCGGACATGCTGATTGAGCTGAAGATTCGCTTTGGGCGAGGAGCGGGCGTTAATGTCATCTTCTACTTGAACAATCATTTGGTCGTTTAAACAACCTTTTCAGCTAAAGATAGTCCACATAACTGCTCGCATCTGTGTACCCCAAAATTCTATAACCGTTTTTAGGCTCGATTCCAGGTAGATGAATAGCCCGAAGGATGGTACCAACCATGTCATGCTGCGCTACTGAATTCGTCAAAATATCAAGATACTGGATATCTAAATAACCGCCTTCACTGAAATGGTAAAAACACTCACCATCAACTGCGGATTCGTAACCATTGAGTAAAGTGATTTTCCATGAAGGAGGAGACTCCATGCTAACCATTGCCACGCGGATCTCGTTCCATTTTGTATTATTCATGCAGCTATAAAGCATTCAAGTCTCCCAGAACAAGCTCCTGATATATTAACACGCTATTTGGATAACAATGTCCAATTCTGGCACAAAGCGGACAGGCGGGCTTAGCTGAAGGTCCGCTATGAGCGAAAAGCAGACATTAAAATCTGTTTCTCCAATCATTTTCATGAGCTTAGCGATTTTTTTCAGAACAAAACTATCCACAATGCGGATTTGGATTATCTCATTTCCTATCGCACAGCATAACTAATCTGATGTGTCAAAAACTAAATCTGTTTTATTAAAAAGCTTTATTAATTTTAATAAATATCAAGCAAGTTTTTTTCGCATTCGAGAACAATAGTTCAGGGGAGAAAAAACAAAAGCCCCCCCGCGCAGGTAAGTTACTTAAATACATGAATCAACGATATTTTTTGCAAGCCGATTTATTTCAGACTCATTGGTTCCAAACTCCCCTGCTTTAAAAAAAACACCTCTAACTGCAAGATTTCTTTTTATTTTACTAGCTTCACCCAGCATGAAATCATAATCCAATTTCTTTTCTTTAATGCCCTTTAAGTATACTACAGGGAAGGCCCTCATTAATGCCGCATACCCGGTGAGCTTGCTTAAATAATACTCCCTTGGTGTATTCCACTCGACTGGATAGACGTCACGAATAGCATTAAAAAAATTCAACATTATCTTTTGAATTACAGCGTCATTCTCCTCAATAAAATAATCTCGGAATATACACTGACTATTTGGCATTAACGGCATGTCCATTTTTAACATTCTTGCATCATCATCAGGTTTTTTTGAAATATGTTGGATAAGATATTTTATGAAAGTGCTTTGTGATAATGATGCATTATCTTGGTTTATTTCCTTTCTACCCAGCATTTTTAGCTTTTTATAAAAAGGAGAATCAGGATTACTGTTCATTCCTCTCGCAATTTCGTGGCATGTTTTCTGGGGACTCCTGCGTTCTGCGAGTGAAAATAAATCATATACAATTGATGGGTTTACACGAGTTTGTTTACTATTAATGATTGAGAAAACATAGGCTTTCTCTTCATCAGTAAGATCAAACATTAAAACAACTGGTAAATCAAAAAGTTTAGCATTTGAGGAATTTTTAATCCCCCATAATCTATGCTGGCCATCGATCACATCACCTATCACCACTTCAGACTCAAAGTAAAAATAGGTATCATCCATTTTTATATTGGATGAATCATCGACGGAAATTATGATCGGTGTTGGGAAAGTCGCATCTGGCTCACTAGTGTACTTTGCGATTTCTGAAACTCTTGATGACGAAATATCCCTCTGCACACCAAACTCGAAATCTCTACGACGATCAACTCTAACTATATCGAGTAAGTCAATGGCTCTTATTGATGTTAAATAGAATGTACCGATTGGTTGGTTAACTTCAATATATTTTAATTTCATATCACAACTCCTTTACCATCATCAGTCACTTCCTTGGTTGCCATTGCCTGGGTTGTAACTGTTGCATCTTCTTTTTCTATATAACTTTCATCGTTTATATCTGTATGTGCAGTAGCGTTAAGTTTTAACACTCCAAATGTATAGCCGACTAAGACTATAGAAATAACATAAATTATAGGCTGAGTTAGACCGCACGTTAAATCATTAGAGTTTGGGAAGGTTAAATCCTTTGATTGTGTGGCAGCATATATTATTCCTGACAACTGCAAGAAAATTATCAATAATATTATTGATATAATTTTTATTGTCTTAAACTCAAGTTTAGAGCTAAAGAAACTTACAAACATAGGGCCAAGAGCAGAGGCTATTAATGCAATAGAAAATGTGTAAAAGCTCCCTGACGAACCCTCTATGTAAATAGACTGGTTTAGTGGTATCGAATGTGAATAATATCTTATTATTATATTTGCAATAATCCCCATTTGCCCGCAGACAACTGTGAAAACGATCCAAATAAAAAATTCTATTTTATTTTTTCTTATAGCATCGAATGGATACAAAAGGGATTTTTTAAACATTTGCCAGTCTTTACTCATGTTATACACTCTTTTATTTAAACTTGTCGACAATATGTAACTATCAATTAGTAACCATTTACCTTATTCAAATAATAAAATTATAATCATAATAATTTCGATGTTATAACTATACAACATTCTTAAAAGTGATTGATACTTGACTCACGTACCAAGGCCTAAACTGCTTGCTTAATTTATAATGATAACACTACCTTATAGTAAGCTTGTCAACTTATATAGCATGCTTTCAGTAATTAACAAACAAAGGATTGATTTTTTTTGCATTTTTCTATTTTTTTCATAAATAAATTTACAATGATGTAAGCAATGTCCGCTTCTGGCATAAGGCGGACAGTCGGCGCTCAGGTCCGCTTTGAGCGAAATATAGTCATTCTTACCCTGAGAATTACACTTTGAAGTGATTCAGGGTATGCGCTTACTGGTTACGAATATTGAGCGAGAATCATGTGATGATCGCCGCTTTTCTTTCGAACCAGTAGGTGCTCCACGTTCGCTAACGAATACTCAGGGCATGCAGATAAACTGCTGGCTACATTTCTTTCGAAGAGCGTGGAATGCATACCAATCCCCGATGAAAGGAGTTGGTGATGACTGCGACTAACCAATTTGCTGCACACGTAGGTCTGGACTGGGCAGATAAAAAACACGATGTCTGTGTTCAGTTTAAAAACGGTGAACGCGTATTCCATGTGATTGACATACAGCAGAAGCGCTTGATGCCTGGCTTACCGAGTTACACCAGAAGGTAAAAGGCAGTATCGCTATAGCTCTCGAGCTGAAGAAGGGACCCGTGGTGTATACTCTTCAGAAATATCCGTTTATCACCGTTTTCCCCGTCCACGCTTTGTCCCTGGCTCGTTACCGGCAAGCCTTCTCGCCCAGCGGCGCTAAAGATGACCCGCAGGATGCCAAGCTGGCACTAGAGTTAATGCTGCGTTATCCCCAAAAGATAAAAGCCATTGAACCCGACAATGCGGATATCCGGTTACTCCAGCAACTGGTTGAGCAGCGTCGTCAGCTGGTTGAGGATAAACGCCGTTTTGTGAACCGGATAATCAACACGCTTAAACAGTATTATCCTCAGCCCCTGGAGTGGTTCTCACATCGGGGTAGCTTACTGTTGTGTGAATTGATTATACGGTGGCCCAGTCTGCAACAACTGAAACGAGCTAGGCGCGACAAGATCTGCAACTTTCTGAATGCCAAAGGTGGCCGCGAAATGGCCCTTACCGAGCAACGTGTTGCGAGTATTGATAACGCGATCCCATTGACGACTGACCCGAGTGTTATAGAGGCTAATGCTTTGATGGCAACAGCACTGGCGACACAAATTAAAGTCGTGAGCGAAATCATCAAAACCTATGACGAACGAATTGAAACGCTGTTTGACACATTGCCAGATGCGGGGCTGTTCAAATCCCTTCCGGGCATGGGGCCGTGTATGGGCCCACGGATGCTTGCTGCACTTGGTGATAACCGTGACCGGTTTAACAGCGCTGAAGAAATTCAAAACTATGCAGGTATTGCCCCGGCGACAGAAAGAAGTGGCCAGAAATCCTGGGTTCACTGGAGATGGCAATGTGCGAAGTTCGTCAGGCAGACCTTCGTTGAATGGGCTGCCAAGACGGTTAACTCATCATATTGGGCCAGACTTTATTATCAGGAACTGCGAGAAAAAGGAAAATCTCACCAATCTGCAATCCGTGCTCTGGCGTTTAAATGGATAAGGATCATTTACCGCTGCTGGAAGACCAGAACCCGCTACGACGAAGCGAAATATTTGCTGGCTCTCGAATTAATATTTCTTTAGTCTTCACAAAAAGGTTGTTCTTTCATGAATTCATCGAAGTTTAAAATTTTCACCTTTAATAAATCCTTTGGAAAACGTTGATAAATCCTGTCATTCGAAATAAATAAATCGACATTATGGCAGTACGCCATATGACAGATGTCGTGACTATCATTCTTACCGGGTTGATTACCTGTTTTCATTGCATCTAATATATAAATAGTTAAGCACTTTAAATAATCATCTAATATTTTACTGCGACTGTATTTTTTAATGGAGTTAAGATACTCAGGAGTGAAGTCGCCTTCTGGATCTGATTCTGTTCCTTGCCTGAATTTTCTTATTCCAAGCCCATTGAGAAAACCTATTATATTCATGTCCATAAGCACTCTAATTTCTGCTTCTGTGTAAGGGTTGGCTCGAAGCGAGTCTCTATCCTCCTTTTCTGTTGACATTGTTTCTTTTAAAACTGATGTGGAATCCTCTACTAGCATATTGTCATAATTAGTCAGTGCCTCAATAGAATATACTTCCCCACCGAGCTCAATTTTAATATTTTTTGCTTCAGTTAGTGTATCCGTTCTAATGATTTCTTCCATTAACAGTTTTGTAGCAGGTACGTCATAATCATTTAAACCAATACCAAATGCCTTAGCCTGTAAAGTACCTACGGATTCCCATATGATCTTTACATCACGACTTGAAATGTTGACTAGAGAGGTTTTCCGTATGTTGTACTCTTTTTCTGAGGTCATCCCTGAAATCAGTTCCATGATGCCAAGCTGTGAACATATAAGTTCAATGTTGTTTTTTTTAGGGATTTTATTTAGCTGCCTTAGTATATTTGTATCCAGATATGCTTTCATGTTTTTAATGCGCCTTTATTTTATAGAGTGATTAAACACCACTGATTGAATATTTGTACATTTATGAAAAAAACTCAAGAAGCACCTTTACTCACTTTTTGCTGAAGACCGCTTTTGAAGCATTTATCGCCACATGCGGCTATCATTCGAAGGGCTTTGACCTGCTCCCCGTTGATTAATACACCGCGATGTCAGTAATGTCTTCATAAGCCACATGAGGACATCCCCATGAAGAAGCGTTTTTCCGACGAACAGATCATCAGTATTCTCCGCGAGCCAGAAGCCGGGGTTTCAGCCCGGGAACTCTGCCGTAAACATGCTATTTCAGACGCTACCTTTTAATCCTGGCGCAAGAAGTTCGGCGGCATGGAAGTTCCCGAAGTGAAGCGGCTC
>NZ_JAVAXU010000015.1:0-88623 GCF_041954965.1 Pantoea sp. BS_8
TTCATCCCGTGCGGCTGTTCTGTTCCGGAGGTCCACCGCGGAGGGCTGACAGTACCACCGTCAGCTCAGACAATCAGGGGTGAAATGCACTCAGCCAAAAACTTTTTGCATACCCCCGCAAAAACTTTTTGTCTTCGCCCCTGGTTGTCCTCACTTCGCCGGCGCCACTTTGCCCTTCGCCGCGATGAACTCACCGAAACATGGTTAACAGCAACCGACAGAGGAGTACCAGCATGAACACACACAACGTCAAGACCGCCGCTTCTGAATCTACCGAAACACGGGTTGAAGGGACAAAAGTCAACACCGGACTGACAGCGGATCAGTTTCAGGACGTCTGCAAATTTGTTATCGACAACGGGCAATTCATCGGCCCCTGCGGTCTGTCATGGCGGGATTTAATATATTTCGAGGAAATTATTGATCCCTGCGAAGATAACGAAACCCGTAAGATATTTACCCTTAATCACTGGCCGGTTGCGCTGTATGAATTCGACCTCGGCTATACCGTAACGGTTGAAGCAAAAAAACTGCTGTCTGACCTGGCAGGGGGTAGTCATGAATAATTCGCCCGTTGCCAGTCCGGATTTTTTTCGTTGCGCGGAGGTGCGGGAGGTGGCATTTTTTTCTGCGCTTCAGGTTCGCGGCGCAGACGGCGAATACCGCATGGCAACGGTGGAAGAAATATTGCAGGAAGCGCGCCGTGCAATAGACGTGAAATTTCAAAAAGGGATAACGTTAACAACCAGTCGTGATACACGGGATTTTTTCCAGGCGAAACTGGCAGGTCTTGAGCGTGAAGTATTTGGCGCAGCTTTTCTCAACAACCAGAATGAGCTGATTTGCTGGGAGGAGATTTTTTACGGGAGTATTGCATCCGTAGAAGTCCATCCGCGTGAGGTTCTAAAAGCGGCGCTGAAACACAACGCGGCTGCCGTAATACTCAGCCATAATCATCCGGGCGGGAGTGTTTTACCCTCACGGCAGGATAAGCATATCACCCAGATAATAAATCAGGCGCTGGCACTGGTTAATATCGCTTTACTTGACCATATTATTGTGGCGGGTAATGAATGCACCTCAATGGCGGAAACGGGTATGTTGCACGCTGTCTGAGAATGCGGGGGTTAGTTCCGGAATGATATTGATGCGATCCTCTGAATGTTCGGGGATCGCTTTTATTTATCCAGCGGCATTTCAATATTCTGTGTCAGGTGGCTGCCAGTAATGGTTTCCTGCTCCGGATGCCTCTTGCTGTAAATCATATCCCGTGCCAGCAATACGCGGTATATGCTCTTGATTATCGCTGCATATTCCCTGCGCTGTTTAATTAACTTCGGGTTCGGTCCGGTGTTATACATACCGACCGTATCCCACGTCCTGCCATACTTTTTAAAATTGCTCGCCTCGATCCATGCGCCGGTATAAATGCAAATACACGGATCAGCCAGTAAACGTTCCCGCGTAATATTGAATTTCTTTAACGCATTGAAGTTTGAACTGTTGATTTGCATATTGCATACGTCAGTGCTTTTTCGTGCGCTTTTGTTGTTTATCGCGTTATTACGCATATGCGACTCCTGAATGGAATGTGCCATGAGTAAACGCGGATCAATACCGAAATCATGTCCGGCTTTCGTGAAACACATTTCTGGCTCAGCCTGAACGGTAAATGCGATAAAAAGGACGGCGGCGGGTAACCACTTCATATTTATGGAATCTCATGTGCGTGCGCAAAATGCGCCGTGCTGTGTCTGCGCAAAAAATACCTTCTCAGATCATCCTGTGCAAGATAATTCGTTACAGGCGCGCACTCTGCGCTTGATGTGTGTTGTCAGTGCCAGGCCGGGGTTAATTAAATTCCACTTAAGACACATATTCAACAAGCCGCTTTTATAGTTTCTCTTTCATCACACCCCACGCAAGATTTCATCTTGCGGTTTTGTTTTTTTAAAACATGGAGTTAGGCTTCAAATATTATGTTTTTTTTGAGGTTAAAACTAAATTGTGTGTTAATTAACACACTTTGCAGTGCCGGATTAGATGACATGTCAGTGCCGGATTGTGTGTTAATGCAGTGCCTGATTGTGTGTTTTTAAGGTGCCGGATTGTGTGTTGATGCAGTGCCGGATTGTGTGTCAAAAAGGCACTGCTACCGGCACTGTCGTGTGTGTTAATTGTGGTTGTTTAATTTAATCATTAACTTAAGTGAGTTTTATTCTGCGATGGTGCCGGATTAACACACATAAAATCGCCCTGTAGTGCCGAATTAACACACACAAAATGGCCCTGTAGTGCCGGATTAACACACCTGAAACGGGCTCTTAAAGGGCTTTCTTTGCGCTGTTTTCAGGCCACAGTGCCGGATTAACACACTGAAAAACGGCTAAAAAGCACCCGTTTTTCTGTAAAATGGCTTTCCGCACAGAGGTGTCTTTTATGATTAAAATCAGCTCAAAAATAAAATTACAGTGCCTGATTGACACACAGTTAAAAACAGCCGAATAATAAAAAGAAACCCACACCTGTTTTACACCGCTTTCGTGGTCAGGAACAGCAAAACTTAAATCCGCATTAAGCTAACGCTTTGCCCGTATTTATATCAGCGGCATTCAGGAATGAGACATGGCCAGAAGAAATATTTACTTTAAAGAAAAAACGGAAAGGGATGTTCAGGAACTCGTTGAGATTGAGATTCAGAACGGTGCCACGCACGGGGAAATTAACTTTTCCTCAATGGTTAATGAGCTGGTCGGGATTGGTCTGATTATCAAAAAACATCAGGGGGAGGGGAACACTTTTGATGAAGAAGGTTATAACCGTGACCTAATCCGGAAAGTGGCTGGCGTGCGTGAAGGTATCAGCATTATGACGGCCATGATGACCGAAATGTATTTGCATATGCGCGGTGAAAACTCAGACGACAGACTGAGCGAGTTGCTGAATCAAAATCTTTCGGCAATCAGTCAGGCGGAATATGACGCGGAGAGCAAACACTTCATCCAGAAAGAGTAATCACTTTACTGAGTGAGTCGGGTAAATCCCGACTCATTTTCTTTCCGGTTGCATTCTGACTGCGCCCGTTCCCCGCCTTATCCTTCCTGCTGTTCCCGACCCGTTAATTCACCTCCATCCGGTTAAGCCATATCCTTTCTTTCATGCGTGATATTCCGCCCGGGAAGCGCTTCACTTTATCACGGCGTGACTGTGGCGCTTTCTGTGCAGGCGGGATAATCTCCGGCAGGGAGGAATGTGTAATTTGTAGGTTCATCAGGCATGCAGGATAAAAGTATCTGAAGTGATTTAAGGGCGAATGCATTAAGACAGAAAGCTCTTTTTGGTTCGCCCTTAATCTCCGCTGTGTTAAGTCTTTTTCCCTTTAAGGGATAAACCTGTGCTGATTTAAATGACCCGCGATAGTCCCTTTCACTGTGTCAGGGATGCAACTGTGCTGCGCACACAGAATATCAGTGTACAGAAATCAGTTAATCGTTAAGGTGAAAATAAAACGGCGTGATGAGAATGCAGGTCTAACCGGATATGAGAGGGTTCTCTGCCCGGCTGACTTTTTCTGTTATAAATTCATCAAACAAAACGGCCAGCTCTCTCAGTCTGTGAACCTCTTCATTCTCGGGTAGCTGATGTTCAGTCAGGTAATTCAGTGAACCCAGCAGTCGCTGCATAATTTCCTCGTTCATGCTCTGCTTATTAAACCGGGCGCTTATGCCGATATCCCTCTTTAAATTAACCGGAAAACTGCTGCTGAATGCGCGCTTCTGGCCGGGTACAAATACTTTTTTATCCTCCTGGTTCTTTAACTCTGCGGCATATTGCTGCCGGATAACTTCCAGGCGGCTCTGTATAAATTCATCAAACAGCCTGGCCAGCGCGACCAGCCTCTGACCTTCGCCTGTTTTTATAACCGGCCTTCGTGGAGAGAACTGCAGGGAGGTAATTAATCTGCTGATGATTTCGTCGTTCGTTGTATATCCGCGAACCCTTGCCGCAATGCGCAGCTCGGTCAGTAAGTTCTCTGGCAGCCACAGTTTCCGGTACTGCATTTCACCCTGAGCGTACTTTCTGGGCCTTCCTCTGCGTTCGCCCAATTTTTCTTTAACTTTCATACCGCTGTCCTCCTTACGAGGCGTTCCCTTGTCAGGGCCCAAGCCTACGCCAACGGCATTCAGGATTAATCTTAAAATTAACTGAACAGTCATGTAAAAGTGTGACATGCGTCACAGATTTTTTTTTTTTGAGAAAATGTACACTTACGCAGCGTTACATCCGTTTACGCGCAATGACATTTCCTTAACTCAAATCAAGGATTAATTACAATGAAGCCAGATGTTTTAACCCCCCTTGAAAAAGGGGCGGTGGCGGTAGCATTACCGGACGGTGTCAGACCACCTGAACGCAGTGTTATCGGCCAGCTCTCCGCCCGCTTTAAACTGAAGTCCTCCGCGTTTTTCCTGCTCGTTAAGTCCAGCCCGTTTATGCAGCGTATTCTCATTTTTTCCGGGGTAATGCTTCTGCTCTCTGCATTCCCTCAGATTTCAAGTGCGCAGGATTTGCTGGCAGGGCAGAAAACCGACATCAATGACACCTTCGGCCACGGCGGTACGGTCGAGTGGATTATTTATGTCACTGAGTTCCTCTCCTGTCTGTGGCTTTACGTCAAAACCCGCAACCCGATGGTCCTCGGCGGCCTGGTCCTCCTGATTATCGCCACCCGTACGCTCTACCCACTGATTGCGAACTGAATCGTGGACGAGCGGGAATCATCCAAATATCGCTTCCCGGAAACACTGAACCAGCAGAAACGATGGATAGGGCTGCCGCCTGAAGAGGCTTTTATCCTCCTCGGTTGTGGTCTGCTCGGCTTTTACATCGACATGTTCATCGTGATGCTCGTTGTCGGGGCGGTGCTCTGGCTTTTCATCCGGCACCTCAAGAAAGGGCAGGGCTCCTGGTGGCTTCTGAACCTCTTGTACTGGTATCTGCCGACAATGCTGTTTCGGGTGCAGTTCCGGCGCGTGCCTGATTCAGCCAACCGGCACTGGATGCAGTAATGACCCTGCCGCCCTTCGGGGCGGCACCTTTTCCCCACGCGGGAGGGATAATGAAACTTCGTGTAAAAGAGACGCGAAACAGACTGACGGTGGCACTGCTGGGTGGACTGGGCGGCCTTCTGGCGCTCAGCGTCGCCGGCAACTGTATTACCGGCGGTCTTGCGTGGCATTTTTACAGCACACAGAAAACCATCACCGTTCCGATGATGTTTGACCGTGCATTCAGCTCAACGGCCACCGGAGGCGATGCGAACCTGAACAGCATGCTGGTTCGCTCTCTCGCCAGCCTCCGCCTGAACGTGACGCCAGAAACGGTAGACAGCCAGTACGCGCGTTTACTCAGCTGGGTTCCCCCGGAGCAGCGCTCCGAAATGAAGAAAACCCTTGCGGTTGAGACCGACTACATCAAGAAAAACGGCATTTCCAGCGTGTTCAGTATCGAGCATGAATTCACCGACACCACCACCGGTGAAATCACAGTCGGCGGCACGCTTCATGCCAGCACCACCAACGGCAGTCTTAACCTCGTCACGCCTGATGCACGTCGCGTCAGAGCCGCCAGTGACAAGGACAGGATTGACCTTCCGGATGCCAGAAAGGCCTACCGCTTTAATCTTCACTACGTTGACGGTCTTATCCGCCTGACAGACTTCTCCGAAGTGAAGTGGCCAGCCGCCTTTGACGCTGACGACTCAGGGAAAAAATCATGAAACTGACCTTTACCGCGCTACTTGTTGCCGGAGCCTGCCTGACCAGCAGCGCGATGGCAGCCGTCAGCGGCCCCACGGGAACGGTGTTTGAAAACAATGCCCACCTGAAGGCGCAGATGAGCAACACCAGTCCCAATAAAGTCATTATCGACGGCGAACTCATCACGGGCGTAACCGGCCCTGAGAATGCCTACAACCGCGACACCACCGCGGACGGCGCGCTGCTGATTACGCCCACGACCGGCCAGGACTTCACCATTTTCCTGGAAACGGCGAGCGGCATCAGCGCCTCACTCGATGTGTCACCCCGTCCGGGGAACGGGCGCACACTGCGCCTCATCCCTGCCGTAACAAAATTCAAAGCCAATCCTGACGCGAAAGCCTGGGAAGAAAGTCAGCCGTGGGAGAAGACGCTTGTCAGCGTCGCCCGTACCGTCGTGAACGGTGGCGTACCGGATACCTATACCGAGCTGAGCGCCGACCGGGGACCGGCATACACGCCCGCTGCCGGCGTGACGCTGACGCCCGAGCGTCAGCTTGCCGGTTCCCATCTGCGCGTCATGCGCTATCGCATGAGCAACACCGGCTATGTGACGCGCGAGCTGAGCGAAAGGCAGTTCTGGCAGAAAGGGGTACGCGCCGTGATGCTGTCCACTCGCACGCTTTACGCCGGTGGGCAGGGCTACGCCTGGGTGATTTTCTCCACTGACGCGGAGGGTTCGCAATGAGCAACATCAACACGGCAACCCGCCGCCGTCAGTGGGTGATAACGGGGATTACGGTGGCCGTTGCAGCGGCCATCGGCACGGGTGTCTGGTGGTACAGACATCATCAGGAGGAGCTGAAAAAACCTGCGCCGGTGAAGGTGGACCTGACCGGACACGGACTGGTCACCTCCAACTTTACCGAAACCGTGACCAACTCCGTGCTGACTCAGCAGCAGAACAAAACGGCCACGCTGGAAAAGGGCCTGGATACACTGTCCAGCGCGGTCAGTTCGCAGAATGAAGCCATGACCCGAAAACTGGAGCAGATTAGCAGCGCGCTTGAAAAACTCCAGAATCAGGCGGACAAACCGCCTTCAGCCGGCAATAACACTGGCACACAAAGCAGTGCCGGGATGCCCGCAAACGGCCCGCTGTCAAAAGGGCCGGCAGGCCCTGCGCAGTGGCAGGTGACCGATCCGGCCAACGGGCCGGCATCCGGTCAGGGTGGTCAGTTCTATCCCTCAAAAGAACGACAGGGTTTTTATCCCGGCAGCGGAACCGTACGCCCCGGAGGGCTGAAGCGTGACACGTTCACCTATGCCGCGCTGCAGAAACCAAAGTACACCCTGCCGTGGATTCCGTCGGGTTCGTTCTCCGAGGCAACCATGATTGAGGGAGCTGACGCTAACGCCAGCGTGACCGGTCAGCAGAACACCTCGCCCGTGGTCATTACGCTGCTCGGCGACGTCTCCATGCCGAACGGACGGACCTACAACATGGACAAGTGTCGCGTGACCGGCGAAATCTACGGTGACATCTCCAGCGAGCGCGGTGACGTCCGGACCAAAAACATCAGCTGTATCCTGAAAAACGGCGACCACATCGATATGCCTTTTGAAGGGCACGTGTCCTATCAGGGTAAGGTCGGCATTCGGGGAAAACCGGTGATGCGTAACGGACAAATTCTGATGAATGCGGGCGGGGCGGGCTTCCTGTCTGGCCTGGGCGACGGCTTCAAGTCTGCCGCCACCCCTATGGTCGGACTGGGCGGTGCGACAACGATTGGTGCCGGTGACATTTTCAAACAGGGCCTCGGCGGCGGTGCCAGCAAAGCGGCCGATACGCTCAGTCAGTATTACATCAAGCGTGCAGAGCAGTATCACCCGGTTATCGATATCGGGGCGGGTAACGCGGTCACCGTGGTCTTCCAGCAGGGTTTCCGGCTGAAAACGATCGAGCAGGAAGAGGCTGAGAAAGAGAAGAAAGAGGCCCCGGCAAATCAGGTCCAGCAGACGGCGGCCACCACTGCGGCTAACAGCCCAAAAGGGGGTTCTGATTCAACCGTTCTGAACCCGGATGAAGTGCTCAGGCAGGCCAGCCAGCTGCGGCTCGGCGACACCATCAACTGAAAGGACTCGCGATGAAACAGTGGTACGTACTGAAAACTCTCTTTGCCCAGGAAAAGCGGGCTGAAGCGCATCTGGTTAATCAGGAAGTGGAGTGCTGGTTTCCTCTTTACACCGGCAGACGACTGGCTGAGGGAAAAGTAACCTCCCTTAAGCCGACGCCGCTGTTTCCTGGCTACGGTTTTGCGCGCTTCGATCCGGAGGAAATCCACACCACAACCATCAAGGCAACGCGTGGCGTCTCGCAGATTGTCCGGTTCGGTGAACGTCTGGCCGTCATGAGCGACAGGCAGATGGACGCGCTGAAGGAAATGACGGGCGAGGTTGTGGAAACAAAGGAAAAACCCCCGGCTCACGGCGACACGGTCATTCTGGAAAGCGGCGTTTTTGAGGGTTTTGAAGCCGTCTGGCATGAGCCAAACGGCACCAAGCGGGCGGTCATGCTGGTCACACTCATGGGCCGCATCGTTGAGCTGGATTTGCGGAAACTGCGTAAGGAAGGCGTCAGGTTCCGTCACAAAAGCTGCAGGGAGTACAGGACATGAACGTAACTAAAAAAAAGTGGGTCGTGTTTATGGCGACACTCGCGCTGCTGACTGTGAACCTGAGCGTGATGGCCTTGTTTATGTCACGCGGGTTTGGCCTGTCATGGTCAGTGTGGGGCGTGATGGCGTCAGCCTCGGTTGTGACGCTGCTCCTGCATTTGACAAACCCTGACAGCGAACTGGTTTCTTCTGCGACTCAGTACGGTTTTTGGTGCTGGTTGGTGATAGCCGGAATGTACATCTTTGATGCCGTTTCGGGAAACCATTCGCTGACACACAGCCCAGGGTTTCTGTTTTTTGCACTGTCCGTAAGCGTCCTGATTACGTTTGCCTTCACTGTGATGGCGGCACTGAATCCATCGCGAGGTCGTTAGACAGGAGATTTTTGTGTTGATAAACAAATCTATACCCGCTGTGAAGGTAATCAGATCGCTTGTGCTGCTGTCCGTGATGCTGCTGGCCGGATGTGAGTTTAGTGACAGCCAGTTTGACGAGGCCCGGACCAGAGCACTGCAGAATCCCGATCCCTTTCAGGCCTGGCAGCAGCTGAATAAGGATGCGGAGGAAAACTGCCCCGACGGATTTCTGGAGCTGAGGCCGACGTGTTCAAACCATATTATGAATGAGTACCACGACCTTGCAATTTCACTCTATCGTTCAGCGCTTAAGCGACACTCTCCGGACGCCTTTGCTGACCTGTTCATACGGGATGACCCGCCAGACGAGCTTGAATCACAGATGCCTGAACTTGCTAAAGAACTGATTACGCTTGCCAGTCATTCTGCCGGTGACAGGGCGTCAGCGAATGTTCTGGCTGCAGCAGCTCACACATTAGAAAAGGGGCAGTGGGTGCAGAAAGACAGCGTCCGTGCCGCTGCCTTTTTTGCTCAGGCCTGGCTTGCAGGCGACACAAGGGCACCCGCCAGTCTCAGCCGTCTTTACAACGATCAGCACGATAATGCCAGTGCACTGCTGTGGCGGCTGCGCTGTATCGGCGAGTGTTACAACAGGCTCATGATAACCGATGACGCCGAGACGATGAGCCCGAGAGAGATTCTGCGCATTCAGTCCCTTGCTAAAGACCGAAGCATTATCACCGTGAACGGGCAGGTAAACTGGGAGGCAAAATGAACATTCTCGTCAGGGGGACGCTTGTCGCGCTTTGCCTTCTGCAGACGCTGCCCGTTATGGCGGTCGGTTTCTCTTCCCGATCATCTTTTAAATCTTCATCAGGCTTTGCCGCCCGCAGTCCGTCGTACCGGCCCTCCTCAACAGGCAGCGCGCCCGCCTACAAAAGCTTCAGGCCTGAATCGGGCAGCGGCGCGACATCTGCCGGAGGAAACGGCAGTCCAGCGGGCCGGGTTAACGGCACGTCTCCGGGATACCGGCCTTCACCCACTAACCGGCAGTCTCTGCTGAACAGCAACGGGCCTCAGCCCTCACCACGGCTTCAGACCATCATCAGGGAGAAAGAGGCCAGTGGCCCCGGCTGGATGGGCACGGCTGCGCTGGTATGGTTACTCAGTCAGCACGATTTGTCTTCCAGCGATCGCGAATGGATAAACAGCCGGCTGCGTGAAACTGACAGCGGCAGCAGCAGTGAGCCGCCAGCCCCCGCAGCCGGGGAGTCTGACGTGAGTTTTCAGTGGGCCGTTCCGGCACAGATTGTGAGTGGCCAGCCGGTAAAAATCGTGGTGACGGCGTTTCGTCAAGGGAAAGTGGTTTTGCCTTCCTGTGAACTCGGCGATGTAAAGAGCGTGCCGGAAAACAACGCGGCGGTGCTGAACTGGACGCCGGAAAATACGTTTTCTGCTGTGGCAACCTGCAGTGCAGAGGGCTGGGTGGACCAGCGCCTGCTGACCGTTTCTCAAATGAGTGGAGGGGAAAGTGAACCTGAACCTGAACCTGAAACAGACTGAAGCTACTTTCAGAAAGCAGCGAAAACAGTTTAATCGTATCAGTATGATGCATCGCGGATGGTTGGTAAGACATCCACCTCATATTGAAACTTTTGCGGTGTGGGCTTTGACTGCCTTAATCGTTGTTATCAATCTGGAGGTTTTTTTTGTGGGGCCAATCCGTCCTGTACTCCTGACGGCAGGTCTGGCCTCAGTCGTTTCGTCGGCTGTGTTATGGCTTCGCTGGAAAAAGAAACCGCATAACTGGCCTGACCTTATTTCAGGTGAACTGGTTTCCTACGTGCCCACGGATCATGATGCTTTTGCCAGACTGCAGCAGAGTATTTTAAAGGAGGGCCGCCTTGATCTGTACATGCTGGATGAATGGGTAAGAGAGGAAGAACGTGCAATACGGAATAAACGCAAAAAGGGACGTGACACAGAGGACCGATATCATGACAACGCACAGCAGTCGTGAAGAACGTATCCGGCTCTGCTCTCTCCGCGTCCGGTATCGTCAGGCATGGCGCTCACAGGCAGACAGTAATACCCTGGCTTCACTGCTGACGGCCATTGAATCTCTCAACCAGTCGCTGAACTGTCGTGACACTGAGCAAGAACCCCGGATGTCAGCAGACCACAACTGTCACGAAAGAGGAACAGCGAATGCTCAGCGAATTCCTGAAGCTAATAAGTAAGCGGCGATATGACGCGGTAAGGAGTGACAGAATATGACGACCAGTAAGGTGTCAAATAACCGATCATCGAAGAATACTGAATTTCTGCTCTCACTCCTCTTACTCGCAGGGTTTTGCGGGTTACTGTCGGTGGGCGTGCTGTATGGGATGCCGATGATGCTCCATGCTAAAAGTGAAAATAAACTGCAACAGACTGGCTCGCTGGCGATGGTGAAAAACAACTGCCACGGCTTCTTTCACCACGATGATGATGTTTCTGTGCTGGAGATGACCAGTGGTTACGTGGTGACAGTCAGCGGCTGTGTTAATGCCGATCCCGGCACAGCAGTGATGGAGCCGATAACCACTCTCACAACGGACGGTCGGGATATTGGAAAATACTGGTGTGTTAATGATATTTGTTATGAACGCACGGACAAGGAAAACAACTGAGGAACCAGGCATGTTTTACTGAGGCGTTTTGTTCGTGAACGCGTCAGTGCTTCTGCCGGGCTATAACTTTCATCTGTATATGTAGCGTGTGGCCGGGCGCGGTAATGCCCCAGGCCACGCAGTCGCTGCTCAGCAGCAGCGTCCCCCAGACCCCGGCCAGGCTCCAGACTCTTATCAGGGAGAAGGAAGCCAGTTAGCCCCGTTGGGTGAAACCCGTTTAATCCGACAGGTCATTCTCACCGCCACTTTTCACATTCACACCCTTATCCGCGGCACCGCCGCACCAGAGGACTTCACCATGCAAAAACTGTTTGCGTGCGCACTGCTGTGCGCTGCGCTCACCGGCTGCGCCGGTATGAACACTGATTTCGACTGCAACAAAACCGCGACTGACCAGTGCCTGACGATGTCCGAAGCCAGTCATCTGGCTGACAAGGGTAAAAGTCTGGATGACCTGACCGCGCAAAAGGACGCCGCCCCAAAGGCTGCCGCTGAGGCGCTGGCGACGCCCGGCAATGTGAAGCCCGCCATTAACCCCCACCGTACTGTCAGTGTCGCAACGCTTGCCCCGCGTCCGGTATCAGGTCAGGCAGTGACGGCAGGCACAATAACAGCGTCAACGGTTCCTGTACGTGCATCATCACTGCCTGCCGGCACCGTAACAGCAGCAGACAGTAACGGCCCCGGACAGGTAGACGCCCGACGTATCCCTGACGCAACGCAGCGTCTGTGGATCGCGCCCTGGGTGGATGAACAGGACAGTTTTCATCAGCCCGCAGTCGTGGAATTTGTGAAGAAAAAATCCCGCTGGGACGATGACTATCGCGTTATCAGTGAAGGGGAATGACCATGATTGAATCCCTCCTTAATCAGCTTTCAGGTCTTTTAACCGGCAGCAAACATGAAGGTGGCGCGAAGGCCGCACAAAGCATGCTGCGTAATCATTTCAGCTACCCCAAACTGACCAGCCTGCTCCCCTGGCGAATGTATGATGACAAAACCGAGTTGTACATCAACAGCCATTCCCTGGGTTTCATTATGGAAGTCTCCCCGCTGGCCGGGGCAAACAAGGAAGTGGTTCAGGGGCTGGATGACCTGCTCCGTAAAAAAATGCCGCGCAAGACACCCGTCACCGTTCTGATGGTGGCCAGTAAATGTGTGGGCGATATGCTTGATGCGGGGCTGAGCAAGGACATGTGGAAAGGCAGCATGGCCCCCCGGCTGAACAGCATTACTAAAGCGTTCTGGGAGCGCGCGTCACTGTGTGGTCTGAGCAACAGGCGAGATTATCCACTGTATCTGCGTAACTACCGCGTTTTTCTGGTTTACGGCCAGGCGGGCAGAGGCGGGATTCAGGCGATGGATGCGGTCACTCAGTTGCGTGAAACCCTCCGGATTTCGCTGCAGGCTGCACATATGGATTCGAAGCCAGTTGGTCCCGAAGAATTCCTGTCCGTCATGCGTGAACAGCTGAACTACCGCCCCGGACAGGTGACGGCCAGTGATTCACACTGGAACACAGAGCAGGAGCTGCACCGTCAGAGCGTAGACCACAGTACTGAGCTTGAAGTCTATCCGAGTTACCTCCGCATGACGACAGCACGCCAGCCGGAGGACAGAAAACTGAGTGAGGGCGAGGATGACGCCGTGGCCAGCACCCGCATTGTCAGTATGCAGCTGACGAAGCCACCGGCGCGGTTTGCGCTGTGGCAGGCATCAGATAACCTGCAGAACATGCGCTACCCCGACCTCGGTATTCCCTGCCCGTTTATTCTGAGCTGGACGATTTGTGTGGAGGATCAGGTAAAAAGCCAGAACGACGCCTTCCATAAAGAGCAGGATCTCGGCAAAAAAGCGGCCACCTCTTACGCCAAACTTTTCCCCGGTACGGAACGTGCCTATCAGGAATGGCGTGAACTGCGACAGGGGCTGGTTAACAATGAAATTGCCATGTGTGATTTCAGCCTGAACCTGACGCTGTTTACCCCGGACAATGCGGGAGAGCAGCAGCGGTGTGAAGATGCGGCAGTCAACGTGTTCCGCAAAAACGATCTCGAAATCTCCGCTCCCCGCTATCAGCAGTTGCGCAACTGGCTCACCACGCTGCCTTTCCTTATGCAGGAGGGGCTGTGGGATGACATGAAGCACATGGGTGCCACACTGCGCTGTAAAAGTTTCAATGCCGTCAACATGATGCCTGTGGTTGCTGAACGCAAGCTGTCCAAGAAAGGAATACCGCTGGTCACCTACCGGAATCAGCTGACGTTCCTGGACATGTATGACAAAGATAATGAGGCAAGCAACTTTAACTGGGCGGTCACCGGCATCTCGGGGGCAGGAAAGAGTTTTCTTATCCAGAACGTACTGCGTGAGGTGCTCAATACAGGCGGTTACGGCTTCGTCATTGATATGGGCGGGAGTTACAAAAACTTCTGCAGACAGGCGGGCGGTTCCTACCTTGAAGGAGAAACACTGCGCTTTAACCCGTTTGCCAACGTCACAGACATCAGTGAGTCTGCCGAAGGGATCACCGGTCTGCTGGCCGTTCTGGCCAGCCCGCAGGGCCGGCTCGATGAAATCAGCGAGGCCATACTGCAAAAAGGCGTGGTGGCGGCCTATGCGTCACGGCAAAACCGTGCACGCATCGACGACGTCGTGAATTACCTGAAGTCGGAAGAGGTACAGCGCGAGTATGGCACTCAGCCGACGATCATGAACCGTATGCATGAACTGATTCTGCTGCTTGACCGCTGGTGCACCTGGGGGAGTGACGGGGAATACTTTAACTCCGATGCGCCGACCCTCGATAGCGAAACACGCTTCACCGTGCTGGAGTTGTTAAGCCTTGAAAACAGACCAAATCTGCTGTCAGCCGTGCTCTACTCCCTGATCCTCGCGATTCAGGAAAAAATGTACAAATCGTCTCGATATGTCAAAAAACTGGCCATTATCGATGAGGCCTGGCGGCTTTTCAGTGGACAGAACCCGCACGCTGCACGCTTCATCGAAACCGGTTATCGCACCGTGCGCCGGCATGAAGGCGCGTTCATTACGATCACTCAGGGCATGAAAGACTTCACCGGACTTCCTGAAAAACCGGCTCCGTCAGCGGCGGCTGCCGCGTGGGACAACAGCGGCACCAAGATTACGCTGCTTCAGGACCGTAAGGCCCTGACGACCTACCTTAACGCCAACCCTGACCAGTTCAGCGAAATGGAAACGGAAATCATTCGCGGATTTGAGAAGGCAGGCAATACAGGCTACGGCTCAGTGATGATTTCAACGGGTGAACTGAGTTCGTTCTATCGGGTGTTTGTGGACCCGGTCTCGCGGGCAATGTTCAGCACAAGAGGCTCAGATTACCAGTACATGAGTGATGCTCAGGATGAGGGTGCGACCAGTGAGGAAGCCGCGTGGCTGCTTGCTTCGGAACCCGACATGTACCAGGACGAGATGGAAAAACTGAAACTCTGGGCGGGGATGACGAAACCCGAAGGCCTGAAGGAGGAAGAACATGCATAACGATGAAGCGATGGACACCGGCGCAGACGATGCGCCTCTGGCCACAACGGAACAAAAAGGGCAGGCAGTGAAAAAGGGCAGCAGAATGGCGCCGCTGTTACAGCGGCGGTTTTTAGTGATTTCACTCGCTGTATTACTTCTGCTGGGGCTGAATGCCGGTATCAGCATGCTGGTTTCTGCAAGCTACCAGCAGGAGACGGTCGAATTCGACATGAAAGGCACCATCGACACCTTCAAACAGCAGAGTTCACAGGCGCAACTAACCAAAGAAACGGCTGAGGTGCTGACCCGCCGTTTCAGTTCGGCCCTTGAAAGCAGCCTGAACGCATGGAGGCAGAAACACGGCGGGATAATCCTGGTGAAAGGTGCCGTTGTCAGCGGTGCACAGGACATCACACCGGAAATCCAGTCTGACATCGCCCGGCAAATGCAGGGGGCACAATGAAAAGGCGGCTGGTCGCGCTTGTGATCTGCGCGCTGGTTTCATTACCGGCCAGCGCGAAAGATTTGGGCAGTATCGGCCACCTGTTTCAGATTGCTGAACCGGATCTGCTGACATTTATCGCGCAGCGTCTGAAATCGATGCAGGACAGCGGCGAAATGGCCCGTATTCAGCGTGAAGCTGAAGCGCGGGTGAAAGCGCATGCTGTGAGGCCTGCGCCGGTTGCCGGGCTGACGCCCGCCATTAAGGATCGGGCTTTTCTCTACGACCCGACGTTTACGGTTCGTGAAACCGTGCGCGATATACACGGAAACGTCATAGCCAGAGCGGGAGACAAAGTTAACCCGCTGGATAAGGTGCCCTACAGCGAAACGCTTTATTTCATTGACGGTGATAACCCTTTACAGATGGCGTGGATTAAAACGCAGGTCAGAGGCCAGCAGAATTTCAAAGTCATTCTGGTCAGGGGCAACATTCACGACAGCAGCGTGGCGCTCGATGAGCCGGTGTATTTCGACCAGTACGGAACGTTAACAACAAAATTCGGCTTTGAGCACACCCCGGTGCGGATAACGCGTGCTGACAGGGCGCTCAGGGTGGAGGAGGTGGCACTGAGATGAGTCACATCACTAGGGGGCCGATGCCCCCTGAAAAAATCAAGCGTCATAACTCTCAGGTTCGCCTGGATGATAATGACAAAATTGGCCTTCGCAGGCTGGTTGATGAGTTCCCGCTTTATTCCGAGTCCGTCATTCTCCGCGCAGGCCTACAGGCCCTGCTTGCGTGCAGTGGATCTGCCCGCTCGGCCATTGTGCTTGCGTCACTGACCGACAGGGATGTGGGGGAAGTCATGCGTCAGCAGGGTATGGCGCATCTGACCGCTGAGGGCAGTGAAGATGACTGAACGAACACTCACCGCCGTACCAGACGGTTCCTTTGAAAATCCCGTCCCGATGGTGGCTGAGCCTGTCAGCGGTCACCCGATGGCTGACGTCCAGCCACTGCAGAGCTGCCGGTCAGAAATCGTCATCGCGCCGGAAAGTATACGGGCGCTGGGGGCGCTTATCGATCATCTTCCTGCAGCCGGTATGTTTCTGCTTCTCCTGACGTTTGCGTTGATTCTGCGCCGCTTTGTCCGGCCATTTTCGCCCCGGAAGGAGAATACGCTGCAGCCGGAAGAAACGTTCACCGTGTTTTCCCCACCGCAGCTCGGAAGCCGAAAGATGGCTGCTTATATGGCTGAGAGCGAAAACATTCGTTACTGGCAGTTCCTGCTGGCGGCGTTTGGCGGAGCGCTGGAAAAAGAGGGATATACGCTGCGAACCGATGCGAAGTCGGCTGCAGAGCTTCCCTTTTATGTACGCCAGCGTGTAGGTGCGGAAGTTTTTATGGCAAGGGAGCGCTATCTGGCACCGTTTCAGTCAGATGAAGTTGCAGAGAGGCGGCTGGCTTCCGCAACTGAGGATGGTCATGCAACCGGCTGGACAGAAATGTGCCGGAGAGGTGCAGAAGCAGCGGGCTGGTTTGTGGTCTGGAAAGGAGAAGCGCCATGCATGACAGACCAGGAACTCCAGAACACACCTCATTAACGATGCACCGGAACAGCCCTTCTCAACGGGAGATGCAAGGTGGAAAAACTGAATGTGCTGTTCGCAGCGGGGGCACTTGCCCTCACTGTGTGGCTGGCTGTGATCGTCGGAAAAAAGGTGCGTCAGCAGACGCTAAAAGCGCTGGCAGACCGGGCCGACGGACGTAATACCCCGCAGCACGCTGATACTCAGATGGCCATCACCCCTCAGTCGTTTTTGAACCGGCGTGATGTGCATTCAGGCTGGCTGCAGGATATGTGGCCACTGCAGCAGGTCAGCATCATGTGCTGGGGCTCACCAGGCACGCTGCAGCGGGACATTCCTGATGGCCTGCGTCAGCTGGCCCGCTTCCTCCGTAAAGAAAAAGGGACGACGACCGGCGGGAAACTCGGCGGGGACGGTGTTTTACGCTGGCACATGGAGTCGGACATCACCGCTGACAGCCCCTCCTTTTTTGGTCCTGATTCTTTTGGGGGAGCCGCGCAGCCGGGAGCCTATACGCAGGTTTTTGGCCCTCATATGCCGATGCCGGACAGGGAACTGGTGGTGGTACTGCTGCAGGGGACGCACCAGACCGCGCCTGAAACATTGCCGCATTTTCTCCGGTCTGTCGCTGAGCAGATTGAAAAAGGGATCATCCAGTATGGCGTTAACGACGGTTATACCGGCTGGGCTTTTATTACCTGTCCATCACGACATGCACGCCCCTTACAGTCAGCCAGTGTGAAAGACGACTGGACGGTCGGGGCCATGTCACAACAGGGAGGATGACGATGATACATGAACGAAATCTGCTGTACGCGGGGCTCATGATGGCTGCAGGACTTAGTCTGTTTCTGTATCTGTTGGTAAGAAAACTGCGGACAGAACTGAATTGGGTGCAACAGAAAATTCACGGGCTTTACAACGACCCGGAAGAAATGAACCTTTTAAGAAAGCACTGGACAAGGATTGAGGAGAGTGAAGAAGATAAAAAACTCAGCAGGCTGGCAGAGAGCCTCGGCAGGCACCTGAGTTGGTATAAGAAGGCCTGGCCCGTACGCCAGATTAGCCTGCACATATCAGCGCCGCGCGGAACCCTGAAGACATCTTTACCCTCACTGCTGCGTACCCTTCCGGTATCACAGTTGTGTTCGCCCGGCGCAGAAATGACGCGTTTTTTCTCAGACCACAACGTAAGCGTACTTATGACTGCCAGGACGAACGCCGACAAGCCGTCTTACTTTGGCACCGCGGGATGTGGCGGTCACGTTGTCCCGGAGGTCTGGACAGCGGTGTTTGGAGAGCCGTGTGACGTATCTGACCAGGATAATCTGTTGGTGCTGCTGCAGCTGACCCGCCATACTTCAGAAAAGGAAACAGTCTGGTTTCTGGAGCAGACGGCCAGCCGCATTGAAAAAGGTGAGGTGGCCGCAGGCGATCACGATGATGACAGTGGCTACGCCTTTCGTGCCTATCCCGCAACGCCGGCCAGCATTTAATCACCCCGCCAGAAAGTGCGGGCTTCTGAAAGGAAACCTGAATCATGTATACAGCAAAAATCCTACTGGTCCTTTTCGGCGTGGCAACCCTGCCGTGGTTGATCTATCACTTTATCTCCCGTTTATCTGAATCCGGCTCACAGGGCCGGACGCATTCAACAAACAACTCAGGCGATGACAGCAGTGTAAATACGTCCGTTCTGATGAGTGACACGTATACCGGAGGGCATGATGTCGGTTGTGGCTCATCCGATATGGGTGGTCACTGTGGAGGTGGTCATGGTGGCGGGGGTGGTGATTAGTTTCATGGCCTGTCCCCCATTAATCACAACGTGCGCTACAAACTTCTCTGCGCGCTGTAAAAGCTCAGCTCATGAATGAATACCGAAGGGTATTGAGCGTGATATTGCTGTGCGCGCCTTTGCGAAATAAGAGTTTTCTTCTGAACATCTGAAGTTTTCCTTCACGATTCACACTTGTTGACTGTTCCCGTCCCTGACGGAGTACGCCCTTCGTGCATTTACCGCAAAATCTGCCGGCGCGAAGTAAGCCGGCAGCGCGAACTCACTCTCATTTTTCAGGCCGCGGAATTCTCTGGCGGCTTAACGCTATTCTGGAGATAACCCGTTATGACTCAGATCCCACCTGATTCACTTAATCATGCCTGTTTAAGCAATGCAGCGACACGCATTCAACTGAAGAATGACAATGACGCCTGCAGTGAGGGCGAGGAAACAGGCAAACTGACTCACTACAGGCTGATTTTATCGGCTGCACCCGGGGGGCTGCAGAGGGGCATTCCCGATGTGATAGAGGCAATGTCAGAAAGGCTGGAAGGGCATCCGCTCGCAGAGTCAGAAGGCGAACTGCGCGGCAGTGAGGGCGGTGTGAGCTGGCAACTGCAGGAAGGGCCCGGGAGCCGTTTCAGGTTTTGCAGAGAGAATTTCTGGATGGTCGGGACGATGAACTGGATAGACGCTCTCAAAGATTTCAGACCCGGTCAGGACCGGGACTGGCTGGTCGTACTGATACAGACCGACAGCGGAATGCATGACCGCGACCTGTCTTTTTTCCTGCATCAGGTCAATGTCAGGATGAGTCACTTCCCCGAACGCCACCGCGTGGTGATGCATGAAAAGTGCGGAATGTGCTACTGCGCTTATCCGGCCCTACCGGAGGAAGGTGAAGGCCATGAGCCCCTGCGTCAGGTCACGCTGACCTGCAGCGTGGCGGCCGGCAAGCTTCATTCGGTCATTCCGGCATTTCTCAGAAACTTCGACTTCTTCGAATATTTTTTCTGGAACGACCACGTCAGCAGCATTGACTGCACGTACGGCGGTCCCTGCAGGCTTCCTGAAACGCGTCCGGACTCTCACCTGTTCGGGAAAACACTGGAGACCTTTCGGAAACAGGAGGAGGCTCGTGGACGCGGAAGTGAGCCCGTCCTCTGGTCAGGCAACACCTGTGAGATGACGTATACGTCCCCTTTCTTCCTGCCCGAAACACAGGACGGTTGCGTGGAGCCTGTCGCATGGGCCTGGCATGAAAACCTGAGCGGTGGCCGCGATATGACGCAGGACCACCTGTGGATCGTGCTGGAGGCGGATGCCTGGCGCCGGAAGGAGGAGCTTGTCGGACTCTTCACGGAGCTGGCCACCGCACTGGAGCAGGGCATCACGGAAAAAGCAGAAAAGCACGCTGTTGGCGGCTGGGCTTTCAGAACATTCAAAGCCTCATTACAGGACCCGATCAGACCCGAGGCCGGTTTATGAACAGGATCGAATTTTTAGTGACGCTGTCAATATTGATGAGCGCAGGCTTCATCGTGCTGGCCAGCATTCTCCCCCTGATATTCTGACATCCTCCGCCCGCGGCACACAGGCTGTTCGTTCCTCGCCCTGCTGCGGTACGCCTCAGCCTGCATTCCGCAGGCAGGCCTGATTAACTGACGCCGGCAGCGCTGCTGCCACAATCACGGAATTCCTTTTATGACAGTTCACGCTGAAATCTCAGCGCGCGATGTTGTGCGCGATCGCTGGGGACACTGGACCCATCCTGACTATTTTACCTCCGTTGACGGGAATGAATTTGCCGCTTCTGACGATTTCAGTGCCTGGCTCAACGCGCACCGACTGAAATCTGCGACTTCCTGGATGGAAATTGACGCTGATCCGTCGCAGATGAAACGCTACTGGAAAACCGGTAACTGCAGTGACTGGGAGCCGGTGAGACCGCTCGGGGAAGGCTGGTTTACAGGCAGTATTCATGACACTGACGACGGCCCGGTTTGTGTGTGGCTCTGTCCGCTGGCTGAAAAGGCGGATGAATGAAAAGATTATTGCTGACGCTGTGCCTGCTGCTGTCAGTCATTGCAGCCAGACCGGCCCTTGCAGGTGGTGACAATGCCGGTGACGGGCGCTGGGTGAACCCCATCAGCGATGTCTGCTGGAAGTGTCTGTTTCCCATGTCACTCGGCAGTATCCAGCTGGCGTCAGGCGCGCATCCGGATACGCCAAATCCGGCATCCCCCATTCAGTTATGCCCCTACGGCATCTTTTACCGTCTTGGGCTGGCCATCGGATTCTGGGAACCTCTCGCCCTGGCCGATGTGACCCGTGAGCCTGGTGTCATGGTGAATATGGGGGGCTTTAAAATCAATCTGGGCAAAACCGGTACAGGCCGGGCCGGGCAGAGTGACGCCCCCACGCCAGGGAGTTTTTATCACGTTCACTGGTACAAATATCCGCTTCTGTTCTGGCTGAACATCATCACCAGTACCGGCTGTATGCAGGTCGGAGATATGGATATTGCCTATCTTTCGGAAGTTGATCCGCTCTGGAACGACAGTACGCTTTCGATGATCATCAATCCGGAAGTCGCGCTGTTCAATAACCTGCTTGCGCAGGGAGCCTGTGCAGCCGATTCCATTTCCTCCACCGCAGGTCTGCCGCTGGACCCGCTTTTCTGGTGTGCCGGCGCTCAGGGTTCAATGTACCCGTTCACGGGCTACACCAGTAACGAATTTTCACCGCTGGAGGCGTCACTGCTTGTGACGGAGCGAATGGCCTTCAAGCTTCACCGTGAGGGCCTGGTGATGGAGACGGTCGGGGCGGATGTGGCGGTCTGTTATGAATACCCGTCCCCGATCATCCCAAAATCCCGCTGGCGATATCAGATGGTCAACATGTATCCGGAGCCGAGTGACTGTCATCCCTTTGGCACTTCGACGCAGCTCTGGGGCAGTACCCACAACACGCCTGCCACCAAAAAGAACTTTGGCTGGCTGCTCTGGCGAAAGCGGAACTGCGTATACCTCTGACGTTCAGGAGCCCGATTACCGTGAAACTGACTAAAACACAGCGTGCAGCACTGCGCCTGAAGTTTGGTGGCCGTTGTGCCTACTGCGGTGAAGTGTTACCCGAAAAGGGATGGCACGCCGACCACGTGGAGCCGGTTCTGCGTATTTCCGAGGTGGATGAGAAGGCGCGCCAGAAAGGCGTGTGGAAACTGAAAGCCACCGGAAAGCTGACTTATGAACAGCATGACAGCCTGGAAAATCATTTCCCGGCGTGCGCCCCGTGCAATCTGTTTAAAGCGACCTACAGCATTGAGACGTTCAGGGAGCAAATCGCCAGGCAGGTGGAGAGGGCCAGAGCATCCAGCGTCAATTTCCGCACTGCTGAACGGTTCGGGCAGCTTCAGGTAACGGCTCAACCGGTAGTGTTCTGGTTTGAGCGCTATCAGGACTGCGGGCAGGCCGGAACCGTACGGACGTGAGGCTGCGCCGGCCAGAACTTACCTCTATTTTTTAGGAATTCTCATGAAAAACATACAGATGGCGGTGCTGGCTTTCAGCATCGCAGCCTCCTGCACGCACGCCGCTGAACAGCCCGTTATCGCGGACAACGATATGGCGTATATGAAACAGCAGCAGCGGGAACTGGAGCAATTCAAGCAGCAACTGCAGGGCGCAAATATCGCCCTCCCGGATATGCAGCAGGGACGTGTTAATCAGTTTCAGAACGAGATTGCCGCTTCGCAGGCGGAGGAGAACAGTGCCGATCGTCCGACGCCGCGTGCCGTTTATTTCGTGAGTCTGGGCATTCCTGAAGAAGGCCTGCTGCCGATGCTTCAGGATGCGCGGCGCTTCGGTATTCCGGCAACGCTTCGCGGGCTGCTGGACAACGACTTTCGCAAGACGGCCGAGACGATGTTCGAACTGTCAAAAAAGGATAAGCAGGCAGGCGTGCAGATTGACCCGACGCTCTATCAGAAGTACGGCATCAAAGCCGTGCCGGCACTGGTGGTGACCTGCGGCCAGAAATTCGATGTTCTTTATGGCAGCCTGACGCTTAAACAGGCGCTGGAAGAAGTGAAGCAACGCGGTGACTGCAGCGCCACGGCAGCGCAGATGCTGCAGGAAGGGGAGAAG
This sequence comes from Pantoea sp. BS_8, assembly GCF_041954965.1. Taxonomy (NCBI): domain Bacteria; kingdom Pseudomonadati; phylum Pseudomonadota; class Gammaproteobacteria; order Enterobacterales; family Erwiniaceae; genus Pantoea; species Pantoea sp. BS_8. The sequence continues at coordinate 22,932 of NZ_JAVAXU010000015.1, forward strand.
GGACGATGAAACGCTTCTGTCTGGTTGCGCTTCTGCTGCTTACCGGCGTCCGGGGTGTTTACGCTGACGCCAACAGTGACGCCTTCAACGATGCAAGTAACTTTGGTCAGAACAATAAAAGTCAGGGCACGTCGGTGGCCAGCGGAACAGACCCTTCGGCCGTGATCCCCGGCTACACGTCCAGCCCTTCTCAGAGTGGGTACTACGGTGGCGTGCGGGGCGGTGATGGTGGCATTGCGGATAAAGGTCAGACGTCGCTCGGCCAGAATGAAGCCGGTCAGACGGTGAATGATTCCAGTACCAGAAACCCCGCAACAAAAATCGATCCCAATGCGGACTTCATTCAGAACGGTAAAAACGCCGAGGCCAACGGCGGAAGCATTGTTGACGGCTCTAACGCCAACTGCAGCCAGAAGGTCGTATCCAAATCAGTGTTTGAGAACTACAGCTGCGACAGAGACGTAAACCAGATTCAGACCTGCGCAAGGACGGCAAGTATTCAGGTTACGGGCTCTAAAGAAACCTACACCACGCAGTTTGTGATGAACCCCCGTAACTCAACGGGAATTAACGAGCCCGACTGGTGGATTCGTTATGACTTTACGATACCGGACGATGGCACGCTGAGCAGCGGGTCATGGGATTTTCGACAACCCGGAGCGCCTAACTACCATAGCCCGCGTCTCAACTGGTCATTCCGGGCGTTCGGAACGACGATCACTACTTTCCAGAACTATTCAGGGAACTTCGATATTTCTCCGCAGCATGTAACGAAAGGTCAGGTGGTTTCGCTCTGGTATCACTACAACACGGACGGGCACTATGAGTCAGGCCGTGACGGAAATAAGCGAAGCCTCGCAGACGGCACACTGGTACTGAATATCACACTGGCCATGACCGCGGAGCGCGACACCACCTCCTCGCGCGTGGTCTGGACCGAAAGCTGCCCCTTTGACAAATCAACAGCAACCGGCGGTGCAGGATCTCAGTGCGTTGATCCGGGAGGAAACCGCACCATCAACCAGAACGGTCGGGATTACACCCAGTACAGTGACTGCTGGCAGTACTCAGACGCCTATATCGTGCCAGTTAACTCAACGGGCAACTGCGATCAGCTCATCAACAACCGCAACTGCACGCTGGCCGGACGAAGCTGCTCACAGTCTGAGGCGGGTGCCTGTATGCATGAAAACGACACGTATCAGTGTCAGACCACATACTCGTCGCAGGGACTGATGTGTGGTGGAAAATACTTCTGTCAGACCGGGGACTGCAGCGATACCGATGGTACGGGTGACAACGGTTTCGACATGGCCGTCTCAAAGCTCGCGGGACTGGCCTCTGCCGGTGACGACGTGAAAAACGGCAGTCAGATCGACATCCGGGCCTTTACCGGCCAGGCCATGTCGTGCCGTAAGGCCGTTGCAGGCTTTTCTAACTGCTGCGTGGATACCGGCTGGGGTAACAGCTCCGGACTGGCTAACTGCAACAGCGAGGAGATGGCCATCGGCAAGGCGAAAGCGAAAAAGGTGACGGTGTACGTGGGCGACAAGTGTGACCACGCCGTACTGGGTGTCTGTGTGCAGAAAAGTCAGGTTTACTGCGTATTTGGCGGCAAACTGAGCCGCATTATTCAGGAGCAGGGCCGTCGTGACCAGCTGCACGTGGACTTCGGCAGCGGGGATTCGCCGAACTGTCGTGGCATCACGGTTCCTGAACTGCAGAGCATCAACTTCGACCTGATTAACTTCCAGGACTTTTACAGCGACCTGATGGCCAACCAGAAAATCCCCAACGCGGACGCAATGGTAAAACAGGCAAAAGACAGAATTGCGGCACAGGTTCAGTCTCAGACGGGAGGTAAACAATGAAACGGACGCTGCTGGCCTGCCTGTTACTGGCAGGTGTTTTACCGGCCTTTGCCGATGATGATGTCCCTGCTGATGCAGTGGTGACGCCCGCTGAACCCTTTACCGGATGGCACTGGTACAACGAACCCAAAAAGAAGCCTGACGCACCGGCACCTAAACTCACGCCGGCACCGCCCAGGATACCGGATTTCAGCAAGCTGTCGCCCTCTCAGCAGGCGGACGTACTGAAAGAGTACACGAAGGAGGCGAAGGCGAACGCTATTCTGCACCCCTCGGCGGAAAACACGGCAACGTTTTTGCGCTGGCAGAAGTTCTGGACTGACCGCGCCTCGATGTTCAGCCAGTCTTTTGCTGTGGCACAGCTCAAGTATCCGGATCTTGATTACAACCTGGAGCATCCGCACTACAACAGTACGGCCCCGCTTCAGCAGGTGCGGGATCAGGAAGAGCAGAACGAAGCCATCACAAAACTTTCCGGACAGTACGGTCTGTTTTATTTCTACCGGGGCGGTGAGCCGATCGACGCACAGATGGCTGGCGTGGTGGCTGATTTCGCGCACCTGCGGCACATTTCGCTGATACCGGTCAGTGTGGACGGGAATGTCTCACCGCAGGTTCCTGACAGCCGTCATGATGACGGACAAAGTGCACGCATGGGGATCACGCATTATCCGGCACTTTTCCTCGTGGACCCGAAATCAAAAAACTTCCGGCCGCTCGCCTATGGGTTCATGACCCAGGACGACCTGGCAAAGCGTTTTCTCAACGTGGCCACTGGCTTTAAACCCAATTTCTGAGGACATCATTATGCTGGCACTCTCACCTGTCTGGCACGGGCGCGTTGCTGCTGTCCGCCGTATGGCAAATCTCGTTCTGCAGACGCTTGTGATACATCCTGCGCTGCTTTTCTTTCTGTTGTTTTTGTGGATGTCGGCGAAGGGCGGCAGCGGCGGCCAGATGCTCCTGAACTCTGCAGAAAGCCTGGTGCGCGATGCGCCGGCCTCGCAGGTCTGGGGATGTCACCCGTCCCCGAAACCCATGCCTCCTGACTTATCCGGCACAGCGAAAACAGGCTCCACTGAAAAGTTTACAGAGCTGAAGCCCGCTCCGGTTCCGGTTATGTGCAAGAGGGAGCCGGTGAGCCGTGATGCATGGGTTGAACAGACCAATAACATGTTCTGGATGCTCTACAAGTCCGGCGTATTACTTTCTCTCAGCCTGAGCATTTGCGTATGGGGATATCGGGGACATGCAAAAGGAAAAAAATCATGAATCATCTGCCAGTTATCGCCATATTTTTCATGTCGGCAGTCATCTTCAACTGCCTGCGAATGCTTCTAAATTACTCTGCCGCACTCACTCTTGATGTGCTGATGACGGGAGCCGTAACCTGCGGCTCCATTGCCGGTGTGCTGGGGATATTTTCATTCGTTCAGGCACTCAGGCGCTCCAGACAGCCGGGAGTAACCGGACAATGAAAGGTTATATCCTGCTGGGTTCCCTCTTGCTGGGGCTGTCGTTTGCCGCCAGCGCCATTACCGTTGCGGATCAGATTGCCGCGATGGAGAAGACAAAGGCGCAGCGAGGAGCGGTATTACCGGATTTCGGACTCCCGGCCGCTACGCCGCTGCGGCGCGCTGCGCCCAGGCCGCCTAATCCGATCACGCTGCCTGACGGCAGAACGGCAAACCTGAATGATTATGCGGTGGTCGTTTTTATGCAACGCAGCTGCACGCACAGCGCCAAATTTGACCCGCTGCTGAAGGCATGGGCGGATGACGCAGGCATAAAGGTCTATCCCTATACGCTGGACGGATACGGTGACAGTTCATTTCCGATCGTGCTGATACCCCGTAAGGCAGGGCCAAACGAGCCGATTGCCGGTGAAATACTTACGTTCTTCGGTAACGGGCTGCCGATAGCAACCCCAACCACATTTATGGTTAACGTGAACACCAACGTGGCTTATCCGCTTTATCAGGGGGAGGCTGACATGGCCACCATAAGCCAGCGGCTGACACTGATGATTGAGGCTGATATCGACCACCTTTCTCCGGACACATTAGGGCCGGTTCCCAACAGCGGGTTAATGACACCTCAGTAACCCGACGCGCTGTCACCTACGGAAAAAAATCATGACTGAACATCCCCTGACGCTCTCCGGGCTGGAGACAGCGTTACTGCTTATCTGCGCCTCGCTTCTGGCAGCGTCCGGGCTTTATGCCTGGCTTGTCTGTGAGTTTACGGAAGGCGGCTTGCTGATTCTGACAGCAGGGCCGGATGCCGGATTGCTCAGCGCCGTCCGGGACTTTCCGCTGCTCTTTCTGTTTTCCCTGGCCGGGGGTTCAGGTTGTGGTGCGCTAATCAGTATCACGCTGCGCCGGTATGGATTTATGGCCGACCGTCATGCTGTCTGACAACCATGAAAACAAACCTATTCACCCTGAATCACAGGAGTACAAATGACCGATATGACAAACGCAGGGCTGTCGCCTGAAAAGCGGCTGTGGCTGAACGCTGAAGAACATGTGGAAAAACTGACGAGTTTATTTCGTGAACGTAAAGGGCATTTTTACGTGCAGGGATCGACAGGCACCGGTAAATCGGTGGTCGGCCGTGAACTTGCTGCACGTCTTAACGGAGATTATTTCAGCTGTGAACTGCTGACATCAGACGAATACAACGCCGGGTTAAAGGAAATCATGGCGAGACTGGAGGTGAGTGACAGGCCGGTCATCGTCCTTGATGGTTTTTTCCCGTCAGTCGCTGAAAAGACAATGAGTCATCTGCTGGGAAAACTCAGGAAAAAAGGCCTGAGCCTGTTCGTTTTTTCCCAGGAGCCGCTGACTGAGGGCGGTCCGGATGCATATCTTCTTACGCGGGAATTTAACAAGATCGCTGAACTTCGCTATGACAGACAGTCCGGCAGTCCCGTCACCCTCTCTCTGGTGCAGTAAACGTCGCAGGCCATCAGGAGCCGACTGATGAAAATACAAAGCAGAATGAAAAGCAAAACAACCCGAACCGTCACGGAGGCAGCGGTCATCTTCGGTGCGTTTGTCTGGGTGATCGTAACGGGGTGGCTGTTTCTGTTCTCGCCAGTCACTGAGCCGCCTCTGCCACCGCCTCAGGTTGCACGTTTTCTGATGGACATCAGAATGCTGAACCTTTCAGGCTGGCTGCTGGCGCAAATTCCGTTGTGGTGCCTCTGGCTGGACTATAAGCGTTACGGCGTGCTTCCGGCTCCTGCCGGCTGGCTGAGACGCTATGGTTTCATTGCCGCCGTCAGCCTGTGTGTCGCGTTCAGGATTTACAGCCAGCGGAATTATCCGGCTGTCATGACGGAAGGCGGCTCCCTTTCTTACTTACTTTTATGGACAATTTTGGGGTTGCTTTGTGCATTCCGTAATCGTTCAGAAAGATGAAACAGAATACCCGTAGTTCCTGTTAAAGCTCCCCCTGAAGCTCAGGTTACATGCGGGGCAATGGCAGGCTTCATTAATCCTTTCAGTCCCGATACCTCACTGTTTCTGAAAATACCAAAACAGGGCGACGGCATGCCCGTCCCTCTGTTTCGCCACCTTCTGTTTCATTTGCTGAGCATTCCCTGCACCGCACTGGCAGATGCTTAACGACTTAACGGACTTAACGATGACACTGAACGATATGCCCGACGACGCTTTACGGGCACTGACTTTGATTGCACACAGGCAGAAAACATTATGAACGACACCAACAGGCAGTTTATCAAACATCTTGCTGCTGTAATGGCCGCTACCGGTTTTGCGCTCATGTGCGCAGGCCTAATCTGGGATCTCGCCGGAGGCAAATTCTTTGATGCTCTGACGGACACGCCGGTATTCCGCACACATCCCCTGTTGTTTTCGCTTTTATGGCATGTGCCTGTATGGATGCTCTATGTGGTGGGCTTAGGGCTGTTTTTGGCCATGTTGCTGATAGTGGCCCTTATCAACCCCTCTTTGCTGTTCAGTTTCCCCACTAAACGGTCAGGCAGGAAAAGAAGCAGCGGAGTCTGCTTCAGTGCTGAAGAACGGTACACGGTCCTCAAGGAAACAGACGTGCAGCACGCGCTGAGCGCTGAAGAAGTAATCCAGCTGGCGGCTACGGTACAGAAAGTCAGGGAAGGAAGGCGCAGGGCGGGGAAGAAAGACCTTTCCTGCGTCGTGGTAGAACAAGACTGGCCGGAATATCCGGTTGTGTGGCAGATGCTTGAAAGCCGGGTTAACGGGGAACAAAAACAATGAAACTGAGAAAGTTACTCCTTTCCATGCTTGCTGCGCTGACGATCAGCAGCCCGGTTCTTGCCGACGTGCAGGGGGACCTGAACGGCTATTTCAGCAGCCTCGGCTTTGATGGCAATGTCTCTCAGGCACAGGCCTGGCAGGGGCAGGCTGCGGGCTATATCACGGGTGGCTCAATTTACCTGCGCAACCCAGTTAAACAGGTTCAGCTAATCTCCATGCAGGTGCCTTCACTCAACGCGGGCTGCGGAGGCATCGATGCCTATCTGGGCGCGTTCTCTTACATCAACGGCGCTGAACTGCAGCGTTTCGTAAAGCAGATCATGAGTAACGCAGCCGGTTATGCCTTTGACCTGGCACTGCAGACGATGGTCCCGGAACTCAAGCAGGCTAAGGACTTTTTGCAGAAACTGGCCTCAGACGTCAACTCAGCAAACATGAGTTCCTGTCAGGCGGCGCAGGGCATCATCGGGGGGCTGTGGCCCGTGTCGCAGGTATCAAACCAGAAGATCTGCCAGGACATTGCCGGTGAGAGCAATATTTTCGCAGACTGGGCGGCATCCCGGCAGGGCTGTACGGTCGGTGGGCAGGGGGACAGCGTCACAAGTCGCGCCTCCGACCAGATGAAAGACATGGTTCTTAAGAACAAAAACCTGATCTGGGACGCGCTGGGCCGAAACCACCTGTTTGACGGTAACAACGAGCTGAAAGAACTGGTGATGAGCATCGTGGGCTCAATCGTTTTTAACGCGCAGGGGCAGGTCACCATTCTGACCCCAATGGTGGATAACCGGGACATCATCACCGTACTTATGCGGGGCGGAAGTGCAAAAATCTATGGCTGTGACACGATGGATCTGTGCCTCGGTCCCACGGTAGGGACGGTTAACATCAGCAGTGACGCTGCACTGGTGACGCAGGTACGCAACATCATGCTGTCTATCGACAGTAAACTCACGGCTGATACCGGACTGACTGATCGTGAAAAGGGTTTTATCAACACGACGTCGGTGCCGGTACTCAAATACCTGACCAACTCCCGCAGCATGGGCATGAGCCCGACCTATCTGCTTCAGGTCGCAGACTTCATTGCGCAGGACATGATGATTCAGTACCTGCAGGAACTGGTTAAGCAGGCCAGTCAGTCGCTTGCAGGTAAAAACTATCCGGAACAGGCGGCAGGTGAACTTCGTGGCAATGTCCTGAATGCTCAGTCTCTCCTGGCGCAGATGAAACTGCAGTCAGCAGCGGATCAGAACGCACTCGACGGCATCGACCGGAACATGCAGTACCTGCAGCAGCAGGTGTCCACCATTATCTCGACCTCCTATCAGAGTAACTATCGCTGGGGAAACGGCAATGACTGAGGTTTACACGATCTACGGCGGAGACATGTGGCGGCAGATGTTTAACGGCGTCGTCACCATACTGGGCTCGGATACATTCACCACGGTACTTCATATCGTGGGCACGTTCAGCATCCTGGGCGTAATGGTCACCTTTATCAAAACGCGAAACCCGATGGCGTTTCTCCACTGGCTGGGTATTTTCATGCTGATCACCTCCGTCCTTCTGGTGCCCAAGCGCAGTGTGCAGATTATCGATATTACCGATCCGGCAGCGGTGTATGAAGTGGATAACGTGCCGGTGGGGCTGGCGATGATTGCAGGCCTGACGACAGGAACGGGGTTCGGGATGGCCCAGCTGTATGACTATACTCTGGCGCGGCCTGATTCTCTGACCTATACCAAATCGGGCATGCTTTTTGGTTCGCAAGTCGTCGCTCAGTCGTCGGACTTCCGCACGCAGAATCCTCAGCTGGCCGCGCTGCTTACCGACTACGTAGAAAACTGCGTAATCGGTGACATCATGCTGAACAACAAGTACACCATTTCACAGTTGCTCAACAGTACCGACCCGCTGACGCTTATCACCAGTAACCCAAGCCAGTTAAGGGGGATTTTTCAGGATACCGGTAATGGCCGGCAGTTTGTAACCTGCCAGCAGGCATCCGTCACCATGCGTTCGCTGATGAACGACGATATTCGTGTTGGAGGGCTCAGCTGGCACACTCTGGCCACGCGGATTTTCGGCAACCGAGTCAGCGCAGACACGCTCCTGGGCAATGCCATGAACGACAGCTATGGCTTTTTCTATTCAGGTGGACAGAGCGCAGCGCAGATTATGCGAAACAACGTGACCAATGCCGCTATCCGTGATGGATGGAAAGGCTTTGCGGCGCGTTCGTCTGATACGGCAAACCTGGTGAATCTGGCCACAGAATCCAGCATGACCAAACAACGACTCAGCTGGGCCTCTTTTGGTGTCGTCATCGGACGCACACTGCCCATCTTCCAGTCGCTGATGATGCTGATCCTGATTGGGCTTTTTCCGCTGGTTGTTGCGCTTGCTCTGACCAACCACACCATTTTCGGGGTAAATACGCTGAAAATGTATGCCGGTGGCTTTCTGTACTTTCAGATGTGGCCAGTCATGTACGCCATTCTGAATTCAATGATGAACTTCTACCTGCAGTCGAAAACCGGTGCAACGCCTCTGGTACTGGCCAACGCCGATCAGGTCGCGCTTCAGCACTCGGATGCGGCCAACATCGCGGGCTACCTCAGTGCCTCAATACCTGCGATGTCGTTCTTCCTGACGAAGGGGGCGGCTTCGGTGGCGTCTCAGGTGGTCGGCGGTGTTATCAGTTCCGGCGCGTTCTCAACGGGCGGGCAGGCATCCACGACAGCAGACGGCAACTGGTCTTTCAACAACATGTCGATGGATAACGTGAGTGCCAACAAGTTCGACACCAACGTCATGCAGCGCTCCGGTCAGCAGGCTTTCCAGACCAGCAATGGCGCAATGCACACCCAGACGGCCGATGGCCATAATGTTTACGACACCAGTGGGGCCATCTCAAATCTGCCGGTTAATCTGAAACTCAGTTCGCTGGCAAGCAGCGGTTTCTCTGAACAGTCACGTCAGGCCCAGCAACAGGCGCAGACGGCTCTGGACGGTTACAACCACAGCGTAACCAGTGGCTTCCAGCAGATGCAGCAGTTCAGTCATCAGAGTGGTTCCAGTGACACGCTGACGAAGGGCAGTGATAACAGTGTCGCCTCAAACGTTTCGCGCGGTGCCAGCCAGATGCAGTCTGCGGTGGAAAGCTATGCAAAATCGCACAACATTTCTGAGCAGCAGGCTTACAACCAACTCATGGACATTACCAATCAGGGCAGCGCGGGAGCCGGTGGAAGGGTATACGGCAAGTTCGATTCGGGTGACCAGCTTGCAGGAAAACTGGGTAAATGGGCAACCGGCCTCAGTGCTGGAGGTGAGGTTAACCTCAATGCTGACTGGCGCCACTCTTCAGGCAGTTCTCACGGTACGCAGGACAGCCATGCTGAAGGTCATGACTTCCGTAAGGACCAAAACAGCCAGGAAGCGAAAGATTTCCGTCAGGGTATGGATATGGTTACCTCAACGCGCCTGAGCGAGTCGGGAAGCCACAGCAACAACGAATCGGATTCGAAAGTGCAACAGTTCGCTGCCACGCTTAATGATTCCAAGAGTCAGTATCATCAGTACACAGACAGCACCACGCGGAGTCAGGAATTCAGCAGGATGGCCACGCTCGCGCAGAACCAGAGTGCCAGTCTGGACGCCAATTACAATCAGGAGTTTGTGGACTGGACTACAGCCAAGTACGGCAGCGATGCACAGCATGTCCTGACTAACGTGAATACGGCGCAGACTGCAGCTACAGAATTCATGAAAGAACGTCTGGAACCGGAGATCATGCAGAACTATGCAGGCAGGACAGAGCAGACTGCATCACAGGCGCTGACGCCTTCAGGTACGTTACCTACATCCACAGGTAATAACAGTCAGGCTACGTCACATGATCCGGTACAGGTAAATCAGCGAGGTCAAAACGAATCAGCGAGGGCAGTCCACCAGGGGAGCACCTCTCATGGTCGCAATAGTGGGCATGGCGAAAACAGCCAGGCCGTAAACGAGCGGAATATTACTCCCCGAGGTAGCGTAACCTCACCGGCGATTGCACAGGATTACAACTCAGGCGTAAGCCGTGTGAATGAACAGGCTGGCTCACTGAATACGCCACAAAACATCGCTGATAAAGTGGCAGACAGAAACTTTGAAAATACGGGAAAAATAGGAGACATTGACCGGGAAATAAGCAAAAATAAAAGCACTGTTCAGGCATCCAGTGATATACTCAAAAGAGAACATCAGGGAGCCGTCAACAACCAAAGAATTGGCCGTACTGAAGAAGATATAAAACAGACCAATTATGGTACAGAAATGGAAAAAAACGATATGTTCAAGGATAAACTTGAACAGTTGAGACGATCTCAAAATAAAGCTTCTTAATTCAGTTCTGAGGGGGATGGAATATGAAAAGTATTATGGCGTCGGACATAAGTGCTGATTTATCTATGTTAGTGGATGGATTCAGTTCTGACACAAGGATGATTCCTTCCTCCTCTAGTATGCTGAAAAAAAGTCTTTCAATCCCTGCTATAACAGTAATTCTTAGCATAATAAGCTCAGCTATTGTCTACTTCACTGGCTACAAGCCGCAGATGGATTTGCAGGGGTTCGTCAGCTACTTCATGACAGATGGTTGGATCATCGTAGCACCCACTATTCCAATCGGTTTGTTGTTTACTTTGATGGCTTATAACAATGTGCTCTTATACATGAGTGTTCCAGAAAATGTTCGTAAGAAGTCATTGGTTATTGCGCATTTGAGGAAGATCGCAAAAAAAACAGTCGCTTTTTTTGTAACTCTTATGATTTTAGCAACCATTTTGTCAGGTTATTCGAATTGGTTTGCTTTCTCAATTTCTGGACTACTATTCGCTTTATTGTTTGTTGTAAACCTTTTGGTTGGAGCGGAAATAAACCGGTTAGGCGCAGGATTCGCCATTGAGAAAATATCAAAGTTCATCAAAAAGATTTAAGTTTCAAACCATCCAGCCGATAAACCTTCCGTCTTTCTGACGGAAGGGATCACAGCTAAAGAATCCCTCTGAAGACATAACCAACGGGCAACTGTGCCCTTTTTTTCGTTTAACAAGGATACTGAAATGAAAAACCGTTCATTTTTTGTGGCGGCTATTGCTGCTGCATGTCTTGTGCTGTCTGGTTGCGGTGCAATGAGCACAGCAATTAAAAAGCGTAATCTCGATGTGAAGACTCAGATGAGTCAGACGGTCTGGATGGAGCCTTCAAGTGAAAAAACAGTCTGGGTTCAGGTGCGAAATACTTCTGATAAAGACATGAGTGACCTGCAGACCATGATCTCCAACGACCTTCGGGCAAAAGGCTATAGCCTGTCCAGCAGCCCTGACACGGCATTCTACTGGGTTCAGGCCAACGTACTAAAAGCAGATAAAATGGACCTACGTCAGGCTCAGGGCTTTCTGACCAGTGGTTACGAAGGTGGAGCTGCAGGCGCAGCTCTGGGCGCCGGTATCACTGCTTATAACGGCAATTCAGGTGGCGCTGTACTCGGCGCAGGTCTTGCAGTAGGTCTTTTAGGCATGGCAGCAGATGCAATGGTGGAAGACGTTAACTATACGATGGTGACCGATCTGCAGATTTCTGAGCGCAGTAAAGCGGCCGTAACAACTGATAACGTTGCAGCTCTGCGTCAGGGAACATCCGGAATCAAACTGCAGACCAGCAGCGAGCAGGGCAACCGCATGAAATATCAGACCCGCGTGGTTTCCAATGCCAACAAAGTTAACCTGAAGTTTGAAGAAGCCAAGCCGGTGCTTGAAGCCCAACTGGCAAAATCAATTACGAACATTCTGCCGTAACCGCATCATAATTGTGAAAGCCGCGTTCACCGCGGCTTTTAATAAGACCAACGTCATGCGTCTGTGGACGACAATAAACCGTCTCTCCTGACAACCGGGCGCATGTCGTTCCAATCCTGAACCTGCCAGTTCATCTGTACTTACTCAAAACGCCCAAATTTTCATACTCCGGGCGTACGTGCCTCATGTCGTTCCACAAACGTTTCGCCTCCTCGCGCCGGCTTACTCAGCCAGCGCCTGCGGCGGGCGCTGCATTAAAAACGACGTTCTCAAACCTACCATTCAACTTCGATAATAAGGCGATACCTATGCTGCAATTCAACGGCGCACCGCGCACCCTCATTACCTGGTTTACTTTTTTTCTTGCCTGGAGTGCGTTTGTTCTGTGCCAGTTCGGCCAGCCAATGATTCAGTACATCATGTCGCACAGCGACTTCTTCGCATATGACGTTGCCATAAGGAGCACACAAGCCGGTCTGACGCCGCAGGGAATGATCCCTTTCCTGATGGCACTACTGACGCTGACGGCCGGTGCTGTGCTGTCAGTACTTACGCTGCTCAGCTGGAATCTAATCTTTTTTGCCTGCGGTCTGCCAGTGCTTACAGGGAGCTGGCTGCTCAGACGAACCGGGTTAATCAGCGCTAAAGGGAAAGTCTCTTCAGAAAGTTAAATACCGTATTAAGAAAAAGGGTGGCGGGTCCGTTCGCAGCGGACCCACCTGTAGCCTCATCAGTCATTTACGAGAATCTCAATGAAGGCCACATACTTTAAAATAGCACCGATCATCATCGGTGCCTTATGCTTTTGCGCTAATGCTGCCAACACTGTAGGTCCCGGTTACACCAGCACGCTTATCACGGGTGACGGTAACTCCGTGACCGGCACCCCTGACTGCTGTCAGAACTTTCAAATTGATATTTATGGCGTTAATAATGATTTGAAAAACTCCTATGCCACCACCGTTTTCGGAGACACCAACTTCACAGACGGTTCAGATATGTCGATTTTCGGGCAGAGTAACAGCATCACTGGAGGCTACGGCAACATATTCGGGGACGGGAACAATGCCAAAACCGGAACCCGGCAGTTCGTGAATATCTTCGGTAATGGTTCATCCCTGAGCGGGAACGGAGATAATATCTTTGGTTCGGGTTCATCCATTACCGGAAATTACTCAACCATCACCGGGAACGGCAATACCTCAAGTGGTGACGAAAATAACACCACTGGTTACAGTAATAATATCTCCGGCAACCAGATCAACGTTTTCGGCTCATCTAACAAGGTCACTGCTTCACCCTTTGCAAACGTTACCGGCAACGGGAATACCTTAGAGACGGGCCCGTACGCTATCACGCTGGGGAACGGGAACACCAACACCGGTGCAGACACGGACTCTGGCGGTATTGAGATTGGTTCAGGTAACACACTGACCAGTGCGCTGAACGGAATGGTTATCGGCAATGGATCAAGCGCAACGGGGGCTAACAGTCTCGTTTTTGGTTCGGGCGCACAGGCCTCAAACGGAGGCATATCAGTGGGGTACGGTTCTGTTTCCTCACAGGGAGACGAAGTCTCTTTTGGTAGTCAGAACGTCCAGCGCCGTCTGACGCATATTGCTGCAGGGACAGCGGGTACGGATGCCAGTAACGTCAGACAAATGCAGGACGGTGATGCGGCAACACTCAGCAGCGCCAGAGGCTATACGGACACGCGGGAAGCCGCCATTAACAGCCGGACTGACGGTCTGATAGCCACGGAGCAGCAGGCCCGTTCTTCAGGGGATGCCTCGACGCTGAGCAGTGCGGAAACCTTTACCACAAACCGTGAACAGGCAATAAATACCCGCACTGACAGCCTGATGGCCTCTGAGCAGCAGGCCCGACAGGACGGAGATGCCTCTACGTTGTCGAGTGCGAAAGCCTACACAGATTCCCGAGAGCAGGTCCTCAACAGCAAAATGCAGTCTTACTCCGCTTCGCAGCAGAGTGCGCGTATCTCAGGGGAGGCTGATGCGCTGGCCAAGTCTGGCAATTATACGGACCGTCAGACAGCGGCGGCGATAGCCACGTCAAACAGCTATACCGATGCACGGGAACAGGCAATCAACAGCAGGACTAACGGGCTTGTTGCTGATGAAAAATCGCAACGCATTCTGGGTGAGGCACAAACCCTCACCTCAGCAAACAGCTATACCGACACGCGCGAGCGTGCCATCAGCACCCGGACCGACACGCTGTTTTCACAAGAAAGAGCGGCACGTACTCAGGGTGAACAACATATGCTGCAGAGCGCTAACACCTACACTGACCAGCGGGAAATGGCGGCAAATCAGTACACTGACAGTGCGATTTCTGACGAAAGACAGGCACGTACGCAGGGAGAGGCGCGTGTACTGAGCAGTGCAAATGGCTATACCGATGAGCGCGAGGCCGCCATTCTGCAGCATACTGACAGTGCGCTTTCTGCAGAAAGTCAGGCAAGAGATGAGGGTGACCGGCGCACGCTCGGCAGCGCCAACTCTTACACCGACAACAAAGTTCATCAGCTTTCACGCCGGGCCAATGCGGGTATCGCTTCGGCAATGGCCATGTCAGGTATTCCTTATCTGATCAACTCTGTAGACAACAGCTTTGGTATGGCATTCGGCACATACCGGGACGAGCAGGCCATTGCTGCCGGTTATCAGCGTCGTTTAGCCGCTTCAGTAAACGCGCGCGTAAGCCTGACATGGGACACAGGGCAGGGAGCAGGCATGACTGCCGGCATGGCAATGGGCTGGTAATTTTAAAAACCCGGCGTCCGTCGGTCCCACTTCTGAACCGGCCTGACTGGCTGAGAACATCTTTTTTATCTGAATTCCTGTTTGACCTGACTGCATAACCACGCAGGACTTTCTGACGCCTGATACGGAGCCATACATGAGTTTTACACCTAAAAATCTTACTCAGGGCGGCCAGATAACGGCCTACCGCCTGCGAATGTTCATACAGGTCAACCAGTGGATTTCACACTGGATGTTGTTGTTTTTTGTTCTGACGACGCTGGGCCTGTTCTGGTACATCACCCCGGAAGATACGCTGCGAAACGGCTTCTGGTACTGGACGGGCTATATGCAGTCCGGATTTATCCGGCTGATGCAGCACGACGGTCCTCCCGTGTGGGATATCCGCTGGCACTGCGAGCCAGACAGAATATGTACCATTAACCTTACCCTCGCTCAGCTGCTCGCAAATCCCTGGATGCAGGAGCAGGGTGCGCTGCTTATTCAGAATCTCAAACACTGTGCCTTCTGGTGCGGCGTAGCGGCAATGGTCCTTTTCAGCGTCGTATTCTGGTATGTGGGACGGATAGGCAAAAAAGAGAGTGCGGATGAATTTATATCCGGAATGGAGCTTACGGATAGTCTGAAAGAGATTAACCGGCTGCTCAAAAAGGCTGGCGAAAAATCTGACCTGCAGGTGGGCGGATTACACATGGTGCGTAATGCCGAGGTCATGAACTTCCTCATTCACGGCACCATTGGTGTCGGTAAATCGACACTCATTCGCTGGCTGCTGGATTACATACGTAAGAGGGGTGATCGCGCCATCATCTATGACTCAGGCGGTACATTTGTCGAAACACACTATGACGAACGTCTGGACAAAATCCTGAATACGCATGACAGGCGCTGCGAAAACTGGGTGCTGTGGCGTGAAGGGCGTGAGGTGGTGGACTACGAGAACATGACGGCCGCGCTGATGCCGGTCGAGGGTGATTCGGACCCGTTCTGGGTTTCGTCTTCCCGGACTATCTTCAGTGACACCGCTATGCAGTTTGCCCCCGACCCGCAACGTAATTATGAAAAGTTTCTGAAAACACTACTGTCCATCGATCTGAAAAGCCTGCGGGAATTTCTGAAGAACACGCCCTCCGCCAACCTGGTGGAGGAAAAAATTGAAAAAACCGCCATCTCAATACGCTCGGTTCTGACCAACTACGCCAAGTCTCTGCGCTACCTGCAGGGTCTCGATAAAGAGGGCAAACCGGAGTTCAGTATCCGGGAGTGGATGACTGAAAAGCAGTACGACAGGAGCTGGCTGTTTATTTCCACCACGGCCCGTCACCGCAAATCCGTCCGCCCGCTGATAACCATGTGGCTTTCACTGGCGACTATTTTTCTTCAGAGCATGGGCGAAGACAGCAAACGACGTGTCTGGATTATCGGCGATGAGATTCTGAGCCTGCAAAAACTCCCGGATCTGGGGGAACACATGGCCGAGGGCCGTAAGTTTGGTGCCTGCTTTGTGCTGGGTATTCAGAACATGCCTCAGCTGGTCAACGTCTACGGCCGGGAAATGGCCAAGTCGATTTTCGACCTTCTGAACACGCGATTTTACGGCCGTTCTCCCAGTTCAGAGGTGGCAGAGATGGTCGAAAAAGATTTGGGCTATCAACGCCGGCGAGAAGCCCGGGAGCAGAACAGCTTTGGTCTGGCGCAGGAGCGTGACGGTATCTCAATCAGCAAGGACAAGGTCAGGGAGCCCATCGTTGATTACGACAACATCATGAAGTTGCCCAATCTTCGTTTTTTTGTACGTCTTCCGGGCGAGTATCCTGTGGTGAAACTGAGCCTGAAGTACCGCAATCAGAAGAAATACCATCCGGCGCTGATTGAACGCGACTTCAAAGACAACCTCAGTCCTGAGCTTGAAAAAATCATCAGTCAGAACGAGCGTGATGCTGCCAGCCTGGGCATTCGTTTCCCGACCGGCGATGAAAATCTGGAAGCGGGGACAGTTCCGACCGCTGAAACCATTTTTCCAGCTGAAAACCCTAAACCGGCAAATGCAGTTAACGTCGCCTCTGCGCCTGCTGCTGACGCTCGTGAGCAGCAACCCGCGCACGAAATGCAGACCCCGGTTAAGCCGGTACAGACGAAAGCGCGTTCAGTGACTGTGGATGAACCTCAGCGGTCGGGTGCCGTAAACGTCAGTAAACCCGCAGCCAATTTAACACCGAATATCGATGAACCTAATCCTGCAGGCGGGTTGCCGGACAACGTCAGGGCTTTTCCTGGCCGCTTCTCTCAGGCGTCGGTCGGTAAAGAGGCTGCAGCTGATCGCTCCGGAGCACGTCCTCAGACGTCCGTTCCGGTGGCAGATAAAACCGTACTTCCTGCCACCCAACCTCCCGTTTCTCCCGCAAATGCTAAATCACCGGTCAGAACGGCGAGCGCGCTTGAATTGCTGGCACAGCGTTCAAGCAAGCCTGCGACAGGTGATGAATCAGCGACGTCTGATGAGTCCGCTCAGGGGGAGGCACCTGATCTGCAAATGCTGGCGGAAAAAGACGATGCCGGTCAGCTGATTGTGCATACGGCTGGCCATCAGAAAACCGGTCCCGACAGCAGGGAGGAGGCCTACGCTGATCAGTACCGGCAGGCCAACTACAAAATGGCTGACGATGAAAAGAACATCCTGCGCCACCGTGAAGATTACGAGGTCTGGCAGGAAATGGGAGAACATCATGAACCCGGAGGGCATGAAAGATGATGACCGTTGCGCCGGTGGCTTCGGCCGCCGATGCTGCCAGCTACTACAGCAGCAAAGACAATTACTATTTTCTTGATGACCTGGAGAGTCAGTGGCTGGGCGAGGGTGCAAAAGAGCTGGGACTGGAGGGGCCAGTGGACCTGCAGACGTTTACAGACGTCCTGCACGGTAAACTGCCGAACGGCGTCGAACTGGGCAAAGAGGTTCAGGGTTCCCACGTCCACCGGCCCGGCCATGATCTGACGTTTTCCGCGCCCAAAAGTATATCCATGCTCATTCTCGCCGGTGGCGACAAACGCCTGCTGGAGGCTCACCACGAAGCGGTGAAAGAGACGCTGGGGGTGATTGAAAACCTGATCAGCGTCAGGGATACAAAGGACGGCATAACGCGCATTATACCCACCGAAAAAATGGTGGCGGCACTGTTCACCCATGACACATCGCGCAATCTCGATCCGCTGATTCATACCCATGCCGTGATCGTGAACGCCACCGAACATGAGGGCAAGTGGAAAGCCCTGTCCACCGACTACATTCACAAAACGGGATTTATTGAGACGATTTACAAGCATCAGGTGAAGTTTGGCCAGCTTTACCGCAGCTCGCTGAAGGGGAAAACCGAAGCGTTGGGCTATGAAACGGTGCTGACTGGCGGACCGCATGACATGTGGGAGGTTAAAGGTTTTACTGAAACTGTGCTGGAAGAATTCTCCTCACGGCACAGGGAAATACGCGAAAGCGTAGGGGACGAGGCCAGCCTGAAAAGCCGCGATGTGGCGGCGCTCGATACCCGCCAGAGAAAACAGTCTCTCGATCGCTATGGTGAGGATGACGTAAACCCTAAAACGGTTCCTGAAAACAGCACGCCGGCCGTTCGGGATGAGCGTACGCCACTGCAGGTTAAGGCCGACGCCTTGAAAGAGGCTGGCGGTATCAACAAAGATGACAGTGTCTCTCCGGAAGCCGCAGGTAAAGTCATCAGTCATTCCGGCGAGCCGGACGTCTCCGGCTCAGGCCTCCCTGATAAGGTTGCCGGCGCTGAAGAACGGCTTATTACTGGCCCGCTTAACGAAAATCTGGCCAGAAGAGATGATTCTCCGGAAAAGGCGTACGGACCTGAACATTCCACAACCAGTACAACTGAACTGATGCTTGCTGAACCCGCGCTGACAGATGACCGAACGGGCAATACAAAGAACCACGACATGACACCGGTTCAGGATGAGGAGCCCATTGCCAAGCCCGAAACTGAACGGGGCCGCAGCCGTCTTCAGGAGCGCTGGAAAAGCCAGATGGAGAAGCTGGATTTTGACATTCAGGAAGTCATCAGTGAGGCGAAGTCCCGTGAGGTGCAGCAGACTGAACCCGAGGCGGATATCAGCAAAAATGCGATCTGGTCAGTACAGGAAGCGATTTCAGTTCTGAGCGACAGTCAGACGCGTTTTACCTACGGCGATCTTCTGGTGACCGCGTTCAGCGCAGGCGAATACGAAGAAAAAATACCGGATTTGAAACGCGCGCTTGATGAGGTGATCAGCAGCGGCGAGCTTGTCCCTCTGGATGCGGAAAAGGGCGTGTTTACGTCTCGTATCCACCTGCTGGATGAGCTGTCATTACAGTCTGTGGCTGCCGATGCGGTCAAAGAAAATGTTGTGGCCAGCTTCCGTACGCCGAAAAGTGAAGTCCCTGAGCGTTTCGTTCAGGCTCTTCAGTCACCGGTGGCCATCCTTAATTCCCCCTCATCTGCTCTGCGTCAGCGTGAAACCGCTGAACAGCTGGTGACATTGTCACGTGCCCACGGGCGAGATGTGATGGTCATGGCCAGTTCTGCAGAGCGTGCACTGTCACTCGGTAAATCAGATTTACTCAAAGATAACCTGATGCACCGCAGCCGAATTCTGGACAGCAGCTTTACCCTTACGCCACAGAGCACGCTTGTGGTTGAGGGTGCCGAGCGACTGGGCCTGAAAGAAATGCTCGTGCTGACCGGCGAAGCACTGGAGAAGAATGCGCAGTTGCTGTTCCTGGACGGAGCCGGCCGCACGTCGGCAACCAGCGCATTGTCGGTTCTTGAACAGTCCGGTGTGCCGCGGCTTTCCCTGAGCGAAACGTCGTCCGGCCTGGAAACCCGCGTTATCAGTATCGCGGACAAGCGCGATCGCTATCAGGCGCTGGCCACGCGTTATGCAGAGCTGAGCGGTCCGGAAACCGCACTGACGGCGACGGTCGTCGGCGAACGTGAACAGCAGCAGCTGAACGATCAGATCCGTTCGGCGCTTAAAGATGCCGGTAAACTCGGACATGAAGAGGTGACCGTAGAAGCGCGTATTCCTGTTTTTACGTCCGCTAAAACCCGAAAGCTTACCAGTACCTACCGTCCCGGGCAGGTTCTGGAGGACAGATCGGATAAAAACGAAACACGTCATTACGTCATTGACCGGGTTCATGAAAAAAGCCGTCAACTGTCACTGGTTGATTCCGATGGTGTTGAGACGGTACAGGACATCCGGAAGCTCACTGGTGACTGGCGGCTCTTTGAGCGTGAATCATTGCAGGTCGCTGGCGGCGAGCGTCTCTTTGCCGTCGCCGGCGACAAGCCGGCAGGAATTAAGGCGCGCGATCGGCTGACGGTTGAGTCCGTCAGCGACGGCCAGATAACACTGTTGCGTGACGGACAGAAAAAGCCGGTACGGGTTGAAACCGGTCGGCCGCTTTATCTGACCCACGCCTATGTGTCCGCCCCGGGAAGCCAGGACAATGACCGTGGCATGGTTCTGGCCAGCCTCAACGGCCGCGATCTGACGGCCAACATGATGAACAGTCTTGCCCGCTCTGGCCACGAAGCCGAAGTGTTTACGGGGGAGCCTCTTGTCCGGGCAGAAGACCGACTCGCACGGATGCGTGCAACCCGTTCTCCGTTGTCTCTGGTCCGCCAGGCCAGCGGCAGGGATGACGCAGCAGAAGCACTGACTGCTCTTAAAAGCGGCCTGCAGACAGACGTGCAGAAGGCGTTTTCGCGCGCGGTTGAGCAGATGCGTGATGTGGCTTTTACTGAGGTCGAACTGCTCAAGGAGGCAATGAAGTTCGGGCCAGGCGTTCCCGATCTGCAGAAGCAGTTTGACCAGCAGGTAGCCGACAGGGATCTGATACGTGTTCAGGTTGGTGGTGAGTTCCGCTACGTCGCCCGCGCGACCTGGGAAATGGAAAAAACCATCGTCAGGGAAATCGCGGACGGAAAAAATGCAGTGCCTGCCCTGATGCAGAACGTCAGTGGTTCGGTGACGGCGGGACTGACGGCTGGCCAGACTGATGCCACGCGGCTGATACTTGAGAGTAAGGACAGGTTCACTGCCGTTCAGGGCTATGCCGGTACGGGTAAAACCACCCAGTTCAGGGCGGTTAAAGCTGCGCTGGACACGCTCCCGGATGGCTCCCGGCCACAAATAATCGGGCTGGCGCCTACGCACCGGGCGGTGAAGGAAATGCGCAGCGTCGGCATCGAGGCGCAGACCCTGAAGTCTTTCATCGTTGACTGGCAGCAGCGCACGGCTGCGGGTGAAAGCGTCCGCTTTGAAAACACGCTTTTCCTCATCGATGAGTCTTCCATGCTGGGAAACCAGGACACGGCCGTGGCTTACAAGGCCATATCGACCGGCAACGGCCGGGCGGTGTCGGTCGGGGACATCGCGCAGTTCACCTCGCCCGAGAGCGGTGCACCGTTCAGGCTGGTTCAGGAGCGCAGTCCCATCGACGTTGCCGTAATGAAAGAAATCGTCCGTCAGCGTGATGAAAACCTCAAATCTGCGGTTTACAGCGTTATCGAGAACAAGGCAGCGGCTGCGATTGAGAAAATCATGCAGGTCCAGCCCTCTGCGGTTCCGCGTGCAGCCGGCGTGGTACAGCCGGAACGTTCTGTTACTGAAACCAAAGCGCCGGTGGAGGCCATCGTTGCGGACTACATGGGGCGAACGGCAGGGGCAAGGGAAAAGACCCTGATCATCGCACAGCTGAACGAAGACAGGCGGGCAATCAATCAGGGCATTCATGACAGGCTGTTTGAGGCGAAGGAGCTGGGTAATAAAGCCGTAAACGTTCCTGTTCTGGAGCGTGTCACGGGCGGCAGGCATGACTTTAACCGCACGTCATCCTGGAAGTCAGGGCAGGTGGTTATGGTGAACGACAGCTATCTCAGTGTGACGGCTGTTGATTCGGGTATTAACCGCATCGTGTTACGGGATGAAGACGGCAGGACAAAGTTTTATTCACCGGCTGAACTCAATGCCACGGAGATCGAGGTTTTTGAACGCAAAAGCCTGGAGCTGCGGGTTGGCGACAGTCTGCGCATGACCAAAACGCAGAAACAGGCCGGACACACCGCACATGAACAGTATCGGGTACAGGCGCTACGGGATAATGGCGAGGTGGTACTGAGGAGTGCAGCAGGGGAAAAGGTCATAGAGCCGGGGAAGGTAACTGCAGACCAGCATATTGACTATGCGTGGGCGGTAACGGGATACGGTGCTCAGGGGGCCAGTGCAGAGTACGTCATTGCGCTTGAAGGTACTGAGGGGGCACGTCAGCGCATGAGCGGTATGCGCGCTTTTTACATCAGCATCTCCCGTGCGGTTGACCACGTACAGATTTACACGGACGGAATGGCAGACTGGATGGCCACGCTTCGTAACAGGGATAACGGCCCTGAAACGGCGCACGACGCCATCGATCCTCAGCCTGAACGCTCTCAGGCAAGACTTATCTGGGGTATGGGAAAACCGGCGTCAAAAACGGCCATAGGCCGGGCCTTTCTGCGGGAGCATGGGCTTAAAAACAGTCCGTTAACCGTGCGAATTATCCCCCCCACTAAAAAGTATCCGGAACCCCACCTTGCCCTGCCGGTCTTTGACGGCAATGGCAAGACTGCCGGCGTCAGTCTCTACCCGATCAGTGCGGACGCTGGTCAGATGACAACAGGTGCGGGCAGGGAGCTGGCTACCCGCGAAGCGCAGGCTGCTGTGCTGCAGAAAAGCCGGAACGGAGAAACGATGATAGTCACGTCACTGGGGCAGGGGCTTGACGCTGCCAGGACGCATCCCCATACCGGCGTCATCCTTCAGACCGGCCGTAAAACACCGACTGACAGGATGCTGAAAGTCGCCGGTGGCCAGCCAGAACGGGCATACCGTTCCGACGCTGCGCTGGTGAGCCTTGTGCAGCATGAGTTAACGGACATGTTCAGAAACCTGCCTCCGGATGGTCCCGTCCGCGACGAGTCAGCCCTGCTGCAGGCGGCCCTCGCGGCGCTTGAAAAATCACATGGTGCGTCGCTCTCACTGCCCGAAACGAACCGGTCAGAGCGGGCTGGAGAGCCCGATATGAAAGCGCTGGCCAGAAAGCTGGCTACAGACGCCGCCAGGGAAGACATAAAGCTACCCGAAAAAACAGAGCCGGACGGAATGGCAGAGATGCAGAAGCTTGCGAAGCAGCTTATGGCTGAGGCTCAGGTTGTGGTAAAACTGCCGGAAACGGATGCCGAAAAGGAGACGCTGAATATGCGACTTCTGACACGCGTCATGGAGTCGGTTAAGCAGCACATCCCGGCGCTGCCGGGGGAAAAGGAACCGGATTATGCACGCCTTATCGGCCAGGCTGCCGGCGAGCTTTCGTCGCAGGGAGGTCTGACTGCGGCTTCAGCCAGTGCGGTGCTCAGTGCACTGGCGAACGCAGGCCTGCCTGGTGATATTCGTCTGCCTGCTGAGACGGGCGCTGCGGGTGCCATACCGGCATCTGTCATCCGGAAGGCGACAGAAGAACTTGACCGGTCTGTGCAGGCCCCTGTCAGAGCGCAGGCCGACCTGTCGGAGCGCGCCATTGCCAGCGCGGCGCGTGAGCTTGAAAGACAGAGTCAGCCTACCCTGCCAGCAGAAGGACGCGGCCGGGAGCGTGAAGAACCTGTGCCTGAGATTACCCGCAACATTCAGAAAGAGCGCTGATACGCATGCAGGGCATTATCACGGCCCTGCAGCTCCCGAAATCTGGCGAAACAGCCAGCAAGTTAATCCACCTGAATTCCTGAAAGAGAAAACAGAACCTTATGAAAAAACACGTAAAACTGGCGGCAGTGATGCTGGCCACTGGCATTAGCTGTGCTGTCCAGGCGGCACCGACGGCTGCAGCAGAGGACTTTACGCCTGCGCAGCAGGCCCGTATCGGCGAAATTGCGGCTGACTATCTGGTTGCGCATCCGGATGTCCTGATTGAAGTCAGTAAAAAGCTTCAGGCGCGGCAGGAAGAGATGAAGCAAAAGGCCTACGTCGGTGCGGCCGTTAAAGCCCACCGGCTGCTGATGCAGCTCGACGGCGTGCCGGTGACAGGTCCCGCTGACTCAAAGGTCATTGTGACGGAGTTTTTTGATTACGAATGCATTGCCTGCAGCATGATGTCGCCAGTGATGGAAAAAGTTATGGCCAGTAATCCGAATGTCAGGTTTGCATTCCGAGACTGGACTATCTTTGCCTCCCGTTTTCCGGAGTCCACTCAGGCCTCCCGACGTGGTCTTGACGTGTTCCGGCAGAATGGCGCTGCGGCCTATATGTCTTATCACAACGGCATCTACCGGACAGGGCACAATGAGGGCAAGCTGACGGCTGAAGACATTCAGTCCGCTGCAGAGAAAGCCGGGGCCGGACCGGAGAAACCTGAGGACTATGCAAAATCAGACAGTCTCATTGCCAGTAATGATTCTCTGGCAGAGCTGCTGGGGCTGACGGGTACGCCGGGCATCATCGTCATGCCGGCAGAAAATGCCAGCCCGGAGAACACAACCGTCATACCGGGCGTTGTCAGCGAAGCGGTCATGCTGCAGGCCATCAACAAAGCGGCCGGAAAGTAAGAAATTCCTGGCAGGGTGGATTGTACTGTCTGAAAACAACAGTGCCGGATTATTAAAGGTGCCGGCGTTGCAGGGGATAGGTAAGTTTTCAGAACTTAGAGCCCGAAAAGCTAAATCAGCTTCCGGGCTTTGCTTCTCTTAAGGTTGCAGTATGAATTGAACTGAGAAGGTCAACTCTTAGCGAGTGAAATTTGATTTTTGTTAATTATCTGAAAGGCAAATCTTTGGTTGTGATGAGTTTTTCTGTAGCAACATTTTCTGAAATAAAGCCATGAATACGAAGCCATTTTTGTAGCTGTTTGACATCTTCTACCAAGTCAGCACAGTTCTTTGGATCATTAAATACGGGAGTGTACTCATTATGCATGCCTACATATACCGGATGTTCATGAGGATCAACGTCAAACCTGCCTGGCACTACTCTGCCATATGCCCCTTGAGAAAAAGAAAGATTAATTGCTTCGATTGCTGAAAAAGCTGTTGGATAGGGAAAGTTTTTCCCATAAAAGGCTTTAACAATGTGATAAATCGTATTTGTGTTAAGTTCTAATTTTTCAGTGCTTTTCATTGGCGTCTCCTTGTCGTTTCTACGGGGTTGGAAAAGTCGATTTTTTTTGTGCAGATAACTATTAACGCTAAGTACTTTTAAAAAATTTATTGCAGCTAGACTACTCTGTAAAACCTTCATACGGCCGGCCATCAACAAAGCGGCCGGAAAGTAAAAATTGCCCGGCGTCGTAATTGTGCTGCCAGGGTTAAGCCATACTACTGTTTACGGAACTGGACGTGCTTGTGCCTGGCTTTTAGTCACGTTCACGGTGAAGTTTGAAACACGCCGTTTTTTAACAGCCACCTGATTGTTTTGCACCGTAAGTGGCCTGGTCAACGGTGAACTGGTCTCCGGAACTTGAAGAAAGTTGATTAATGAGGCCTTTGCACGAGAAGCCCATCATGCTGAGATACTGCTTCGCCGATTTAACAGCCTGATGGTTCCAGTCAACATTAAGACTGTCTACTGCTACTGTGGCGTCAGAAATATCGAAACCATCGCCTGCATCCGATGAGAGTTGTTGTATAAGCCCATCTCGTGAGAAGCCCGACATCGAAAGATACTGCTTCGCGGCTCTGGCGGCATTATTCTGAGGCCCGGTCAGATCTCCCGCCCACGTGGGGGCTGAGACAAACAAAAAGGTAGTCAAAACTATCTTCATAAATTTCATATAATTATCTCCATAATCTATACGGCTCCTCTAACGAACCCGAAGGCCTTTCAGCGACGAAATTTTAGGGTGTCAGGTCTTCGGGTTTTATCGGTCAGTTTTGGGTAAAACTTTAAAAATATTTATATTATTGGCTCGGGCTTGAAATGCATATAGAAATGGAAAAATGTATTACAAAGCTCAACACAGACATAAGCCGGTTACGAAGAGGAATTTATGAGAAAGCCAACGCAGACATACGACCTTCATATTCCTGACGACGATTACAAAATGGCCGTCGTCCAGGGGCGTGATAAGGCAAACTTTGAGTCTCCCAACATCTGGATTTACCTGGGAGCTGATATAAGGGACCCCAATTATGCAAAGGTAGGGCTTACCATGGGTGATTTGAGATCCCGCTCATATAGCTCGGCCAATCCCAATTATCACATTTTTTGTGCATTTCAATGTTTTGTAGGCACAACGGGAGAGCAGCTTAAAAGAATTGAAGAGGGAGCTTTGGCCTATCTGGACAACATGTTCCCAAACCGTCGCGCTTATCATTATGAGTCGCAAGTCATGTCAGAATGTTATTACGATATAAATTTTAATGATTTTTTTATCTCGCTTCATAACTACCTGCATGACTATCATCAGAACAATTTTATGACTGGTCAGCATCTGAACGAATTTGAAAAAGATGACGGTTATACGCTAGCAATGGAATTCAATCCTCGGATTCCACTTTTAATCCGAAGAAAATATATTGAGTTAATTAAGCGATATTAATTACTTTATTCGATTATAACAAAAGTCCAGACAGCCCCGTTCCCCGTGAATGGGGGTTAGCATATATGTTCAGCACTAACTCAAACGATTTCCCTCACTGTTAGGTGTGATCCATTGCGATCGTCACCCCTTTCCTTAACAGATACAGCCTTTCGAAAATGGACGTGGTCTGAACGCACCGCCATGCGTTGGATCATTTATCAGGACACATACGTACTTCCTGAACCTTAAAGACCGACTAAATATGAGTTTTTTTTATCCATCCGGTACGCTTAGTGATTATTCAGTGCTGGATTTAGCGGTTGGCTGCGGTTATGATTTTCAGACTTCGCCGGGTGGTTCCGGCGATCGAGTGTGATCCTTGCCGGGTACTGTGGTGGTCAAAGGCAGGTAAAGCATAACCCCAAACCGGTCATGCGCGGTGAGGGCAAAGAATTCTCCGGATAGGACGTATCCGTAAAAACGTCCAGGGTACAGAGCGAGGCACATCACCGGACTCTGAATGCAAAAACCCCCTGATTCTGTCTCAACTTGGCGGAAGGTTCAGATTCAGGGGGTTCATAAGCAGGCGCTGGCCTGTGAAGGATTATAACGCATGCATTTCATAAGACAAGCCCTGCCCGCCATAAGTCCGGGACAGGGTGAATGATCAGATTTTAATCGGGTTAAACTGCCCGACCCCAAAGGAAGACAGACGTCGTCGCGGCGACCATTCTGTTGCCTGCAAGTGCCCTGAACCCGTCTGGTTCGCTCCAGAAAACTACCGCCCGTTGCCGGGCGAGTATGGCCACGCCATGCGTAACTATGTCGTTAAAGACAAGGTTACCGGCCAGTGGCGGCTGCGCCAGCGCCTTTCCCGTCACCCCTATTTTGTGAAACTCCGTAAGGCCGCAGGCCGAGAACGCGATTTCCGGCCGGAGCGCAGAAACCTCATCGATGCGATCGCACCTTTGCTTGTCCAGCGGGCAGACATGGCCACGTCGGTAGTCACCGTTCACGGCAGCGGGCTGGCCAGAGAGCTGAGCCCGAAAGATGAAAACGGCAATGTCATTCCGGAAACGCGGGTTGAGCCCTGCCGACTGTCCAGGCTTTTTCAGGAACTTGCACGTTTTGGCCTGATAGAGCTTCCTTGCCTGGAGTGGGACCCGGTTGAGAAATACTGGATGCCCCGGCATATCATCCTCACCGATCGCTTCTGGAAGCTCTCCGGCGTCAACATGGATAAGCTGCTTCAGCAGCGTAACGTTCGCCTTGAGGCCCAGGCGGAAGGCATCATCGAGCCGGGCACGCATGAATCGGTGCGCGCAGCGCGTAAGCGCTGGTACGAAAATATGCGTATGGCCACGCTGCTTCACCGGCGTGAAAAGGCCGTGAAAGAGAAGCGCAGAAAACGCCTCAGTCGTCTGCCGCTGGACGAACGCCGGCAGACGATGGCCAGCTGGCTG
Organism: Pantoea sp. BS_8; assembly: GCF_041954965.1. NCBI lineage: Bacteria > Pseudomonadati > Pseudomonadota > Gammaproteobacteria > Enterobacterales > Erwiniaceae > Pantoea > Pantoea sp. BS_8. The sequence continues at coordinate 50,777 of NZ_JAVAXU010000015.1, forward strand.
ATCCGTTCCCGTCCGAACCACGAGCTTTTTAACCTCGATGCTGACGGCTTCGACCGTCTGGTTTGGCAGAGCCTCAACCAGCTGGAGCTGGGACTCGGCTATGAACCGGCGCCGCCCGACGTCGTACACTGACTGACACTCCCCCTACTTTTAACCGCCTTGACTGGCGGTAAAGTCGTTTGTGCCGGCCGCAAAACCGGCAACGTTCGCGCACTCTACTCCCCGTTTTTATCGCCGAATTCAGCGGCGCTGGCCAGAAACACGACCGTAGGAATTTTCATCCACATTTACCCGCAATCGTGAAAAATATGTTAGCCGCACATGACTCATGAGATACCCGCAAAACATTCCTGACTTACGTCAGAAAGAAATATTCATAAGTAAAATAAGGTGTTCATGCAGGCATCGTGTGTGGATAAATAAGGCCTTCGCTTGCAGCGGCCGCAGGCGTCCGCGCCGCTCAGAACGGGAAGTAGCTCCCGCTCACGCGGGCCCCGAAACCAGTCATTTTAGTTACAGCATACATTCATTCACTGTAAACAGCACCGGCGCAGTCCTGCAACCCGAGTGCCCCTCCAGGCAGGGACCGGAGCCGGACCTGAAAACCCATCGCCCCCACTGACCAGCCGCCCCCGCCCGGCCCTTCGGGCCGGAACAGGAGTGGCTGATTAATGGGTGTTGTAACTAATAGCTCTGGTATTGCTGTGAGTGGAGTTGCTTCAGGGTACAGTGAACACGCCCGTAAGCGGCCCTGACGGCCCGCTGACGCGGAGATACGCCCCGACTGCGGCTACGCCTTGTCGTGACCACTCCGACGGCGTACAGTGGCTGTCGTGCGGCGGTAAGCGGGTCTGGCTTATCAGGGCGAAGTGCCCGACAGGCAGAATCTATCAAACCGTAACCGGCTTCGCCGGGCTACCGGCGCCATGTGGCCAGTTCACCCTGGCGGGCATAAGCTGGCGCCTTCATGCGCTATCGCGCATAAACCTGATTCAGTGCAGGAGATAACCTCATGCAGCACGTTGACGACGACGAAACCAGATCAACTTACTGGGAAGCGTGCAGACTGGCCGGCATGGTCTGTCTGAGGAAAGCGAGTGAAGGTGACGTAATCAGCCGCGAAGAGATCAAACGTGATCTTATCCTTTTGCTGAGGGCACGTCTGGAACGAAGTGATAAGGTTGAACCGGCTCTCATGTTTGCGATTGAGCAGTTAATGGACCCTCCGCCCTGAGCCGGATTTTTCCTCGCGGTTATAATACGATTTAATAGCGTTATGTCAGGGTTGAGTTTGGATATAGAGAATTATTGTACGGCAAGCCTATTGTTTGAACATGTTTGCCTGTCGCGATAGGGTGTGTCCACAATACGTGGGTAGGATCAAGAAGTCTTCCTGCCCGTCAGCCTGAATAAACCAATCCTGTAGATGAGGTGCTGAAAGAAAAAAGAATTGCATCATATCTGATGCAATTCCGGATAAAATGTCTTTTTGTACTGTTATTTTATTTTACAATATCAGGTAAGCATTTATTATTTCTGATGTATTTTTCACTATCACACCATGTAAACAGAGCCTTCCCTTCAATGTTATGCTTCTCATAGTCGATATTTTTATCATTCGGCGCGAGAACTTTAACCATTTTAACTTCCGGGAATGCTTCTGATATTTTGAGTGACTGTTTTAGTTCGTCATCTGAGAAAGCTTTCAGTAAATAACCATTTTCATCACCATGAAAGCCATAGTAAACAGTTATTGCTCCAGCCTTTTTGATGTCATCAGCAACCTTTATTAATTTACCGGCGAAATCCACTACAGTTGACTGACCATCATTTGTGAAAACGTCGAGATCATATTTAATAATTTTACCAGACATAATGGTACCCTTTTATATTCGGTTTAAGCTATTCCTCTGCTAAGGAGTCTGTTAGCTTTTTGATAAGTGCAACATATGCCGGGTCATCATTCTCGAAGTCCTTTGCATATTTTGAAATTTGCTCGGGGGATACGAAGCGGAATGTGTCAATTCTCTGTTCTTGCTCGTAAGACTCAGTGGAGCTTTTATGGCACGGTGACTTAGTCATCAATTCCATCTGTTTGCTGTCGGCGAAAAATAAACGAATGGATACTGAGGCTTCACCTAATATTTCCTCGCAGATAAAAAGGAGGTGTGCCATCTTTGCATCTTCTTTTTTCTGCATGCCGCCGTATTCACCATTCAGGGCACTCAATATATCTTTTCCAATTTGCATGGCAGAAGGCGCTTTGTCGATGCCAGGCAGCAATTGAGACAGTATTTGGGTATCAACAGAGACGGTGGAGTTCGTGATTGATATGTGTTTTTGTACTTTCCCGGACTCGATGAAATACCCGGACTTTCGAATAAGTTTACTCCAGTCATCAAAATCAAACAGGCTTTTATTCGCTTGGGCCATCGCTTTTGTCATGGCCGCAAAAAGTACTGAAACACTGTTAAATAACGCTTTGGTTTCGTCGCTGAGAGATTCAGCTTTGCTGGTTGTGGAATACCAAATATTACCGGTTGCGTTAAGCCTGTAATTTACTCTCAGCTCGCCATCTCCTTCAGATTCTTCAGAAACAGCGACTGCATTAGAAAAATCGACTGCATTTAATTGTCGTTTGGGTCGTGAGCTTTTTGATACTGCTTCGTATTCTTTTAGCGTGCTATAACCTGCATCTATTGCCGACTCTATAAAGTTTTCACGCATAAAAACCTCATCTTTAATGTAAAATGAAAAGCAGGGAAATAACTGTGTTGTTGAGAAATGAAGTATAGTTCGTTCAATTGGCTTTGTTGAATAAATCGAACTTTTGCAGTATAGCGCGAGAGTACGGCCTATAGCTATAGGCAAGCCTGTTAAAAAAAATAGGCTTACCGTACAATGATTCTCTATATCTAAACTGACCCCTGTCATGACAAATCACGGACCTGAGACCAAATGATCAGCAACACAGATATCATCAACAGGATGCAGGCAGACAGTCTTTTCGGAGTACGTCTCGATAAGGCTCTGAGTGGTGTGAAAGATGAAGTACTGGCACAGGCAAGCCGCATTCAGCTCGGAGCAAGACGTCTCGCGTTTTATACATCCTGCTTCACTGAAAACTATCAGGACGTATGTACTGCTCAGAAAACCGAAGATGTCAGGTTTATGGAAGCCATTGGCCAGCTGGTTAAAGAGCACCACGTTGTCAGAAAAATGCTTGAGATTTACGTCAACCAGCTGCTTCAGGGATTGACGTCAGAACGCATAACCCGCATCAGGAAGATACTCATCGGTATGGGAGTGACGATAGCTTCGGGTTCGTTAACAAACCAGGCGCTGGCCTATTCTATCGTGATGGCTGCCAGCTACAGTATTGGCATCAGAATGGGCGTGACTACAAACCTCGCAAAAGTTTCCGCTGCAGGCGTAACCCTTGTGAGCTATTACGGATATGTGCAGCTGGCTGCAGACGCAGCAAACCGACTTAAATACCAAAATCCAAGATACTATTCCGGTCTCTACGCTGCAAAACTGGAGATGCTGTATTTTATTATTGAACCCGTTATCAGCCGAAACGCGCACAGGATAAATTCCTCGCGAACAGACAAGGACATAGCTGACGACATTGTACGGATTATCAGATGATTAATTTTTTTAAAAAATGGTTGCGCACGCAGCTGACATACTTTGCAAGCACGCTTATTCCGGCAATACTCATCCTCGGTTTCGGAGTGCTTGCCGTAAATTACTGGCCTGCTTACGCGTGGGGTTCAACAGCAATATTTGCGGTCACAGTCATAGTCGTTACTTTCTGGCTTCTGTGGGATAAGAACTGACCGACAAAAGATTCCCCTGATTAATAATTCCGAATTATACAATATCGATAAGCTCGGCCCCTTTGTTGTGTATATCTCCTACAGCCTTACTGACTTTATGCCAGTTAAAGTCGTCCTCCGGAAGTGCAGCCTCATGGACTATCTCGTCTGCCCTCTCGGAAGTTGTGTCTTCACTGAGCCATTCTCTCAAGACTCCAGCAGGTAAAACGACCGGCCTCCTGTCATGTATATCAATCATTCCCTGATTGCTGTTGGCTGTCACAATCACGAATCCTTCATGACCATGATCTTTATCAAACGGCGTTTTGCCTATCGCTGCGAAGAAAACCGGTTGTCGGGATTTGTGGTAAATAAAGTAAGGCTGTTTACCTTCTTTCGTTTTGGCCCATTCAAACCAGCCATTAGCAGGTACAACTACCCTGCCGTGCTGCCACAGGGGCTTAAACATTCTTCCCTTCGATGCCGTTTCTACTCTTGCATTGATGAGCATCGCTTTATGCCACCAGTCTGGCTTGTATCCCCAGAAAACCGGATCAAATTTCAACTTTCGCTGACGCTGATTAAGGGTCAGAACGCGTGTACCCGGCGCGACGTTGTAACGCCCCAAAGGCAGACTGTCGAACGGCAGTTCATCGGCCGTTATGCCCGCGGCCTCAAAATATTCATCTCTGCTACTGTACTGGGCAAATCGTCCGCACATAACAACCTCCACAGTTAGCTGGCCAGAGAGACTTATGGCATTCACATGCCCAGATCCTTCAGCTCTGGTGGCTACTTTCATAACCCAGTGCTCAAATGTCATGTAAGGGTAGTCTGCTTTCATAAAGACAGAGCAAAAAGCGTCTACTTTCATAATCAGTGCACCTTACAGGGTCTTAAAGCAGGGTAATTTTATGAAAGAACCCTATCCAGCAAGATGATACTTATGAAAGTAGACGCCTGAATGAATCTGGTTATGAAAGTAACCGCCTAATCTGCGCTGTTTAACGCCAGGCGCTGTAGCTTTGGTGACCTGCTATTGATTACAAACATGATTTCACGACCTTTTTTGTACTCATTGAAATCAAGATATCCAATTCTGACTAAATCGGCTAAAGCACGCCGTATGATAGCGTTTTGATCTTTTATCTGAGATTCAAGCGCCAGGCGCTCGCGAAATCTTCTCATTGATATGTAAAGCGTACCTCCAGGCATACTTTCAAGATATACGTAGAGAGACTGAGCAGCCTCTTTCCTTGACAGTTCTGAGAGAGCTTTCAAACCAAGCAAAACTTTATGGTCATACCGATAAAGTTCCCACAGACTGCTGTCGCCAACTATCTCAACCTGATCGGTTTCATAGTTGAGGACAGCTCGCTGCACAAGGTGAGTTACGAGGGATTTCTTTGCATTTTTTCCACGAAAAGAGAGGGTTACACTGGATAGGTTAAAAAGTGAATCGTGCAAACGTGCTCTGGCACGGCCGTTGATATCAGTAGGCTTCAGACCACACATGCGAGCAAACTCTGAGAACGGTAATGTAATCTTCTCACTGTTGTAGCCGTATTTAGAAAAGGCAGAAATTATTCCAACCCAAGTCTTGAAGTCCGTAGACATACTGAGCTTAGCACCCTGAATTTTAATGTCTGTGTACCCTTCCTGCCGTGCTACTTCCAGGCTGGAGAGTTCTTCTGAAGCATCTATTAAAAAGTCGCGTTTCCCCTTTTCTTTTGGAGCAACCGGTGTAAACACGCTCAAACGCAGGAGGGCAACGGGCTGAACTGATTTATTACTGGTGGGCACCAGTTCATAACTTGTGTTTGATTCTTTTTTTACAATAGAAAAAGGACTGTCTATGTGTATGTTTTCCTGTTCTTTTTCCATTTACTCACACCTAAAATGATAATGACATCCGGTTTTATGAAAGTGACCGCCTCAGATTTATGAAAGTAACCGCCTTACTTATGAAAGTAAACGCCTTTTTTATGAATATAACCGCTTTTTTTATGAAAGTGACCGCCTAAAAGTTACATTTTGACATTAAAGACAGTAACTTACAGACTCTGTGATCTTATTTGATCTTAAAGTGATCTATATATGAACTAAAGAATTGATCTATCCAGTGGATATGTGGATAAGTGTTTTTTCTAACGCGCCTTCGGCTTGTTCAACGAAAATCGCACACGCAAAAAATTTGCGAATGCGATTTCCGTTACCGGTAAAGGCTTACTCATAACCGTTTAGTATTATCAGCTTACCAATTTCCAGACATGAACCGGCACGCGGTCAAACAGCTTGTTCACTGTCAGTTCGGCTTTACGGTGATCGTATGCTGAAGTCATCGCATATTCTTCTTTTGGATCGCCTTCGTATTTCAGGTGTTCGTACACGGTCTCCAGCGTGTCCATCGAACGACAGCGCCTGAATCTCATCAACCAGTCTGTTTTTGTCATACCTTGCCTTAGATAAGTAAGTGCTTATGGCACAGGGTTTGCCATAAACCAGAAGAATTTTGCTGAGTGAAATAACTGCAACGTTTAAAATGATCCGTAACGTAGACAAACGAGAACAGGCCTGTGTTTTAGAGTTCTGGGAGCGCTTGTTAAATCCCGGACATGACAGGAGGGAATCCGCCGTAACATGAAACCGCATTCTATTGATTCTTCGATTTTCAGTCTTGTGCGTTACGATGCAACCAGTGGCCTTCTCGAACTGGAGTACATTAACGGAAGCAGTCGCCGCTGGCTGGGCGTTCCGGTCAGAGTTTACCACACCTTCTGCAGAGCCAGAGATCCGGATGCCTATTTCAGGAGCTGTATCGACGGGCACTACACTTCTCTTCGCGGGAAGCTGACTTTCTGAGGGGGATTCAGGTTCATTTTTCCCGTTCAGTTCAGCCATCATTCTCGCATAATCTTCGTAGTGATTTTCTGCCTCTGACCTTACACGGCTGAACGAATGTGAGAACCGGTGCTGGTAGCCACAGCGTTTTTTACGTGCGGCCTGCATCAGCGTCTGCTGGACCCACAACCAGAAAGCACGTCCTTTTTCTGAGGGCACAGGATATCCGGCCTTTTTCATGATCTTGCGCGCAACACTTTCGCTCCAGCCATTTATCAGCGACAGCGCACCATTAATATCACCACGAGATGTCAGTAAATTAATTTCATGAAACTGGTTCATATTATCCTCTCCGTATCTGTTGTTCAGATTATCGGAGCGAGGATTCATTACTTCAGTCGATAATTGTTATAAGTTATTAAAATTTTTTAACTGTGAAAATAATTTGTTTATTTATTGATCTCGTCGGATGTATTATTAACTTCTAATTAAACAGGATGAATAAATAATGAAAAAAACAAATTTTTTCTGTCTGCTTCTTTTTACACTGCCTTTTTTTTCCTACTCCGGAACAGACCTGCAGGCGGGTTTTTCACCGGGCGGTACTGCTCAGGAACTCATCATCAGCTTCATCCGTTCTGCTACGGGTTCTGCTGACGTGGCTGCTTACGAATTTACCAGTGAGCCTGTGGAAGAGGCGCTTGTGCAGCTCTCGCGCCGCGGTGTCCCTGTAAGATTAGTGGCCGACGAAAAGAAAAGTCACGACCGCTGGTCGCTGGTTAATGAACTGGCCTGTTCAGGTATCCAGGTCAGGACAGATGCGCAGTACAGTATTATGCATAACAAATTTATCGTGACAGGAAATAACGGCGTGCAGACAGGCTCTTTTAATTACACCTCGTCGGCGGAAAAGCGTAATGCTGAAAATGCGCTGGTTATCAGAGACAGTTTGCCAGTGAGTAAGCAGTATCATGATGAATTTAACCGGCTCTGGGCGGAATCATCGCCTGTACAGTGCAGCCGTTAAAAAAATATAATTAATATTGCCGGTGAGGTGGACTGTATATGACCAAGAAAAAAGTGTATCCGGTTTACTTCACCGGTCAGCGTGGCCAGCACGAGGCGTCAGAAGCTTTTCAGCAGAACGAAACGCCTGTCTGGCAGCGCTGGCTGAAGCACGCCCGCGACAACAAAAAGACCACGGTGGTCACCTGCAGCTGCCTGCCGGCAGAGACCGACCCCGTCAGACGCCGCCTGAAAGTGCATTATTCTCAGGAGACTGAACGCTGCTGGCTCTCTTCATATGCCTTTACAGGTAATGAACACAAGCCGGACTGCCGGTTTTATTCGGTGTGGTCAGACGAACGGCAGGCGGAGATTTATCAGGGCGATGCGGTCCGCTCGGCTTCGGACGGGACCATCGTCGTCAGATTGCCTACCGGCCTTCAGAAAAAGGCCCCGTCAGAGGTAAAGCCGGCTGAAGACGTGTCTGTTGATGAGCCTGTAAAACGCAAACGGCGTCCCTCGATGCGCCTGCTGGGATTACTTCACCTGCTGTGGGAGCAGTCCGGCATCAACGTCTGGCACCCCGCCTTCGACAAAAAGAAACGCACGCCCGGCTGGGTGAGCTGGCGTCTGCAGCAGACGGCGGGCCGGATACGCGTCGGCCGCGTGCCACTGGAGGAGTCGCTGCTGCTCATGGCCATGAAGGGCACGCCGCAGGTCATTTCAAACTGGGAGCACATGAGAGTAGCCGAAAAGAACCAACGGCGGCTCATTGTGGTATCCGTGCTGGCCAGCTGGAATGAGGTTGCGGAAGCACGGCTGCAGACCACGCTCCCGCTGGGGCTGTTTTTCGGCTTCCCTGACCTGGTGCTGCCGGAGGACGTGCGCCTGCGCCTGGAGAGGAGCTTTGGCCGCGAGCTGGGCGACTGGCGCCGGGGAATGAAAGTCGTGGTCATTGCGGAAACGGAACCACCCGAAACGACGTTCAGACACATTGACGGGCGCAACCGGCCGTCCAGCTGCAGCACCGTCATCGACGTGGCGCTGATGACGGTCAGCCCCCGCTTCATTCCGCTGGATTCCGGTTATGAGGGCGCTGTCGAAGAAAAGCTGTGGCAGGAAAAGCGCGCCTTCATCAAGCCGCTGCGCTACGACGGCGAGGAAGACGTGTTTCCGGACTTTGTGCTGAAGGACGTTTCCGGCGTGGATGCGCTGCCGGTGGAGGTCTTCGGCATGAATACACCTGAGTACCTGCTGCGTAAGCAGGAGAAGACCGCCCACTACGACAGGGAATACGGACCGGGTAACTGGTGGTACTGGAATGCTGCCGACAGGTCAGAGATGCCGGCATTTCCGTAACCCTGGGATATGAAGGCGCTCGGGTGCGTCCTAACCCACGAAACGGAACAGTATGCGCACCTCATCTTTCGCACTCAGTGCCTTCAGCGCATCGAGGTGCTGAAAATACCGTTCACCCAGAAACGCATGGTAGGTGGTTTCATGCGGCGGTGTGGTTCGCTGATCGATAAAGCGCTGGTCATAGTTAAATGTCGTCAGCTCAACTGCGCTCAGCCAGGAATAGTCGTAGCATGACGCTTCCGAACGGGCGATCCGTTCGGCAACGCTGGCCGGTGGTGGTTCACCCCAGCCCCAGCCGCTTTCCAGTTGCCATACTTCGGGCACCAGATGCCGCAGGGCTTCCTCAGAAATATCTTCGGGAAAACCCCGTGGTTCAGCCAGCACCTGACACTGGCTGTAGTTCCTAACATCGGCAAACAGGCCAAACATGCAATAATCCTGATACATGAATGGCTCGCTGTATGCAGGGGTTTCATGGTCGTCACTGTCATCGTGCCGGGCAGCAGGGGGAAAAGCGCCGTAGCCTACGGGCTGCCACCCGTCAGTGGTGCGTGTTTCAGCGCAGGTGCGAATATAAGTACCCATCGTGAAGTCCTTGTTAAGTGCCAGTGTATGAACAGTCAGACGCGCTGCCTGACGGTAAAGCAGTCAGTAAACCGTCCGCGCTTGACGGGCCCGGTCTGCCTGATGCTTGTATTTCGGGCCTCGATGCCCTTTGACCGTAGCGCTGCTGCGACACGTTCTGCCTGCTCACGACTGGCCACGGGGAAGCTGACGGGATGTGACTCAAACCAGATCATCACAGAATGAGTCATATACAGTGAGGCATAAAGCGGGCGAGGTTCAGTCACAGGCGTTACCGCATTACTGTCGTTGAGTTCAGGTACTGCGCCAAAAATGCCTGAAAGGTAATCATCCAGGCGTTCAATGAAGGCTGGACGTATTGTTAAAAGTTCAGGATTGTCTTCTGAACTGTTCCACTGGTTCGCCTGCCGCCTCAGACTGTCCAGAAGTGATAACGATTCATAAGGAATTTTTTTCCCGGTACTTTCACCCCGAATAGCTGACTCCAGCTGGTTTATTCTGGAAGACTGTTGCCTGATTTTCCGCATCATATAAATACAGATAATCATCATGGCCACAAACACACTGCCTGGCAAAATGGTCATTTCTGTTCCCTCTCTGCAATGCAACCTGATTTATGTTTAACTACTGACCGGATTTATCTGCCTTGTATATCGACCAGATGCGTTTTACCTGGCTTATGCTGCAGCCTGCCAGGGTGGCGGTCCGTTCAATCGTCATGCCGGATTCACGAAGCGCAATAATGCGCTCATGCGTTTTATTGTCTGGCCTTCGCCCTTTGTACTTACCTGACGCCTTTGCCAGCTCAACGCCCTGCCGCTGTCTTTCCCTTCGGGTTTCGTAGTCGTCACGTGCCGTCTGCAGGGCAACCTTGAGCAGCATATCCTGGACGGACTCAAGCACGATTCTGGCCACGCCGTCCTGGCTAATTGCCAGCTCGGACAAATCCACTATGCCGGGGATGGCCAGCTTTGCCCCCTTAGCCTTTATCGAGCCGATCAGCTGCTCGGCCTCCGTAAGTGGAAGACGGCTGATGCGGTCAATTTTCTCAGCCACGACCACTTCCCCGGGTTGCAGGTCGGCAATCATGCGCTGGAGTTCAGGCCGATCTGCCCTGGCACCGGATGCTTTCTCTTTATAGACGCCGGCTACATAAAATCCCCTGCCGCGGGCATCTTCAATAATGCTGTTCTGCCGTGTCAGTTCCTGTTCATCCGTACTGACGCGAAGATAAATACGTGCAATCTGCATAGGTTTAGCGACCCCACCCTCTTAGCGTAAATAATCCCTGAGCGCTTCCCGGCCGCCGTTGTCTTCAGGCATGTCGCTCACAATGCGCCTCAGCGCGGCTTTGTGTAAGGGCGTACTGTTCACAAGCGCCATCAGTTTCCGCTGTGCCTCTGTCGCCGAACGGCTGGCTGACGAGTATTTACGGGTTCTTAAAAGACGGTCCCATAAGCTGATGTTCATCAGGCGGTTTGTCAGAACATACATGGCTGTAAGCGCCTGACGCACCTCAGTCTCCTCTGCTGGCAGTTCACCCTCCGCACAGAAGTCTCCCGGAGGACTGAGATAAGTTTCATCCAGTGGATGGTTTACTAATTGGCTGAAGGGTTTCACTGCGATCTCCGGGAATGTTTTCAATACGGGTAAACGATGTTAACTGAGGGAGTGAAATTCTTTGTACGTCGTACCCTGAATATTTATGTCGTCCCGTACCCTGATTTCAACGTAAGCGTCCGGGCTGAGAAACGCGATTTTTTCAGCGTGTTTAATATCAGTCGTGCAGATGCGCAACCATTCCGGCTCTCCTGAAATCAGAACGCCATACAGCATCAGGTTAACCTCATTGACAGTGGCCACATATACAACGCGTTCGACCCTTCCCGAAAAAGTTTTCGTTTTTGTCCCAGGCATGCATCACCCTCTTCTTTTTTGAGGTCTGGTTGCGGTCATTTTGAGTATACTTTATTTGGCCTGTGTGTTTTCACAGGACAATAATATCATTATGCGGTTTAAATTGGCTACTTGGATTTTGGCTATCTAAATTGGCCTTAATCCTCAAAAAATAATTTAGATTGTTGCAAATAAAATAATAACGTCATGAATTGAATAGAGTTGATGGAATTCAGGATAGTAACTCAAGTACATTAATTCTAAAGATTATTGTTTCATTGTTAATTATTAAAGGCTTTACTTTTTTCATTGGTACTAGTTTAGATAAAAATATAGTGATGATACGTGCCTCAATGCCAGTGGTAAAATTTGTACTCAATATATACACGTGTATGTTATACTTCTTTGGAGTGCTGATACACAGCATTAGCGAGGATGACGCTTTGCAGTTTCGCAAAGTCGCATCTATTGGAGAACAGAGATTACTGTCCTCGCCAGTGAATCTCTATTGTTAAGTGAGCCGACGTATGAATCAGACAATGTCACAGAAAGTAGCCAGAGACAGTCTAGGAAACGCACAAAATTTCGAAGGGGGTATGTATATAACTAAAAACGGAGTAGCCGAACTTTTCATTCAAACAGCAGCTGAAAGAGAAGCTGAATTACGAGGAATTGAAGAAGAACGAAATATAAATGCACTTTTTAAATTAGCAATGTTAGCCAAAAAAGAAATAGCAGACGGAAAAGGAATGTCTCCAGAGGAAGTCCTAAGGAGGTTACGTGAAGCAAGAACATAATAGTGAGGTATTGAGTGTCGAATCAGTTTACAATTAAAGTAGCACCTATAGCAGAACTTAGCTTGCGGGACATCGAATGCCACAAGGGTTTGATCATAGGCAAACAGCACGCAGCAGACTTTGTAGAACATCTCCTTATGGATTCAGTAAACAAGATCATGGAAGATCCCGAACGATATCACTTTAACGTTTTACTGTCAGATCGTGGACTTATGTTGCGTGAAAGACTCGACGTTGATGGGGAGTATCGCGTCCTATATGACTTCGACGGGACAAATGTGGAAATTCTTCTTGTTGTGAGCATGAAGCAGAATTTCTTAAATCAACTTTACCGCTACAACATTCTGAAATGATACTCAATGCCCGGTCATCATTCCGGGCTTTTTTATAAATAGTGATGATTTCATAAAATTAATAACTATAAAAAAACTATTAAAAAATATTGAATTAAAATGTTTTGTACGGAAATGATGCATAAAATTAGTAGTCATTTTACAAAGAAATTTAAACTTTAAAAATATTAAATTTGGTTGCGAGGCTTTTTATGGAATTAGGTGTTAATAGTTTATCTATAAGGTATCTTTTTGGTTATAAAGATATTGATATGGAATTGGACGACGTTACTGTCCTGGTTGGTATCAATGGTTCTGGGAAATCTACAATTTTGAGAATCATTCACAGTTTAATGACTTTAAGTGAATCGGAAAATTTAAAATTGTGTGAGTATGCCACACTTACATTAGGTGATTCCTATAAAATAGTTTATGAAAATTTCTACAAAGATGATTCCAAAGATATAGCTAAAAATATTTTTTTAGAAACAATAAACTCCAAGAATATAAATCTTGATAGAATGGAATCTGAAGATATTTTACGTTTATTGACTACGAAGCTTGATAATTTTAAAAAACATAAAAAATTAAATAAATTCAAGATTTATAGAAACGGTTTGAGGATAAATCAAGACTCATTTAAAAGAGGTTACCTTGAAAGGATTAACATTGAATTTATATCAAATGTCGATTTAAGCGCAAATTCAAGACTAAATTTCACAACTTCATCTGGCGAGGATGCTAACGTTCTTGATAATTCTCTTGATAAAGAGTTAGTAAAGATTTTCGAAGATAAAAGGAGTGGAAAACGTTCGGCACTGAGAAATTCAATGAACCGATTTTTGAAAGAAAGTGGAAAGCGTGTTAGACGTTCAACCTCTGGCATGACAATTGTTTGCCCTCACTCTGGCCCACTTACTTATAATCATCTTTCTTCAGGTGAAAAACAGCTTTTATATATAATGCTCAAGGCTGTCAATAGTATGGATTACAATTCTGTCATATTAATGGATGAACCAGAGATTTCTTTGCATTTAAGTTGGCAAGAAATGCTAATTGATGTTTTGCGCGAGATAAACCCAGACTCTCAACTTATTATAGTTACACATAGCCCTGGTATTTTAATGAACGGTTATAGAGATGCTTTTAGGGACATGAAAGATATTGAGAGGGTGATTATTGATGACAAGTTTTAATGATTATTTCTCTAATCGTCAATATATTCAAGGGCATAGTTTAATTACTGCTGGTCAGGTAATGGGGATGTTTTATGTTGAAAGCCAAAATGATGTCGGGTTTTGGAAACAAATCCTAGATAACATTCACCCTAGAAAATTTCAAATCAAGCCAGCTTCAAAAATAAAAGAGAATGGAAAGAAAACTCTAGAAGCTGAATATTCAAAGTTACACTCACGCTATCTTGTTGGTGTGGATAGTGACATGGATTATTTATGTCCTTCGAGAAGTGTTTATTCTACTGAGCTTAACAATAATCCTTACATTTTGCATACATTTTCTTATTCTAAAGAAAGTTTGCAATGTTCCATGGAAGCTATAGAGGATACAATTGAAAGACTTGTTTTCGATGATAAAATTGAAGATGAGATTTGTGACGCTCTAAACAGAACTTCAAATATCATTTATGAAGCTTTGCTGATTCATTTATATCGTCATAATAAAAACCCCAACTCTCACGCTGATGGTCTGCTATGGGGTGAATTGAAACTTGCGGGTAATGCTTCTATCATTTCTAATGATCTAAAAGTTGATTCTGCGTCGCTAAATGCATTACAGGCTAAGATGAGGGCCTTTATCAACAAATACAGAATATCTGTAGCTGAACAAAATGATTTCGATACTTATGTTGAGCAAATAACAACAAAAGGTCTCCACAGAAATACTGCCTATCAATTTATTAAAGGGCATGTACTTCATGATACTTATGTTTATCCTGCTCTCAAAAGTTTTCGTAATAAACATTTTACTCATGAAAAACGTAAAATAGCTCATGAATGTCGCTCTGATAATAAGAGAGGGGAACGAGAAGTGAGATTTGGTGCTCTTGATAATTTTTATCAAAAAAATAACGTTCTCGAAACTATGCTCAATAATAATACAAATTATACTAGGTGTTTAGCATATTCAATGATTCAATCTAAGCTTAGTCTTATACCCTGACAATCGTTACCATTTTTTCAAAGTTTCTTGTGTTAAAAGCCGCTCATACTTACTTTTAACTCAAACTTAGTATAAGCGGCATTAACTCTGTTCCAATTTTATGAACTCAGTGTTCGGTATAGCACTCTTCCATTTCTAGCATCAAGTAAGCTTGAAACTGTCAGCAATAGTTGTATCACAAGATAAAACTTATTAACTTATTAACTTATTAACTTATTAACTTATTAGGGCTTTATTTTTGCCTTGTTTCTTCAATTAGATTCGATATGTCTGATTTATCTAGTTTTTTTAAAGCCTCTACTGCTGCTCTCACGACATCTGAGCGATTTACTCTGGCGCTTCCCGAAACCATTTCTTCCCGAATTATACTATCTATATCTTCAAGGTTGTCTTCAAATAATGAAATACTAACAGGCTTCGCTTTTCTGACTGGACGTGATTTATGTGGGCTTTTCTCTGGCTTATCGGTGCCCGCCGTACCACCATTTATGAAGGCTGCTTCGTCTCGTGGTGGAGTATTTGCTCGGTTTCTCACAGAATCACCTCCTTGACCAGTGCCTCAACTTCTTGTTGAGCTTTGTCATTCTGCGTTTCAAAAATTGTCATCGATTCTGCCCATGCATCCCTGTGCGCTTTGCGATCACATACACGTGATGTTGCGAGGTTCATTTCCGGAAAGTCTTTCAATACATCAGCTGCCTGGTTGGCTTCGTTTACAAACATATTTGTTGGAGTCATGTTTAATACGAGGTAACCGCGAACCTGCTCATTGAAGTCTTTTGCGGCCGTAAATACTGAGCATGTATGAGGCACAACATCTAAGTCCATCTGAGACGGTCTTAAAGGTGAAATGAAAACATCTGCTGCCATCAATCCGCTACGCATCTCTGCGCTGTCACGTCCGGCACAATCCGCAATAACAAAATCGTACGATTTATCGTGTTCCTTCAACATCACCTTAATGTTGCCCGTGGCACCCGTCACCGGAATGTGTGGAAGTTCTTCAGAACGATTGTTGTACCAGGTAAGTACGGACTTTTGATCATCTGCATCTACAATAAGCACTCTGTGCCCTAACGACATCAGATACGCTGCGATTGACACGGCAAGTGTACTTTTACCAACTCCACCTTTCTGGCTACCAAGAACGATTATCATCATTTCTCCGTAATAAGTTAATAAGATAACAACTTAACATTGCCATCTGTCGATTTTTTTTGCAACTTTATTGCTATCTTAATAATTTATTATATTGTTAACTTATTGATTTATAAGTAATGACATGTTATTAAGATATTAATTTGTTAAGTTGTTAAAAATTTAAATTATTAAGTTGTTAAGTTAATAAATTAACAACTTGTTAATTTTTTATGATTTCATGACTGCCTGATACTTAGGGATAGATCGTGCGAGGTGTTTGCTGAATTAGCTGTCAGAGAGCGAAGAGTCATCCTCTGCAGCTAATTAAAATGGGGACATGATTGCTTATCTACATCCACGACAGAGTTTTATATGTGTCTTTTTTGAGATTAATTTGAGATTTATTTTTAGTTTAGTCTTTTATCTCTACATTAGGTTGTGTATATTTATCTCAAATAGTTCTCAATTAATGGGTGGTTTGGGATATGAAAGTGTTCATCGATGATGGTTCTACAAATGTAAAGCTGGCCTGGAAAGACAACGGCAGTATCAGAACGTACCTGAGCCCGAACAGCTTCAAGCGAGAATGGTCAGTGGCATTTGGTGAGAAACCGGTTTTCAATTACACCATGAACGGAGAGCAGTATTCCTATGATCCGATTGCGCCGGAAGCGGTTAAAACCACGAACATTGCATGGCAGTACAGCGACGTGAACGTGGTTGCTGTGCATCATGCGCTGCTGCAGACCGGCCTAAAACCCTGTGAGGTGGACATTACGGTCACGCTGCCGCTGACAGAGTTTTATGATCACAATAACCAGCCCGTAGCAGCAAACATCGAAAAGAAAAAGGCGAGCCTGCTGCGTCCGGTTTCGCTTAACGGGGGTGAGGGCTTCAAAATCCGCAGTGTCTCGGTCATGCCCGAATCCATCCCTGCCGGCTTTGAGTTGCTGAGTGAGCTGGACCCGCTTGATTCACTTCTCATTGTTGATCTGGGGGGAACGACGCTCGATATTTCACAGGTCCGTGGGCGCATGAGCGGTATTACGCGCATTCATGGTGACGCAACCATTGGTGTGTCACTGGTAACGACCGCGGTCGCGGACGCGCTGCGTGTTGCAGGAACGCGGGGCAGCAGTTATCTTGCCGATGATATTATTGTCCATCGTAATGATGATGAATACCTGGAGCGCCGGATTAACGATCTCTCCCGCGTGAGCCTGGTTAAAAGTACCATTACCGAATCACTTGAACGTCTCACGCAGCGTGTTCTCAGCGCCATGAAGGCGTTTGAAGGCTATACCCATGTCATGGTGATTGGCGGGGGGGCCGAAATTATTGCCGAGGCCGTTCGCACGCACTGCGGTGTGAGGGCAGAGCGCTTTTATAAAACCGACTCATCCCAGTTCGATTTGGTCAGGGGGATGATTGCTATCGGATAACGTCATGGATACGCGCAGAAAGATCCAGTTTTACATTAATCCTAAAAGCAGCCTCGGTGAGGCCTATGCTGACAGTCACACCGATGAAACACCGCAGGGTGAGCGCGGCCGCCTCTGGAAAGCGGCCATGCTCAGCGGGTTTGCACTTGAGCGGATTGATCCGCGCCTGCCGTTCCTGCTGTCGGAACTGCTGAGCGAAAACACGACGGCAGAAGAAGTGCTTCAGGTAATACGGGCTGTCAGCCCTAGAAGCGTTACAGCGCAGACTCCGTCTCAGGCTGAAAGCGTTCCTGAGCCGGCTGAAGCATCCCCGAATGCCACTGTCGATGAAACCCGCAGTAATGCCAGAGGCATGTTTGGCGGAGGCTAATTTAACGAGGTCATTATGAACAGACTGGTATTGCTGGTATCCGGATATATCGGATTTATAAAACTCACCGGCAAAGACAGAAAAAGTGCGGCTGAATGGGGCTTTTTACTCGGAATGGCGTGTATAGCTCCACTTCTGTTAGGGGTTATCGAAAGTGTGATAGCCAAAGTGGTACTCCAGCTGTTTTGGGGTGTTTTTATCACCCGATCAGCTTTTCTTGCCAATGATACCTGGAAAAAGAACAAGCAGCAGCGCTGAAACAGCCAGTCTGTTTAAAGAGCCGCGCGCTGGCTCAGGTTACCCGGGCGACCGGTATATCGCTCCAGCGCGTGGTCCATGCTGGTGACAGCATGTCCCGCTTCATCTTCCACTCGGTATCAATTCCCTGACCCGCAAACCATACCCGACCCAGGCCTGACTGGTTGATGCCGTCAAGCACCTGCATCAGCTGCGCGCTGTTCGCCCGCGGCCGGTTGTCGTCAAACAGGTTCAGCTGGCTGACGCCGTGAGGTGTGAAGTCATCAAGCATGACACCGGCCTTCATGTACCGGTGGCCATCCAGCCAGATGCGGTCCAGCGCGCGCATGGCCACGCCGATGATATCGCGCGTGTCCTGGGTGGGCAGGGTGAGCTTTTCCCCGGCCGTATTGCCGTAAAACGTCTCGCCAACCGCATGAGGCGAGGTCCGGACAAACACGCTGATGTGCCGGCAGTACTGTCGTTCGCCCCGCAGCTTCTCAGCGGCGCGTGTGGCGTACTGGCAGAGTGCCTGCTGCATGGCCACTTTGGTGGTAATGCGTGAACCGAAACTGCGGCTGCAGACAATCTGCTGCTTTGCCGGCGGCATCTCCTCCAGAGGAATGCACGCCTCGCCGTTCAGCTCCCGCACCGTCCTTTCCAGCACCACTGAAAAGTTCTTCCTGATGAAGGCGGGGTGCGTGCGTGCCAGCTCGAGCGCAGTGGTGATGCCGAGCAGGTTCAGCTTTTTGCCGATGCGGCGCCCTACACCCCAGATTTCCTCAACAGGCTGGCGCATGAGCAGCGCCTCGGTCCGCTTCGGGTTTCCCGGCGTCAGCGCCAGTACGCCCTTAAACTGGGGCCACTCTTTCGAGGCCCACTGCGCTGATTTGGCCAGCGTTTTGGTCGGGCCGATGCCGGCGCCAATCGTCAGTCCGGTTCTGGCCAGAACGTGGGCACGCAGCCGGTGCCCGAAGTGCTCAAAGTCTTCACAGCCATCAATGCCGGTCAGATCGAGAAACATTTCATCGATGGAGTACTGCTCGACTTTGGGCGTCATATCTTCCAGAGCAGACATCACGCGCTGGCTAAGACTATGATATAATGCATAATTTGAGCTGAAGACATGCACTTTTTCCGGAAAGTCCAGCGTCTTTATCTGGAACCACGGCGCCCCCATTTTAATGCCCAGGGCTTTGGCTCCTTTGCTGCGGGCAATCACACAGCCGTCGTTGTTCGAAAGGACGACGACGGGTTTTCCCCGTAAGTCAGGCCGGAAAAGGGCCTCACAGGACGCATAGAAACTGTTGACGTCAGCCAGACCAAACATCGGCATGGTTACCTCCGGCGCGCCTCGGTATTGTGGAAAAACCAGGTGACCACGCCCAGCAGGTGCAGCTCCTCCGGGTATATCACCGGATAGGCGGGGTTCATCGGGCGCAGCGCAATCTGTGGGTGCAGCTGCAGGCGCTTGACGGTGAACTCTCCGCCGACCTCCGCGATGACGATGTCACCGTGCGTGGCTTCTTTCGCGCGATCAACGACCATCACGTCGCCGTCGTACAGGCCCAGGTCCTCCATGCTGCTGCCGCTGGCGCGTACAAAAAACGTGGCGGCCCGGTGCGTGATGCAGAGCTCGTTCAGGTCCAGTTCTGCTTCGACATAATCGGTGGCAGGGGAGGGAAATCCCGCGGCACAGCGCTCAACAAACAGCGGAATGCGCATCACGGGGCGGATATCGGCAGGCCTGAATAGCGTCAGCCCGCCCTGAGAGGATGTCGCTTTCATGGTGCCGCTCTCCGGACTGAATGGGCTGAAGCCGGTGCGGTAATGATTGAATCTGGCATGGTTAATTTCCCCCCTAAATAACACTGTATATAAAAACAGTATTATTGAGCCAGAGACGCATGGCAAGAGGAACGAAACGGCACTCTGAGGAGGAGGTGCCTATCTTACTGAGCAGACTAATGATTTTTTTGTCGGGCAGTTTCAGTCGGGGAAGCGCGTAAGCAGTCGTTGCGGGCATAAGTGAAATTACGCTTCCTCGACACGGCTGTTCGTTCCTCGCTGCGCTGCGGTACGCCTCAGCCATGCTCTGCGGCGAGCGTGGCCACCTCGCGTTTTAAAGGCAGGATTACCGGACTGTATAAACGCTGAAGGGGCGGGCTGTGAATTATATGCCCGGATGAAAAACACAGATGAGGAAGGTCTTATGGATGAGCAGGAATTAGTGGGCCGTTTTCTTTCATCTCTGCTGGCCATGTACGACATGATGGCCAGAAATCTTACAGCTTACGCTTGCCGCCAGTCTCCGGGGATGCCAGGCTGAAAGTCCACAATTGAAGCTGCCTTCTGAATGCCTGATTGTTCAGCCGCCCGGTACTGGGCGGTTTTTTATTTCATATCATCTCAGCTGAAGGCCTGCCGGTATTCAGAAAAAAATCACTGACGAAAAGCGCACGGCAAATATCGCGCTAAGGATGAAGTGCGCCAGAAAAATGGCAAAAGCCACGCCCCCGAGCACGACTCCCGGAATGGTGTGCTTTTCTTTCAGGATGAACGTCACTCCGGAGAGCACCGCAAGTGAAAGCAGGGCCTGCAGTACGTGACTCACCGGCAGCAGCCAGTACTGGCCCGCATAGACGCCCGCCTTGCTGATGGCCACAATCAGCGCGGTTCCGCCAAATCCCCATCCCCAGAATGTCTTCGCCAGACTCAGTTTTCCTGTCACAAGCGCCTTAAACATCGTCATTTCCCTGTCTTAACCTGGTTTGCTTCAGGAAATTTAACATTCCGTGAAGGGCTCAGCCAGAAATCTTCTGTGCTTCAGCGATGAAGGACTTCGCTTCGCTCTGCTTTTTTGCCGCTTCCCGTCCTCTGGCCGGAAGCGGCGGATGTGATTGCCCTCTGCAGCAGTGACGGCTTTTCTCCCCTCCGGCCTTAGCGGCAATATCGCGATGCTCCGCTTTCTGGCCGCAGGTGAAATCCATCACGGTCTCTGAGGCGTGCTCCTGTCAGGGCCTGCACCGTGCCTTCACGTTAGCCGGGCCGCTGCGCAGTCAAGGACCGCTGGCGCTCGTTCGCTCACCCGTTCCCCGCCGTGCGCGGGACATTCAGTCCGCTCCGGCGGCGCGTGCGGCTTGCGCGTCCGCCCCTGACTGCTCCGCTTTTCGCCCGGCTGCTGTGGCGGCACGGCGCAGGTGAGGCCGTGCAACCACTGACTGAGGAGCAAATCATGCCGAACTGGTGTGCAAACAGGCTGCGTGTGACCGGCCTGGCGGAGAACGTGAGCAAGGTGCGGGCGCTGATGCGGGGAGAAGTGCGCCCTCTCTACGTGCGGGCGGAAGGGCAGGGTATCCAGCTGTTTCTGGCAGGCTGTGCCGGACTGCTGCGTCCGGTAACGGACGACACGTATGCGCCATTTCCGGCGCTGACGGCGGCGGGGCGGGGGGAGAACACCCCGGAGAATGCTGCGTTTACGCAGTGGCTCACGCAGCTGCGTGACGGCGTGGAACTGACGGAGGAAATCTGCGAACGGCTGCACGACCTGTGGCTGGCCACCGGCCTCAGCAGCCGGACGTGGGACATGCTGGACGGCGACGCGCAGGCGGTAATGGCTGCCATCTGGCAGAAAAAGCATTACGACTGGGGGCACATGGACGGGGGCAGTCCGGGCGCGTTCTGGAACCATGTGTGCAGCAATGCCGGTACTGAAGAGGCGGCCCCGTTTGACGTGCGCCTGCTGCTGCCGACCCGCCTCGATGTGGAAATCAACGGCTTCAACGGCGGTCTGCTGGCGGGCGTGCCGGACGGTTACGGATTCTACATCGCGCAGTACGGCGTGAAGTGGCCCCGTGGTTACGCCCTGGAGGTGAAGGACGGCGGGCCAGATTCTCTGGAGGTGGACTTTGACACGCCCTGGTCTCCAATGAACGGCTACGTATTTGCCGTCCTCAGTGAGCGGTTCGGTGTGGCCATCAAACACTGGTACGCCGAGAGCGGCTGCAATTTCTGCGGGTATGACACGTACAGCAACGGCGAACTGACAGACAGCCTGAGCAGTTCGCTGGAATGGGGTGAAGAGGATGAGGACGGTTACGCCTGCGTGACCGGGCCGGACTGGATCATTAACAACGTCGGGCACTACGGCGGCTGACAGGAGGCGGCGGAGCAACCCGCCGTAAGCACCATGAAAAGAGAACTTACCATTGCCGGACTGATGGCCGACCTGGCACGATTTGCCCCGGACACGCCCTGCGTCGCCCACCTCTGGGTGGCTGACGACTTTGAAGACATTGATTCCGGACTCACGCCGGATGAGGTGACGGCGGCGATTGAACTGGCGGATGAAACCTTTGATGCCGACCTCAGCCTCAGCTGGGCATTTATGCGCGAGTGTGCAGAACAAATCCGGGCACGGAGGGGGGAAGAATGAATCTCTGGCTTGTCAGCTGGCAGGAAGAGGTGAGCAGCACCTCACACGAGTATCACATGCTGCTCCGGGGGAGTGACTTTCCTCTGGCGGAGGCAGCGTGCGAACGAATGGGCGAAAACTGGTGGCCACCGGAGCGCCCTGAGTGTTCGCAGGGCTGCTACTGGCAGTTTGATCGGGGCAGCGTCTGGTTCAAAAGCATCGTTCTGCTTGATGACCGCGAGGCCGACACCCTTACCGGCCTGCGGTTCCTGGATGAGTGGGTGGTGAGCGGCACGCCGGATGCGCCCGTCATTTGTGACCGTAGCGACTGCCGGTGGGAAGATTACCGGCCCTGACATGGCCTCTGGATGCCGCCCTGACAGGCGGCATCGTTACAAAAGTGAAAATACATGTGGTTATTTATTAACCACTCCCGGCCGGGTGGTGACTTCCCCTGCCGGCAGGATGTTATCCACAGGGTTCCGGCCGGGATATACACGCCGGTTGTGGACAACGGTAAATGCGGAAGTTGCTGCGCGCCGCTTTATGCCGCCTGGCGGCGGGGGAGGGCACAAAACCCGCTCCGTGCGGTCTGCGGCCAGTGCCGTGCCTTCACTGTAGCCCGATCGCCTTGTGGTCAAGCGCGCCTCCTTCGCCCGTTCGCACTCCCTCCGCCGCGCTTACTTCCGTCGCGCTTCCGCTCAGTTTTCGCGTCAGCGCCGTGCGTAATCACGTCTCCGCTCGCTTGCGCTGCGGCCTCCTCGTCCCGCTTGACCACTGCGTCTCTTCGTCGGGCTGTCATTCAGGCACGGCACAGGCCGTATCTGTCATCCACTTAAGCAAGGAGTCTGTATGCAGGAAATGAATCAAGCCCGTTTCGCCGAAGGGGACGCACGTATGAACTTTTTACCCATGCTGTTTTCCAGCGATTTTCTGCGCTCGGAAGTCAATGTTTACCACTATGCTGAACGCTTTCTGGAAGGCTACAAAGGCGGATTCTGGGAGTTTGTCCAGTTACCCAACGGCGGCGGGTTCATGCAGCCCCCTGGCAAAGAGTACCGCTTTCAGAATCCCGAAAACTGGACGGACATGATCGTGTCAGCGGAAGCCGCAGGCATCATTCTGACAGCACTGGTACTTAATCACCGCAGCTGGATGTACAGCCACCACGATCAGGAAGAACTCTGTGCGCATTTTTGTGAGCGTTACGAGCAGCTGATGGCGTATGCGGATACGCACACGGAAGGCGGCGCGGTGTTCCGCGCACTGGACTGATACAGAACGGGGGCGGATAACCGCCCCCGTAAGGAAAATGCATGTACGGAACGGTTAAAGACCTTTGCTCGCGCCTGCTTAAGCAGTACAGCCCCGATCAGCGGGTGACGCTAATTATCTGGACTGAGGACGATGTGCTCTCGTTTTTGGGCGAAGAAAGCCTGACTGAAGAAGATGCCGCCGACATCGTGAGTCAGATTGACGGCCTCGACGGCCTTCATGAGTACGGCGTGGGAGAAGACACACTGCGGGAATTGCTACGCAATCTGCATCAGGAAAAAGCACAGCGCAGGACGGTCACGGTAAGTGAGGCGACACTGGCCACGCTCGCTGAAGCCGCCGGACGTCTTGCCGAAACAGGCGGGGATGAAGATCCCAGCCCCATCTGGAAGGCTGTCGCACAGGCTAAGAATGCCCTGGTAAAATAATCTGGCCAGAGTGGCGGGATATATTCCCGCTTCTCTATCGAAAGCAGCTGCGCGGCGAAACAGGCCAATACGAGGTTGCTGCGCGCCGCTTTTGTCCGCCAGTAGGCGGTAAAGATCAAAAAAGTCCCGGAGTAGATTGCGTAATAACGTTCAGACAGAATCGGGATTAACCCTGAAAGGGTTTAATCTCGATTCTGCTTAATCCAGGCACAGCCTGTTTAAATTTCGTGCCTTCAGGTAAATTCTGGATGATGTAATTTTTTATGTCTTTATCCATGCGGCATCCAAAAATTACAGACTCTACCCATTGGTGGTCGTAAGCTACCTTTATAAAATAGGGTGGTCGAAGAATTTCAGCTTGCTTTCTGGAAAGAATTACTCTGTATTCCGATTCATATTTCCATTCTTCCAGCTTTGTGCAAAGCGCAGCAAGAATATCGTTACCCAATTTTTCATGGGGACCATCAAAAAGATTAACTTTCATCAGGTCAATGGTTTTAAGCGAAGGGATTCTGTTGGCGTAAGTTACTTTTTCTGCCTTGATGTACTCGCTTTTGAATTCTATACAAAAACCTTTGTGTGAATCAGCGTAATGTGACCACATCAGATTGCTGTCAGCTCTTGAAGACAGGCAAATGAAGGCATAGGTGTCTATTAATTTAGTGAGTTGTTCATCTATATCGGCGAGGATTTTCTCTCCTTCGAGGGTGAAATTGCCTTTATATATATAACTTTGAAGCATATGTCTTTTAGACTTTTCACATAAAAAACTTAACTCCTTGATTTCTTTTGGGGTGGGGTTAATTAACTGGATTTTTGAATCAAAAAGGTCGTTAAAATTAAGTCGGCTGGAAAATATAGATTCGCAATTGATTAGGTTGGTCAAGCTGTAGTCTGCTGCCAAGTCATGATTATTCGATATGCTTCGATACTTATAAAGAAATTTTGGTTGCTCATGATCCATTTGGGTAACCTTGAATATGCTGAATAATCTTTAGAATTTAACATGATTTTATACAAGGTAATGAACCATTTCGCTAAAAATTTATTTAGCTGCAAACTCACCAAATAAACAACCTCTGGGCGTCCTGTCGGCTGTCATGCTCCGCACAGAGCCGGCGCGCCGTCTCTGCCCGGCCCCGTTCCGGGGCAGCGGGTTTCCATCCTGACGCAACACCTTCCGCCTGCAGCAGCCGTTCCGGCTGCGCCGCTCAGTCGCGCCGTCTCCGGCGCTCAGTGCATCCCGCCAGAACACACGGCGGGATGTAAGGGGCAACGCCGTTTCGCGCCCGCGCCTCACGCCGTTGCGGCGGGTTCCTGCTGCCGGTTGTTTTCACGCGCATGAGTCCTTTCGCCGGGGCTGAGACAAGCACAAACCGCCTGGCTGTCCAGGGACGGCTGAAGCCTCTCGCCGGAAAATTTTTTGTCTGGCCAAAAATTTTTCCGCTCGCGCCCGGACAGCTGCACCGGCCCGTGCCTGATTCGCCCTTTGCGGCGTACGGCTCTCAAGCGGGTGAAGGTTACAACCTGGTGAGCAAGCAGCAGTTCCCCGCAAAACGTCAAAACCGCGGCCCCGGCAACTCAGCGGATGACGGTTCTTTAACAGACTGGAGAGAGGTTCAGGCAGATGCAGGAAAAGCGTATCTACAAAGTTGCGTTTCTCGGCAGCGACGAAAAAGGCTCGTTACCGTTGTTTACACGCGTCGAGGCTGTGACGGCGAAGCGCGCGCAGAAAATTTTTGTAGAGCAGTTCAGGCCGGTAAAGGGCTGGTTTTTGGGCGACCCCGAGGACGTCACAGAGCAGGCACAGCACGAAGCCGAAGCAGTGGCCAGGCAGCAACAGGCGTAGACACCCTCACGTAAACAATGCGACACGCCGCACCTGAGCGGCGTAGCAGAAAGGAGAAAAAACATGACAGACACAACGACCGCACTCACCGCCGATATGCACTGTTTTGAGGATGCAGGCGAACTCATCCCGTCCGTGCCGGTTGAGTGCATCATCGCGCAGCGCAACAGCGGCGTGGAGTGGTTCATGCAGGGTATGCACCTGATACAGCAGGCGCAGGCCGCGTTTGCGCAGGCGTCCGGGCGAGAATGGTTTTACGGCATGAAGGACATCATCGAATCCGGCCTAAGTTCGGCACGCGGTGACAAGGCGAGTGAAACCCTCCGCCGACAGATTGGCCGCCTTGCTGATCGCCAGGTATGGGATCGCCTGATGCGTGACACCGGCATGCTGACGCTGATGAGCGCAGAGCAGAAAAAAGCATGGGATGCGGAGTTGTACGGCGAGGATTGCCCTGAAATCAGCTTTGACAGCGTGATCAGCACCTTCCGCCACCTCAACGCGAATAAAGCTGCGACCTTTGAGCAGGGGATCATCGACGTGTTCCGCAAACTGTCGTGGGACTACAAAACCAATAACCCCTGCATGCTCGGCAAACGCGTGATCCTGAGTGGCGTGATAGACAACCACGCAAACCGCTGGTTTTCCGTGCGCACTTACGGGCAGGAGCGGCTAAACGACCTTGCCCGTCCGTTCTGGCTGCTTGACGGCAAAACCGTGCCGGACTGGCGCGTATCAGAGGGCATGCAGCTGGCCGATTTTATTAATGCCTGCTCGTCGAATCTCGGCGAGGTGCTGACATGCGCTTACTTCACGGTCCGCGCCTTTAAAAAAGGCTCCGCGCACGTCACCTTTACCCGCCCTGACCTGGTGGAAAAGGTCAATGACATCGTGGCCCGTCACTATCCGGGCGCACTGCCGCCAGCCGTCTGACAGGTGAGCGGGGGAGGCAACCCCCGCCATCGTCTGACCGCGCGCAAACCCCTCTGGCCTGCGGCAAAGGAAAGGAGAGCGGCGCTGACGCGCCACTCTCTTTTCCTTTGCTGCTGCAGGCCGGATGACAGAGCTGACGGCCCTATCACTCCGGGAACGGCTTATGACGTCCTTAAGGGCTGTCTCTCCGGGCGTCCTGTCGGCTGTCATGCTTCGCACAGAGCCGGCGCGCCGTCTCTGCCCGGCCCCGTTCCGGGGCAGCGGGTTTCCATCCTGACGCAACACCTTCCGCTTGCAGCAGCCGTTCCGGCTGCGCCGCTCAGTCGCGCCGTCTCCGGCGCTCCGCGCATCCCGCCAGCACACACGGCGGGATGTAAGGGGCAACGCCGTTTCGCGCCCGCGCGTCACGCCGTTGCGGCGGGTTCCCGCTTTCCGCAGGGGTTGTGTTCGCCCGTCTGAGTCCTTTCGCCGGGGCTGAGACAAGCACAAACCGCCTGGCTGTCCAGGGACGGCTGAAGCCTCTCGCCGGAAAATTTTTTGTCGGGCCAAAAATTTTTCCGCTCGCTCCCGGACAGCTGCACCGGCCCGTGCCCGTTACGCCCTTTGCGGCGAACGGCTCTCAAACGGGTGAAGGATACAACCTGGGGAGAAAGCAGCAGTTCCCCGCAAAACGTCAAGACCGCGGCCCCGGCAACTCAACGGGTGACGGTTTTTAAGGGCAAAAAAAGGAGATTTCATGGAAAAGTCAGCAGTGGTGCGCTTACCGGACGACACCTTTACGCGTGAGGAAGCGAACGCGGTCGCTGCGCAGTACACCAACGTCGCCATCGAGGACGATCAGGGTACGCACTTTCGCCTGGTCGTGCGTAAGGACGGCGCTCTGGTCTGGCGCGCATGGGATTTTGAGTCAAATGCGGGGGAAGGTCTGAACCGTTATATCGGTGAGTACGGCATCCGCAAGACGCAGTAAGCAGTGAAAGGTGCCCTGCCGGAGAGGTCACTCCGCAGGGCGTGACAGTCATTAATCTATGAGGTATCAACGATGTCAGTAGCCAATGTTAATGCAAAAGCAGCAAAAAAAACCAGCGCAAAAAAAGTCACCGACGCAGAACAGGCGGCGGTCAGCGCGGCGCTTGAAGCCGCGCCACTGGAGTACGCGCCCCTGTCGGCGTTCGTGGTGTCGCCGCTCAATGCGCGCACTATCCCGTATTCTGCTGAGAGCGTGGAGAGCCTGGCGGCCACCATTAAGTCGGTCGGCCTGTTGCAGAATCTGGTCGCCCACGCGCTGCCTGACGGGCAACTGGCGGTGGCCGCAGGCGGCAGACGCCTCACCGCCCTGAATCTGCTGCTGTCACAGCAGGTTCTGACGCCCGATCATCCGGTGGCGTTCAAGCGTGTGACCGAAGACATGGCGGCGCTCGTCTCTTACGTCGAAAACGCCCAGCGCAGCGACATGCATGCGGCAGAGCAGATAGCCAGCTTCGGTACGCAGGCGGCGCAGGGGAAAACCGCCGAGCAGATTGGTGCAGAGGTGGGTTACAGCACCCGCCACGTCCAGCGCATGCTCAAACTCGCGAACCTCGCCCCGTCACTCCTTAAGCTGCTGGCAGACGACAAACTGACCGTTGAGCAGTGTCAGGTGCTCTGCCTGGAAGACGATCAGGAGCGTCAGGTGAGCGTCTACGAGTCGGTGAAATCGGGCAGGCCTGACCTGCCCCTCTTCATGCTGAAACAGCAGATCACCGACAAAGAAATTTCCGTCACCGACCGCCGTTTCCTGTTCGTGGGCCGTGAGGCCTACGAGAACGCAGGCGGCGTGGTACGTGAAGACCTGTTCAGCCAGCAGGAGGGCGAAGGAACGGCAGACATCGTGCTGCTGGAAAAACTGACCGTGCAGAAGCTGGAGGCGATGGCGCAGGAAATCCAGGAACAGGAGGGCTGGAAGTGGAGCATGGGCCGGATGAGATCACTGTGGCCGCACGGGGATGGTCTGGAATACCGCCTGACGGACGCGCCGGAACCGGTTTACATCAATGACGAAGAACAGCGCCTGACCGCGCTGTATGAGAAAGGCGACGAGTGCGCGGAGGGCGGCGACGATGACGGCTACAGCGATGCCGAGAGGGAGTGGGAAGCCATTGAAAAAGCTGCGCAAATCCGTGCGTGGACGCCGGAGTTTCGCGCGACGTCAGGCGTGGTGGTGGGCTTTAACGGTTACGGCGATCTCCTTATCCAGCGCGGCGTGATCCGTCTTGCTGATGTGAATACGGAGGAAACGGAAGAAAGCAGTGAAACGGAGCCGCAGGAAAACGACGCGCAGACATCCGGTGCCAGCCGCTTTGAATATCAGTCACCGCCCGATGAGGCCGAGGGGATCAGCCTGCCGCTGCTCACGAAAATGTCCTCTGAGCGCACCCTTGCCGTGCAGGCCGCGCTGATGCAGCAGCAGAAAAAAGCCATTGCCCTGCTGACATGGCAACTCTGCCGGAACGTGTTCTCTGGCGGTTATACCCCCAGCAGACCGTTCCGGATCAGCCTGACCGAGTCACATTCCACCCTGACGGGCAATGCGCCTTCCGGCGAAAACGGGGCCGCCTTTCTGGCACTTACTGAGGAGCGTCAGCGGCTGAAAGCCCTTCTGCCGCAGGAATGGGCTAAGGATTTCACCACATTTTTTACCCTGAACGGCGAAACGCTCATGGCCCTGTTGACCTTCTGTGTCGCCTGCTCGGTGGACGGCGTCCAGACCCGCGAATGTGGCCACACCTCGCGCAGTAACCTGATTGAACTGGAGGCCGCGCTGGGCTTCCACCTGCGCGACTGGTGGAACCCGACAAAAGCCGGATTGTTCGCTGACCTGAAACACGCCCAGATTATCGATGCCCTGAACGAGGCCGGACTCACGGGCGCGGCGCGGGATGCACAGAAAATGAAGAAGGGCGACGCCGCAGAACTGGCTGAAAACAGAATGCGCGACACGCGCTGGGTGCCTGCCTGGATGAAGGGGCCGGAGCCGGAAAAGGCCACTGACGACGCCGCTGTCAGCGAGGCTGACAGCGACAGTGACAACAACGATCCCGCTCACGCGGCCTGACAGGGAGCGCGGCCCTTCGGGGCCGCATGGAGACCATCATGGAAAATACCGTAATGAACAATCTCAGCGTGCTGGCGTCGATGCATCCCTGTGAGTTTGAAGAGTGGCGTGAACGGGGCGAGGGCGAAAGGCATGTGCTGACCAGCGCAGTGCTTTCCCTGCTGACCGTCCCGGAGGGCTGGACGGTCAACGGTGAGTACCGGGCCGAATTCGGCGGCCTGTTCCCGGTGCAGTTGCGCTTCGCGCCGCCCTGTGAGGCATTCTGCCTCTGCGTGTGCAGTCCCGGCGAAGTGGCCGGGGAGTGGCTTGTCCTGATCGCGTCGGCGGATGGCGGCTGCGTGCGCGACGTCCTCCGGCTGACGCCGTTCGATCCTGCGCGCATCAGCGCCCTGATCGCCGCTGCCGCGCAGGCCTGCCTGATGGAGTACAGCGTCAGCGGCCTGGCAGATTATCTGGTACAGGAGGGCGACGCATGATCCCCAATAACCGTTCCCTGGTGCCGCTGTGCGAGGCGCGGCGCGCGATGCTTCAGGCTGTTGATTACGTGGAGCGCAGGCGCGAACGTCAGACGCTTCGCGCTGACTTCCCTTATGCGCAGGCGTTCTTCCGCTTCCTGAAGGGCAGCAAGCGCATTACCCTGCGTGAACTGCGCTTCTTCGATCCCGTTCTGCGCGGGGAAGAATTACGCGGCCGCAAGCGCGAGTGGCTGCGGGCCGTTGACTGGCTCATCGAAAGCGGGGGCTGCGCCACCCACCCGCTGCCGTCGGATGCGGCCCGCCTGCTCTTTCCGGAAGTCATCTTTCAGCGCGGCGAGCGGCGACACAGAAAGGCAGAGATGTGCGCCGAAAAATACAGCCGCCAGTTTCGCCGCAGGGAGGCACTGAAGGCGCTGGCAGTTCAGGCGCTGACGGCGCAGGCTGAAATCGAACTCGCCTTCCAGACGCCGGCCACGGTCGCCAGCTGGGCCTCGAAGTGGTCAGACACAGCGGTCAGCGAGAGCGAGCTGATCAGCCAGTTTTACCGCTGGGCTGATCGCTTTCCCTCGATGGCCGGTTTTGTCCGGCTGTACTTTTACGGTGAGCCGTTGTGGCGGCTCACCGCCGAGGCCGGTTTCCGGTCAGGGGAGGCGGGCGAAGCGGTGCGTGTGCTGGAGCGCTGGATGGTGCCGAACAAGCTCACGCAGGGCAGGGAGGTAGCATGAGCAGAGGCGATTACGTTACCGAACTGAAAACGGCCCGCAGTCAGCGCCGGAAGCTGGCCACCATACGCGCAAAAATAACCGAAATGGTGTCAGAATGGGACGGCCTTTCCGGGCCGCTGGAGACGGGTACGGAGCAGCTTCTTAATGCGCTGGATGAACACATCAAAGCGCTTGATGAAGACATTGAATACTGGCGCAGCGGCGGTGATTCGGGCGATGAATAACTGGGACGGTCAGAAACGGGTGTTAATCGCAGAGTCATAAACAGATTAATTTTCGGTAATATAGCGCCTGATGAGGTGCTTCTGATAAGGGAAAAACTGTGACTCACATATTTGTTTACCTCGTTATCTCATCAAACGTAGCGTATGGCAGTAGCTGGAACGTCACCCCGATGCCCAATATGGATGTCTGCGAGCAGTTCAGGGAAAGTATTTCTAAACCACGGGGTTTTTACAGTGTCCGCCAGCCCGACATGGTGCGCTGTGTTGAAGCGAAGACCGATAAACCTGTTAACCCGTAAAATGAAACAGAGAGGGTTGTGATGGATTTAGTCCAGGCAGTAAACATGCATGAGGTGATGACGGGGGTGAATAATCCGCTGGTGCTGTCAATGATGGCCGTCATGATCGTGTGCAGTCTGTATGTCATTTGGAAGGCTGGAATGAGGGTTGTACGTTTTATCAGGCTGCTCAGTATGATGCGCTGAAGCTGACTGCTGACCCCGCTCAGCCGGGCGGGGTTTAAGTGATTGTGTTAAGGCGGATTTTTCCGGCATTTTCCTGTCTGTGTTCATCTTCTCAGTGTTCATCTTCTCCGTGTTCGCCTCCGTTTTTCTCTCAGGCTTCTCTTAAAGCAAACCCCTGTGAAACATGGCCCCCTTCGGCTCCTGCCCTGGCGGGCAGTCGTCAGCCCTACTCCGACCGGCGGCGATAAAGCTGCCGCCCGTCTCCGCCGAACCGCAAAGGGCCGCGTTTCGGGCCTCCCGGCTAAGGTCTGATGGCTGAGGTCAAGGGCTGCAACCGGCTTCGCCGGTGCGTTCACCGGGCGCGGTCGCGCCCTGTAAGGCCGTCACGCCGTTCCGCCGTGCCGGAGGTGTTCATGCTCATGTCATCCCGTGCGGCTGTTCTGTTCCGGTGGTCCACCGCGGAGGGCTGACAGTCGCACAGTCCTTCTCCCTCCCACACAGGTTCGCTGACGCCGTTCCTCACCCGTTCGCACTCGCCGAAAAAACGGCTCGCTTGCGCTGCGGCTTCCGGGACGCCTGTGTTCCGGTCGGCGGCCGGTGCCACTTTGCCCTTCGCCGCGATG
This sequence comes from Pantoea sp. BS_8, assembly GCF_041954965.1. Lineage (NCBI taxonomy): Bacteria > Pseudomonadati > Pseudomonadota > Gammaproteobacteria > Enterobacterales > Erwiniaceae > Pantoea > Pantoea sp. BS_8. The sequence goes on from NZ_JAVAXU010000015.1 coordinate 83,285, forward strand.
AACTCACCGAAACATGGATAACAGCAACCGAGAGAGGAGAACCAGCATGAACACCCACAACGTCAACGTCAAAACCGCCGCTTCTGAATCTACCGAAACACGGGTTTTACGGACAAACGTCAACGGCCTTCCGTCCGGTGTCGCGCAGACGCTGGCATTTCTGGGCCATCTGGCAGAGGACGGCATGGAAGAGAGCGAACGTGCGGAACTGCTGCTCGGTTCGCTGCTGAGCCTCGCGGAAGCCCTGCGCGATGCCGTGCCGGACTGGTCAGCCAGTCGCCCACGTCTGCCGTTTCCGCTGGTGCGGGCGTGGCTGGCAACGCGTGACGTTGCCCTGGCGCAGTTCGGTGAAATAGGTCAGGGCGCATGGGAATACGCACTGAACTACCTGCGCACGGAACTGGACGCGGGCTTTTACTTCTGGCGCGAAAACATCTGGTGATTTTTATGCGCCGCGCAGGCGGCGTAACCCTCAACCACTGACAGGGAGAACTTTATGAACCTGATTATCCGTGACGCCCTGACGGGCAACGAGTCCGACATCCTGAAACGTCTCTCGCCTGAACAGGCGGCTTTTATTGTTTCAGTGTACGACGGCGGGCGTGAAACCGCCGAAGAGGAGCGCCTTTACTGGCAGGGCCGTGAAAAAGCGGCGCTGAGAGCGCCAGCAGAAACCGACGTTCACCGCTTTCACGACGCGCTGGGCGTGGCGTATCCGCTGAACTGGTCATGCAGTGAAGACGGGGAGTGTGAAACGTTCATGCTGGCCGAGTTTTACTGCGGGCAGGTGACCGACATTTACGCCCGGGCCGGAGCGCGTTACTTCCGGCTGCGGGATTATTCCCACCTTAGCCACGCGCAGATCATGACGCGCGTTAAGGAGGCTTTTGACCTGAGTCAGAAATGAAAAAAGCAGGCCTGAGCCTGCTCTGTCCACGCCGGATGACTCACCCGCAAAAGTTTGCATCCGGCATCGTAAAACCAACATGGAGATAAACCCATGCAATTTGACCCGCAAATCGTGTCACACGCGCAGGCATTTGTAAATGCCCTGCGCAAAGGGAAGCGCGCCCGCGTTCCGGCTATTCGTCTGGAGCACTGGCAGCAGTTCATGACACTGGTTTACGCAGGCCTCGGCCTCGCGTGATGTAAATCCGGCCGCCCCCTGCGGGGCGGCTGTTAAAGGAGTGGTTTATGTCACAGTTAGATTTTGCCGATTTTTTTAACCAGGCTGAAGATCCCGCCCCCGCGCCGGTTGTCCTCAACCCGTCAGCGCCCGCCTGCGATCCGTCCCCTGAGCATCGCATGATGAGTATCGAGACGGCGCGTAAACAGTTCGTCAGCGTGTTCAGGCACACGGCCCGGCACCTGCGCCGCTGGGATGTGTTCAGCGACTTTATCACGCTGGCGGCCAGTGAACTCGACCTTGCCACGATCCGCGCACCGGAAAGCATGGAGCGCTGCCGCAAAATCTGCGGGCGCTACAGGCCGGAGGACATCAGCGACCTTCACCGCCTTTTCAGCCTGATGGTGAGCGCGCTGGAGGCGAAGTTTCATGATTTCCTGGGGGCCATTTTCATGGAGCTGGAGCTGGGCGACGGCAGGCAGGGGCAGTATTTTACGCCGTACTCCGTACAGTCGCTGATGGCGCGCATGCTCATGCCAGGCGTGGAGGAAGCCGTGAAGCGTGAAGGGCTGTTTACGCTGTCAGAGCCGACCTGTGGCGCGGGCGGCATGGTGGTTGCGGTGGCCGAATGTATGCTTGAGGTGGGGCTGAATCCCTCAGAGCAGATGTTTGTAAACTGCATCGACATCGATCCGGTGGCGGCGGACATGGCGTTTATCCAGCTTTCGTTGCTGGGCATTCCTGCGGAAGTCATCACCGGCAACACGCTGACAATGAAGTTCAGCCGCGTGCGTTACACGCCGGTGTATTACATCAACGGGTTTGAGGAGAGGCTGAAAGCGCAGCGCAGAATTAACGCGATGATGGATTTCATGCGCTCCCTGTCAGATGCCGCCTGACAGGCCGGTAAACGCGGGCGGGGTTCATCCCTGCCTGCACCGCCGCATAAACCCCGCGCCCCTGCGGGGCAGGGGAGAGGCGGTGCTGACGCACCGCACATCCCCCGCCGCGTTCTGTTCAGCTTCCTGCCGGTATGTTTTATTCCCCTGCTGTCTTTATGCCGGTGCCGGTTCTGCTGGCCAGTATGCGGTTGCTGCCTTTACTGACTTAACACCAACAGCCGGGACATGGCCCCCTTCGGCTCCTGCCCTGGCGGGCAGTCGTCAGCCCTACTCCGACAGGCGGCGAAAAAGCTGCCGCCCGTCTCCGCCGAACCGCAAAGGGCCGCGTTTCGGGCCTCCCGGCTAAGGTCTGATGGCTGAGGTCAAGGGCTGCAACCGGCTGTCGCCGGTGCGTTCACCGGGCGCGGTCGCGCCCTGTAAGGCCGTCACGCCGTTCCGTCGTGCCGGAGGTGTTCATGCTCATGTTATCCCGTGCGGCTGTTCTGTTCCGGTGGTCCACCGCGGAGGGCTGACAGTCGCACAGTCCTTCTCCCTCCCACACAGGTTCGCTGACGCCGTTCCTCACCCGTTCGCACTCGCCGTAAACCCGGCTCGCTTGCGCTGCGGCTTCCGGGACGCCTGTGTTCCGGTCGGCGGCCGGTGCCACTTTGCCCTTCGCCGCGATGAACTCACCGAAACATGGATAACAGCAACCGAGAGAGGAGAACCAGCATGAACACCCACAACGTCAACGTCAAAACCGCCGCTTCTGAATCTACCGAAACACGGGTTTTAAAAAACTTCGACGTGCAACTGGCCGTGCGTACAAACCGCCTGGTCGCCCTCACTCAACTGGAAGGTAATCTGATGACGTACCGCGCGCTGGATGCGCTGGAGGCGACTGGTCCGGATGACGGGGAGGACATGTTATCTGATATCCGGTGCGCGTCAGAACTCATCACGACGATGATTGATCAAGGTGATATCGCTACCCCGTTTGCGCACGAACTGGCGACATCCGTCCGGTCACTGGCCATTGAAACATTCTCTGCAGGGTGGCGCTGGGCACACGGGCCTGATCTGCCAGCCCTGGAACACCTTCAGGAACATGCGCCACGTCAGCGTGAACTGGTGCGTCAGTTTTATATCGAGGCGTCGCGCCCGTTTGGCCTTACCGTCAGCGGTCGCATGGAGTTTCCCGAAGAGGACGGGAATTCGGGCACGTACTGGTGTGACATGGAAATCTCCCTGGGCCGTGCGGACACTCTCCCGGAGGCAATGGAGCTGCTGGTAAAGACAAGCCTGAGCGGTGACTGGCTTGAGGGCCAGTACTGCGCGCTCGGTTTTGAACCGCACATCGCCACCATTACCGACATTGCACGCCGCGTCGTGCTGCGCGGCAATGCCCGCACGCTGGAGTGGGCCGTGCCGGAAACCGATCCGGCTGCGTTAGAACGTATTGCGGCACAGAAACAGGCGCTGCGTAAGCAGGCCGCTTACGAGTCCGGCTGGGATAACTATGAGACGGCCCGCCAGCTACGCCAGGAGGCCGACCTGCTCAACCTGACCAGCGTTCACGCTGTGTGGCTGAACGATCCGCATGTGACTGAAGCGCTGCGGGAATATCAGCATCCGTCCACGCGCCTGGATGAAACCGAAATCATGGAGGGCATGGAGTTTTAGGCGCAAAAAAAGCAGGGTTGCCCCTGCTTTCTTCACGGCGGGTAGTTGGAGCTACCCGCCACATCAAAATCAAACTCGGAGCTACGAATATGAATTTTGACCCGCAAATCGTCGCACAGGCGGCGCTGTTTGTAAACGCACTGCTCAGCGGCCAGCAAGCTCATGTGCCTGCGATGCCGTTTTATCTCTGGCAGCAGTTCATGACGACCGTTAACACAATGACGGGAGCCAGAGCATGAGCCAGCAGAATCAGACAGAAAATGCCGACCTGACAATCGTCACCGAGGACGACATTGCCCGCGCGCTGGGCCAGTACTGTGTCATCACCCTGGATAACGGGGATGAAGCGTTTTACATCCACGGTCAGTTTATTCACAGCACGGAAGGGGCGAATGATGATCCTACCCTGAAGGAAATCGCCAGGCTGTCGGCCCGCGCGGAATGCCAGTCGCTGAACTGCATCGATCTGGCCGTGCCGGAAGACGAAGAATGGTGCTGGAATGACATCGTCGAGCAGCTCGCCCGCCGCACGCCATCTGAGGAAGTGAGGGCCACGGTGACTGTAACGGGTTGCGAAACGAAGCGGGGCAGGGGTGTGCATTTCTGCGGTCATCCGCTGCTGAGTGGCCACAATGCGAATATGTGGTTTCCGGTGGCAGAGGCGGAGTCGTGGTTTGAAGCGGTTGAGCGCATTCTGGTCATGAACGGGCTGGCCGAGAACCTGTGCCGTCTGGAGCCGCTGCGAAAAGGCAGCGATTACAACGACTGGCGTGCCATCTATAACCGTAAAGTGCGTATCTGACGGGGCGGGGCCGGTGTTTTCCGGCCCCCCTCTCTCAAACTAAGGAGAAGTGCCCCATGCTGAATAACACTCCATCCGGTGCGACAACGCCCACACAGGTTGCGAATCCGGGATCGCTGAAAATAGCCGACCTCGATGACCTGGCGGATTACGCGCTGCATCCGGTTCCGTGGGAGACAACCGACGTGTCCTGTAGCGCTGCGGCGGCAGTCGTCACCTTCGCCCGCTGCACGGGGCTGGAAAGTAAAAATGACCTGGCAGAAACGGCCATTACCGATCTGCTGGCAAATCTTATGCACCTGTGATCTGCCGTTCTGCGAGCTGCTTATCCGCGCCGGTGAGCATTTCAGGGATGAAGCCGCAGGCTGATCCCGTGCCGTGCAGGGCGCAGACCCTGCAGGCCCTCCGGGCCGGGCAAAACCCGGTGCTGACGCACCGGCTCCCTCCCTCCGCGTGCTGTGACTTTGCGGGGCAGCGTGACCACTCTGATACGTAATGTGACCATTCTGGCCAGTATTCATGCCAGAACGGGTATGGCCGGGTGAGTTTATGGCCAGTTTCCTCTGTCTGATGAACCCTTTTCGCCTTTTCAGAAGCCACAACCTGAACATGGCCCCCTTCGGCTCCTGCCCTGGCGGGCAGTCGTCAGCCCTACTCCGACAGGCGGCGGAAAAGCTGCCGCCCGTCTCCGCCGAACCGCAAAGGGCCGCGTTTCGGGCCTCCCGGCTAAGGTCTGATGGCTGAGGTCAAGGGCTGCAACCGGCTGTCGCCGGTGCGTTCACCGGGCGCGGTCGCGCCCTGTAAGGCCGTCACGCCGTTCCGTCGTGCCGGAGGTGTTCATGCTCAT
>NZ_JAVAXU010000016.1:0-67316 GCF_041954965.1 Pantoea sp. BS_8
TTGGCACAAAATATCGCTATGGTTGAATTTGTCATGCAATACATCAGAGCCAGTGAAAGCAATGAAAAATTAATGAGCATTCATAACCTCCCCACTAAGGAGTGTTCTTATTCATTCATCTATAACACTCATACAAATTTTTACGGCATATTAACTGAAAGTTATATGAGCAGAGTTGATTTAAAAGAATTCGACCAGCTTGAGACCGCACTGGCCTATCTTCAGAGCATATCGAATACGGATATTGTGAATGAGCCTGACGCGCTTCCACATCACGATTAATCCTGAAAAAGAAAATCAATACGAAGAGGCCCCTGATGGTCTTTATAAGAAAAAAAACACTCGTAAATAATGAAATAAAAGCTCTGCCCTCACCGGGTGTGAATGCTCATGAAATAATGTGCCGGCGAGCAGAACGATTTCTGCGCAGCAACGGATTCCCCGTTACGCTCGGCGACGGATTTCGTGCATGGAGTAATTCCGGGGAGTTACCCGACGCTATTGGATTTCGCAATGGTGCATCATGCCTGATCGAGTGTAAGTGCTCCAGAGCTGACTTTCTGGCTGACCGGAAAAAGCCGTTTCGCATCGCCCCCGAAACGGGTCTGGGCGACTGGCGTTTTTATCTGTCTGAACCCGGCATAATCACTGTTGCAGATTTGCCCCCGGGCTGGGGACTGCTTTATCTCCGTGGTCGTCAGGTCCTTAAAGTCCTCGGCTGGCCGGGTAATGCCCAGTGGCTTTCCGAAAAACCCTTTAAAGCCAATAAACAGGCTGAGTGCGACTTTTTGTACAGTGCATTAAGACGCAGCCTTGACCGGATTGAGCTCCCAGACACCATGCACCATGTGACGCCATAGGCTTAAACTAAACAGCGCACCTTTCCTGATATACTTCTGTCAGGGAGGACTTCATATGTCGCACAACATAGCAGCAAAAAGCAAAGAGGAACGTGATAAGGTCAACGTGGATCTGGCCGCATCAGGAGTTGCTTATAAAGAACGCATGAATCTGCCGGTGATTCCTTCGGAAGTCGAGAGACAGCAACCGGAAGAGCTACAGGAATACTTCAGACAAAGGCTTCAGCACTACCGAAACGAGGCCTTGAAGTTTCCGCGTGGTACGGACCCTGTCTATCAGAAAGAGGATGGAAAATAGTGTATAAACCAAAAACATGTCCCTTTTGCAATTTCTATGGCATCAGGAAAAATCCAAACGGAAAATGGTCCTGCGATAAATGCGGACTCGAATGGGCACCTGAACAGGATAAACGCGAAACCCCGTAGGTACGGGGTTATTATTTTTTGCCAGTTGCTAAATCAATCTCGTAAAAATTCACCTTCATGATAGTCAATATTAACTGTTATCGTAGAAATGACTGGGCCGGACCAAAAAGGTAGGTTGTTCCTATTGCAATAATCCATTCGTCTCATGTGGAAATAATATTGACGTTCAATCCACTCAAGAGTTTCAAAGTATTTATTTATAACCAAAAATTCGAATTCAAGTTGGTCCAAATACGTAAGCCATTGCTGATGATTTATCATCAAGCCAAGACTGTTGATGTAGTCAGGTGCATGTCCGGATGATGTATACACCCTTTTTTGATTCTTGTAGCCTTTCATTGTTACTCCATCGTAACTTGTCAGCAAATCATCAATCATCCTTGACCATGGGCAGCTCCTGTCTATAGCGCCATTTCGAATTTGAACATCCCTTCCCATCGTCCCATGTTTGAGCATTTCTTTGATGATTGCCTCTAGGTAATTTGTTGTTGTACCGAGACTTTTATTTGATGAGTCTACTGGCCAACCTATTACGTACGGATCAACATAGCCAGGCGTGTTATAGCTCCACGTTTCATATTTAGGCATCATCAGGTACTTAGCGCAATCAGCCAGTCCTGGCGCATTGCCCCCCAACGTGTAAGACCCTATATCCTTACCAGACGCTTTTGTACCAGGATATAATGTCAGTTTTTCATTCCGGTTAACTGATTCAAGTAGCTTCCTTTCTTTCTCTGTTGAAGGCCCATTGGGTAACAAATTATCTTTATCTGAGCACTTACCCTGTAACAAAACGGCGCGTACTCTTTTATAACTATTTTGGCTGTTGAATTCATTGAAAATAAACAAAAGGTCTGCCAGCTCACAATTCAGGACTTCATTTTTGTAAAATTTAAAGTTTGGCTGTGTAGCATTGCTGCTGATTGAGGATGAATTGTTATACACACGCTTGTAATGGCTTACTGTAAATTCTGCCTGAGGCGTCCCATCAATCCAAACTGAGTTTGCGCTGACTTTGACATGAGGGTTGTTATTTAAGTATGTTTTTTTAACTTCAGATACAATGTAATCAAGATTTTCCACAGAATGAAGATTTCGTAGCCCCCACCGTTCAAGTGAGGCTTTTTTATTTTTTTTCTTGTTTAAATAAACCTTGCTCCAGTTCTCCCAGCTCAAAGGATTGGTCATCATATTCATTCCATAGAAATTTTCGAATAATCATCATATACGGATTGTCTAAAGCCTGGCGACAGGAATATCACTCCAGCGTGTGGTATAGGCTGGTGAAAGCATCTCTCGCTTCATCTGCCATGCCGGCGCTATTCCTCGGCCGGCAAACCAGATATTCCCCATCCCGGTCTGATTAATATGATCTATCACCTGCATCAGAGGCTTACTGTTAGCTCTGGGTTGAACTTCGTCAAAGAGGTTGAGCTGGGCAACACCTGAGGGAGTGAAGTCGTTCAGCATAACGCCTGCTTTGGCATAGCGATGGCCGCTTATCCACACCCGATCAAGTGCTCTCATTGCAGCCTCTATAATGTCTCTGGAATCCTGACTGGGCGACATAAGCGTCTCTGAAGCCACGTTACCATAGTAAGTCTCCCCGGGCGAAAAAGGTGAGGTTTTGATGAATGCACAAACCTGTCTGCAGTATTGTTTTTCCCCTCTTAATTTAACGGCCGCGCGTTCGGCATGCTGACAGATTGCCTGCCTCATGTGTTCATACTCGGTGACCCTTTCGCCGAACGAACGGGAGCACACGATCTGCTGCTTAGCCGGCGGTGCCTCTTCCAGACTGATACAGCTCTCGCCGTTCAGCTCGCGCACCGTTCGCTCCAGTACCACGCTGAAGTGTTTACGGATCATTGCAGGATTGGCACGGGAGAGCTCCAGTGCGGTTGTAATTCCCATGCTGTTCAGTTTTTTGGCAATGCGTCTGCCGACCCCCCAGACCTCCTCAACGGGCTGGCGGGCCAGCATTTTCTCTGCACGGACGTGCGACGTGATGGCCAGCACACCACCAAACTGGGGCCACTCCTTGCTGCTCCACTGGGCTGATTTTGCAAGCGTTTTGGTTTTGCCTATACCGACTCCAACCGTAAGGCCGGTATGTTCACGCACACTGCGCCGGACTTCGCGGCCAAACGTCTCGAAGTCCGTGCAAAAATCGATTCCACGTACGTCCAGAAACATCTCATCAATCGAATACTGTTCCACGCGAGGTGACAGAGCCTCTAAAACGCTCATTACCCTGTTCGACATCGAGGCGTATAACGCATAGTTAGAGCTAAACGCATGAATTTTAACAGGTAAATTTTCGTTTTTAATCTTAAACCAGGGTTCACCCATTCGTACAAATTTTTTACTTTCAGCACTACGGGCGATGACGCAACCATCGTTGTTACTCAGGACGACGACAGCCTGGTTACGCAAATCAGGTCTGAAGACTTTTTCACAGCTCGCATAAAAGCTGTTGACGTCCACAATGGCGAACATTACTCACCCCGGGTTTTATGAATAAACGAGGTGACCACGCCGAAAATCTGTAGCGTTTCCGGATCGGGATATATGGGAGGAAAGGAAGGATTCATGGGTTGAAGCGTCAGCCTGGGGCGGAGCAGCAGGCGTTTAACGGTAAACTCACCCTCAATCTCAGCAATGACTATGTCGCCGTGCCGGGGAGATTCGGCCTTATCGACCACCATTAAATCACCGCTGTTGAGACCAATGTCTGTCATAGACTGTCCGGAGGCGCGGACAAAAAACGTGGCTGCAGGACGCATGACACAATATTCGTTGAGGTCTAACTCGCGCTCAACATAATCCTGAGCAGGGCTGGGAAAACCTGCCTGACAGGTTTCGAGGAAAAGTGGTGCAGCTATCGAGATCGGGGATAGCGGGTATTTGTATAAAGTGAGCATGTCATGGTACCTCCCTTTTTTACTGTTTATATATACAGTATTATCGAGTAACTGCTCGACAGTCAACGAAGCTCAGGTAGGATTTTTGTATGCCCCTGATATGCGAAAAAAAATAGCGAGACGGTGACAAAAGTGACAGAACAACTTTTAAACAGACAGGGAATGTTTGAAAAAACAGCGGTCGATCATTAATCGCAATATTTTCTCAGAATGGTTGACAGGACGTGCGGCCTTATAAGACGCGGCCTAGGAAAAGCCGCAGAAAATACAACCCCTGCAGACATCATTTTTTCCTGTTGCCCGCCGCCAGCAAAATACTAGAATAAGCCAATATGATGTGGTTACCTGCGATGAAGGTAACAACATGTAGGCTGAGGCTGAAAATGAGAGGATTCAAAATGGAAATAAAAAAGGCCAAAAGCACTGCAATGCCTTTAGCCTTTCGCACACCAGAAGGTGTTTTTTGTCAGAAGTGAATCCATGGCTGAACTGCACTACTGAATGTTGACGACGTCATTGTAGAGGCAGATTCGGCTCCATGTAAAGTGATCATATGGGAACAAAATAATGATCAAGAATCTGTTTTTTGACCGTAACGGGAATGCAAAACCGTTCGTTGTTCCATTGGTTTGGATCAGCAGAATTGCCTTAAGCTCGCTATTTAAGTGGCTTCTGGAGCGTTTTATTAAGTAGTAAAAAAGGGGGCAAATGCCCCCTTTTGTCTGTAAATTAAAGCTCTCATTTGATTATCAGACTGCCGCTTGTTTCCGTCATGCAGCCTCTTCACTCTGCTTGTCGGGCTTTTTGACATGCTTCTGCAGTCGTCCTGACCATCCCTCTAAGTAATGTACCGGCGTAAGCAGAACGCGTCGCCGTTCGTCACATAATGCGTTCCCTATAACAACCTCGCCGGGTATACCGCAAAGCGACAGCTGGATATAGGCCATGCCCGCCGCCAGCGGGTCGATGTCGGTTACCGACACCCACAGATACCGGTGAGGTGAATAACCTGCCTGCCGGAGCATGCTGGCAAATGCGAGCGTCATTGCACCTGCGCCGCAGGCCGGTTCAGCAAAAGTGATAAACGGCTTGTCTCTGAACACCTCTTCAGGCTTGCTGAGTTGCGCGCCGAACTGCAGCTGCGCCATCAACAGCGCCACGCTCCACGGAGTAAAATACTGCTCTTTGTCTTTGTCACCGAGCTCCAGCAGCATGTAAATGCGTCCGAGAAAGTCACAAATCTTTTCTTCCAGGCCGTTCACTACACAGGCCAGCAGTCTGGCCATCGATAAAACGTCCTCTTTTTTGTATCTGGCCACGATGGCCATGTATTTCTTTTCACGTTTATCACAGAACTGCAGTCCATTCTGAATCGCAATAACGCTGCAGCTGATGAAGTCGGTAAACACCTGAAGACGCCGGGTGCCCCGGGCGATGGAGTTGAACAGGGAGATGAACTCTTTCTCATGGTCGGTACGGATGCTCATGCGTGTTTCCTCATTAAAAAGGGGGAACACGCCCCGTAAGGGAAACGATGTTCCCCCTTCGGGTGAAAAAGCGGCCACAGCAGATGCTGTGGCCATTGTCTGACAGACCTGAGATACCGGTCTGTCGGTTGGTAACGTCATGCGCGAACGCCGGCGTAATGTGCAACGGCCGGAGTGGCAGGAGCACCTCCTTCAGCACTGAACTGATACAGACGGGCTCCTTCACTCACAGGATACTGCACCTCATCCTCCGGATAAGGGCCGCTGTCGACGTGGTCACCGCGGTCAAAACAGTTATAACCCGACGTGCCGGCATCCGGAGACAGCCAGTAGTGACGGATTTCACATTCAAACTTCTGCGACATCTGCCCCATGACTTCCGCCGACGGCGGATACCAGGGAGAAGAGAACGTCAGCTTCAGTGACCCGATATCGTCACGACTACACTCCAGCCGGTGCCCCGCCGGAAACTCCGTCCCGAAGAGCTGGGTATAGAGTTCTGATGTGGTGTTGAGGCCACTGAACAGACCGCTGTCCCCGTTGAGCTCGGTGGCCAGACGTGACGGCATCACCATCAGCATGTCACACGGACAGGTTGTGTCCGGTTTTATACTGAGCCACTCCCAGCGCTCCTGCGGGTCAAACTGACCGCCCGCAGAGGCGACGCCAAACCAGTCGGCGTAATGAACGGCCATAAGCCGGGAGATGGTCTGGCGGGCTGCATGAGGGATACTTTCCCACTTAATGTCGCCGATGCCGGACTGAACCCAGATTTTGTCCATTCGCGAGAGCGTTTTGCCGTCAAGCCAGGCATCCTTCTCAAGCAGTTCCAGGAAATGCTGAAACGCCTGGTTGGGTGATGTGCCGACGCCGGTGCCTGATGAAACCAGCTCCGGATAAGCACGATATTCCGTTGCCTTGACGGGTTTGAGCATACCGGCACAGCCGGCGAGAAACAGCTTTATGGCCTGCCGTATGGCGTGGCGGTAAAGCGGCGCTTCAGTGCCGTTAATCCACGACTGCATGACATCGATGCAGCCAGACTTACCGGTAATTTCCAGACGGTTTTTGCACCATGAAAACATCGTTGTACTCCTCTTCTACGTTTAAAAAAGAGGGCATCTCCCTGAGGAGAGTGCCCTCAGGGGGATGATGGCGACTGACGTCGCCGGGGTTAATTACGCTGCTTCGCTCCGGGTTTCACCCAGCGGCTTCAGCAGGTATTCCGATGCTTCCCGGGCAAACCGGCAGGCACGGAAAAACGCCTTTTTGTCATTACGTAAAACGCTGAGCCAGCCGTTCAGGTAGCTCTCGTGCTGTACCTCACCAAAAATGCCGAGATGTGCACAGAGAAATGCACTGCCGGTTTCCGCTATCAGCTCCTCAAAAGCGTAAACGGGGTCACCGAACTCTCTTGATGAGGAGGTTATCCCCTCACGATCGAGGCGGCTGCGATGGCCGGTCGCGTGCACCAGTTCGTGCAGCAGCGTGGACCAGTAGTCTTCAGGTGAACGAAACTGTGAAGTTGTAGGCAACACAATCCGATCTGCCCCCGGGCTGTAATACGCCCGGTTCTGCCGGTGAGAAGAGCACTTCACGCCGGTTGCGTTGAGTATCTCCAGAACCTGTTGCTGCTGTCCGGTTGAGAAACCCTCAGGGGGAGTATCCGGTTGCATCATCGTGGGGGCATACACCTTATCGGGTAGCCCTTCACACTGCGCAACGTTGAACAGCTGCAGGGGTTTCATCATGGCCAGCTTTTCCATCACCGGCACGCCGTCCCTGAACACCGGACTGTCATTGCCGTCGCGGAGCTGCTTTTCAAACGGTTTGAAGATGATGGCCATTGAGCTGCGCTCGCCTTTTCTGACCTGTCCGCCGGCAGCCTTTGCCTGCTGATACGTGAGCCAGCGATCGGCGCCGTAACCCGCTTCCTCTGCAGCCATCCACAGCAGTGGCACGTTGACGCCGCTGTAGTGTCTGCCCGTGACGGCGTTGACCGGCAGCCCGCTGCCGTAGACCTTCTGCGCAGAACGCCATGGCCGACGCCAGGGCGGCACGCCGTTTTCCAGCGCGATGATGATTTTGTCGGTGACCTGCTGATAAAGGTCAGTCTGTTGTTCCGTTGTGGCCTTACGGCCGGCAGTTTTTTTCTTCATGGGATGCGCCTCTAAAAAAACGGCGCATCTGTCCCGGTGGCGGACAGTGCGCCACCGGTGAGTGGGAAAAATGTTATGAGTAAAAACGTAACGATCCGTCTGATGAAATCTGGCTGATACGCTTGCGAACATCCTGCACAGCGCTGGCCAGCATCTGCCGGTCAGAGGGTTTAGCCCGCCTTGAATCGAGCCGGATAACCCTGTCGAGCACATTCAGCGCCTGTGAACGCCAGCTCAGGCGTTCCGCATTACCGACGCAGGAATGGAAGTGGCGTAAGGACTGGTCGTAAAGCCATGAGATCCTCTCACGGTAAATGCCGACAGGAAGATAAATCTTCTCAGGCTCACCTGTTTCGGCAAAGACCCTGACGGCACCCGGAGTCTGGCAAATGAAGGAGATAATCAGGTCCTGATGCTCATTCAAAACTGCGTCACAGGCGTTCTGACTCAGGTCAAACTGATGAGAAAAGGTTTCATCGGCTATCAGGCTCTCGGAAAGCTTACGCCATCCGTCATCTGACAAGGGATTACATCCTTCAGCCCAGGCCAGCGGGATGGTTACAAGCCTTCTGGAGTCAGGGCGGTGGAGACAGATACCGTTGTTTTTTTCGAGTATCACCGGGCCTCTTAAGCCCCGGTTGAGAGACAGAACTGGACGAAGCTGAGTGGAGGTGAAACGTATCATAGTGGCTCCTTAAAAAAGGAGGTGACCTCCCCGGGAGGGAAGGTCCCTCCGGGAAGTGTCATTCAGTTAACATCAGTCAAAGCGGTAGCGAAGTTCCGCCATCTGCTGCGCCATCAGCCGACCGGCCCTGAGGGCCTTACGGGCCGTTGCGTACGTACCGGCACCCGGTAACTGGTCAACACGCCAGTCACGCTGAGTGAAGCCGGTGCGACGGGAGATGACGGGCGTAAACCCGTTCTCTGTCGGCACGACGTCTGCCTTAAAGCTGCAGCGGCCGCTGCGGTTGGTAAACCACTCTGCCTGCTGTTGCTGCAGGTTGCCGGCAAGCCGGTTAAGTGCGCCTGAAAGGCGGGTGATAAGTGAAAGCATTATACTGCTCATGGTTTTCTCCTGATTAAGCGCGGAGAAAACCACCGCCGCTGTGGCGGGGAGGTTGTCCCCGCGCGGGTTAAAGCCTTTATCAGAAACTGACTCAGGCCGGTGGTTAACAGTTAACCGAAATGACGGTAATAGACGTTATCTGCATCGTCCGGATTAAAACCCCGGCTCGCAGCAACGGTTATATATGTGCGCCCGCAACGAGGGTGCGCACGATGTCTGAAATGGTGCTCAAAGCGTTTACCGGGCAACAGGCCTGACGTGGTTTCCCAGGTCGACATGTACTGCCAGATTTCGCCGTCATAATCAGCGACGGTAGGCTCTGAAAGTGAGCGGTTGAGCTTATGGCGCGCCAGTTTTTTCCACATGCGGTGCCATTCACTGCTGTCACGTTTAACGTATAAACAGTATTCAGATTCCAGTGTGTTCATCGAAAAATCCCCTTCAGATAAAAGGAGGATTTGTCTCCGCAGGGAGATAAATCCCCGCAAGGGTTAGTGAGTCATATCAGTCAGCTCTTTGATGTATTCAAGACTTCATCAGTTCGCTGATTTCTTTAACCTGATAAAGGTCATAAAAATCGCCATGCTTAATACCCAAAGAGCGGCACGCAGCGCGGACTTCGCTTTCTGTAACACGATCAGGGATGATGTCACATTCAACGCACCATTCAGCGATTAGACACAATTCAGTGTTGTTAAATAGTTCCATAATCAAGCACCTCAGCTGCAACCGTAGCGCTCTTGCTCACGTAAGTCATACATGAAGCCCTCTTCGTCTCTAACGGCGCTGTTGAAAAAAAACGTCCAGGCTGCTTCATCAATGTTTCTGGCCATGTGGCAGAGGATTTCAAAAAAAGACTGCCATGATGCCGGCACGAGTTCGCGTACAGACAGCTCGGCCAAGTCCCGGGCAACGTCAGCCATTTCCCAGACATAGTATGGAAAACCGTCTTCATCGGTACTGGTGTTAAGACCAAGGCGACGATGCGCTGCAATAATCAGCAGGTCACCTTCTGCTTTGGCCAGTGCAACTTTGTAAGCGTCACGTTCGGCGGCACTGATTTGAAAATCTTCGTTAAGAGTTAATGCGTTCATAAAGGATTCCTTAAATCATTGGGGAACCCTGCCCCTGACGGGGACAGAAGTCCCGTTAGGGTGAGAAACAGTTCGGTTAATAAGGCGGTCAGACGATGTCAGAAGCATCAGCGCTCTGATAAAACATTGCACGCAGTTGCTCTGTAGCGTTGTCCAGCTCTTTGTCCTCTCGGGACCGGGTAGCGCCCTCATAAAAAGCCGCATTCCAGTGAAGACTGTGAACACTTGTCCCCAAAAGAGTAAGCTCGTTCACTGCCTGTTCGGTAAAGGCATGTCTGATGTATCCATGCTCAGTCGCAAAACCAACTGCGAGCGCGACATGTCTCAGAAAAGTAAGGTAGTCCGGAAGGCCGTCAGCAGGAACCTGTGGATCTGCATCGACCACGAGTCTGTAATCCAGACGCACGTTAAGCTGAGTTTTTACGTAATCCACCAAGATTTTTGCTGAAGCTGGCGAGTCACAATTCAGTAACGTAAGAGGGTTGATCATTCTGGTGTAATGCATGGGTACGATTCCTTAATAAAAAGGGAACCGTCCCGGAGGGAAAGTATCCCTCAGGAGTGAGAATCAGGCACAGAATGCCAGATGAGTAAAACTGGTGTATGGGAGTGTGGTGCGAAGTAGAAAAGGACCTTAACCGCAGGGGTCTCTGTTTTCAAAGGTTAAACAGATTTGTTACCGCCCGAAAGCGCCATCTCTCAGGTAATGATGACATTGGCGTGTGATTACCCGAAGGCGTTCCTCTCAAATCACCGGAACATTGGCAGTTGTCGTGATGGCAACAGTTAGCACAAATATCGTACTGTAGGATTTATTCCTCCGCAAGCCTTGATAAGAATTATAGTCAGTAGCAGTTTGTACCAACTAATGAACCCATCGTAACAGCAATAAAATTTAGACCGGTATCAAGATATGAAGATACGATCCTGAAATGCACTAAAGAAGAAAATACATGCAAAACTGTTAAGAAAAACTGGATTTTCCTATAGGCAAAGGTTAGGATTAATCTCAACGAACTCTTCAGGGAAATTTATGTAATGAATGTAGCTGAAGTTGATCTTCGTGAAATAAAATAAAATTTTTCATTATCTTCAGAGACTTCTTTTGAACAGGGCATCACTGTTCTGAAAAAAACTCTTTAGAACTATCGGTTTAATTAAAAAATTATTTATAAAACCTCTAGGAAACATAAATGGCTTATGCAATCAGTTCTGCATTTAAGGACTTCATGAAAGATCAAGTCAATCTTGACTCTGAAGCAAGTAAAGATGGAAAAAGAAGTAGGAATTGGCTTGTAGATAATCAAATATTAAATTTCCCAGATAAGTACGATGATTTTCCAATCCTTCAACAAAGTCCGAAAATGTGGTTCGGCTCTTTTTCGAGGAAAACGAAAATTAGAGAACTTGATGACATTGATATGATGATTCTCATGCATGCGCAGGGTAGTAGCTATTCTGAGTATGGTGATACAATAATGCTCACGGCTGGGGCTGACTCTAAATTTAATAATTTTCTCGATGATACAAAACTTTGGATAAACTCTAGGCGAGTAGTAAACAGATTTGTATCGGCTTTGCAAAACGTACCTCAATATTCAAGCGCTGTAAGTAAACGTCAGGGCGAAGCAGCCACATTAAAATTGAGTTCATATACTTGGAATTTTGATATAGTACCAGCCTTTTCTACAGTGCCAGATGATCAAGGAAATAAATTTTTTCTCATCCCTGATGGTAATGGACACTGGAAAAAAACTGACCCACGTATAGATAAAGACAGAACGACGAGCATTAATCAAAAACATGGTGGTAAAGTATTAAACATTATTCGTTTAATTAAGTACTGGAAAAAGAAACGTGGCGTTCCCGCTATTGGTTCGTACCTTCTTGAGACTATAATGCTTAATCGTTATGACTCACTATTTGAAGATGGTATGAGCGAATATATTCCTCATGAATTTCCGCATGCACTTAGGTCACTCGCAGACGCAATATTGGGGCCAGTCTACGACCAGAAAAACTTTCAAGGCGATATTAATGGCCTGGAATGGGGTGACCAGTGGAAAATCAGGGAGTTGGCTTTAGAAGATGCAGTAAAAGCTGAACAGGCATCAAGTCAGGAATTCCTTGATCCAGAAAAAGCTGGCGAAATTTGGAAAGAAATTTTTGGTAAAAATTTTCCTGGAGCTGATGATTAATGAATAATTTCTTCGAAAAACAGAATGAACCATTGATGTTAAGATTACTTGCCGCACAACGATTCATATATTCAAAAGTAAAAATACTTCTTTGGTGGAGTTTTTGCTTAGGTGTGGTTGTACCATCATGCTTAACCTTTTTCTTCTTCATTCTAAGTTTCATACCTGGATTCACGTTTCCTTGGTTAAAAAGTTTTCTTACAGTTTATGGATTGGGATTCTTAATAATTAACAACTTCCTCCTGAACTATATAACAACGTGTAAAAAACAGGCTGCAAAGATTCAAGAAGAGTACGATACGCTGCTCTATGATATGCCCTGGAATGAAATTGTTGCCGAAAAAAAGGTAAGTGTATCTGATTCAGATAGCCCCGCACGATCATATCTGGAAAAAAATGGCGATTCATCACTTAAAAATTGGTATTTGAATTTCCCTATAAATGTAAACTCATTGATAATGAGGATGTTATGTCAAAGCAAAAATTTAGGATGGGACGCGAGACTAAAGAGAAAAACGTCATTTATTGTAACAATTATAATGGCTATTAATATCGCCCTTTTCAGTGTTTCAATGCTTTTCGCCAATCTGGAATTTCTTAAGTTTATAGCTTTTGTGGCTATAATTATGCCAATATATCAATTTTATCATCGTTTCGTTAATGAAAACAAAAAGGCTGCAGAGAAAGCTGATAGTTTGCGCGTAAAAGTTGAAAGCGCACTCCAAGAGCTCGTTGAGAAGAAAGTTATTGAAAATGAAAAGTTAGAAAAACTAACAAGGTCAATTCAAGATCAAATCTTCACTTACAGAGCTTCTGGTAACCCTGTGCCAGACTATATCCATAAATATTTTAGAGATTCAGATGAAGAAACCTATGATAGTATATTCAATACATACGCCTTAAAACTTCAGTAAATATATTCTCTATCAGCTCGTTCGCGTTTGTTAAATTAGCTCATAGAATATTTGAGTAGAGTAATCAGTGGATTGTCAGTGATTTAAAACGGACTTTTATCATTTTTTATTATAGATGCGAGCTACATAATGCCCCCGACCATCACCATGACCTAAATCCATTGAAGCCAGTGCTTCAGCCTCTTCAAGGCTGAAGCCATTTTCTTTATGTAACCTTATTACATCTTGAGTGTACGCATATCTTAGGCTGTGGGGAGCGAACTCTCCAAACAGACCGGCCTCTCTGACTACATTTCTGTATCGTTCAATCGCCAAGTGAATAGATGGTTTATCTATCAGTCTGTTATTGTTTTCTGAGGAGAACTTTATGGCTTTGTTTATAAAATCCAAGGTTTCCTGCCGATTTATAATAGTTGTTTCTCTGGGCCTTCCTCCCTTAGTGCCAAAAACGACACGGACTTTCTCTTCGCCATTTATTAATGCTTTCTTCCATGTCTGTAGTGATTTTACGGACTGAACAGTTTCCTCAGTTCTCAAACCTAAAAGGCGTGAAATTTTCATTGCACATGCTACGCCTTCATCCTTTTCACTGACAGATAAAAAAACTTTATTGAAATAATCATCCGTTATTGCTTTCTTTGTTCCATCACGACTTGTCCCAGAAATATTCAAAGCATCATTACTCAACTTCGGGTGATCTGGATCAGACATGAACGTTTTACCCGATACACGCAGTATTGCGCGTATCGCCGCCATTTCATTTTGGAGAGTACGTTTAGATATATTTTCCGCCAGACGGCTTCTAATATAAGTCTCTATGTGATTTGTCTTTATGTATTTAATGTCCCGAATTTGAATATTGAGACTGAACATTCTGTCTGCAAACCGGTCAGCAATTTTTGTACGGTCAGATACAGTTTTGAAACTTCCGCCCGCCTGGCGGGCAAGGGTTTTTAAATTTTTATTCAGCTTTGCCACAGACCACTCTCCATTCAATGAGGTGACAGAGCTTTTCCGTGCGTGTGAACGGAAAAGCTCTGTCACCGGCTGCACAACGATTACAGACGATAAAATTTCACCCCGACGGCACGGTTTATTTTGCGCTTCCTGCGTCTCGGCAGACATCTGTGCATCGGGGCGGCGAAATGTTGAGTTATTGCAAGGCTCCCCAGGTCTCTGACCTGTTCGCGGCTTTCGCCGGGCTGAAATGAATCAGTCTGCCTCCACACACCAGTTTTCTGGTGTCGCCATCGATATCGTGCCGATTTCTCCTTTTAAGTGGCGTTCATGTCTTTAGTAAGCGAATGAACGATAGGTTGAGAATCAATCAAAATTGAGATGAAAAACGTATTGAGGCCGTCAGAAAAACTTTAATACGTGTTGGTCAGTTGGTAGACCTTTCGTTGAAGGTACAGTGCGTAAGCGCTGTCCGTAATGCGCTGCGCGCGTCACTTGGTACTCGTTTCACTCGTACACAAGTGACGCCGCGCTCCTCTGCTTTCAATGCAAACGTGGAAGATGCCCAAATGTTCCAAATGGTCATACCCGCGTTGCAAAGTTCGCAGCAGCCCTTCAGCGTCAGTGCGTAAAGAAAAGTGAAAGCGATACGGCCGAAACCGTAATCAGAAAATGCCAGAAATGGCTTAGTAAAAGAAAGGACCTTTATCGCAACACGATCTTCGTTCTCAAAGGTTAAACGAAGTTACCGCCCGAAGGCTCCGTCTCTCAGGTCATGACGGTTTTGGCAGTGCAATCACCCGAAGGCGTCCCTCTCAGATTGCCGGGACATTGGCGTGTTGCAAAAGCAACGGTACAACGATCGGAATGTTAGATCGTTATGAGATCCATTTACAAGCTAAATGTCATAGATGAATGTGGGAAAAATACGGGAACAGCCCTGAAGGCAAACTGTTAAAAGACCCCTTACACTACTGACTTCACGTCTTTGGATTTTAAGATAGAAAGCGTGAGAGAAAATGTGGCACGTTCCCCCATGTTTTTGAGTAATCTAAATCGAATAATTGCTTTGCACATTCAGCACTTAGATGACTACAGGCATCTTCATAAAAGGATTCAACTGTTTTGTCATCAATGGTAATTTTTGAAACAGGAAATTCAATAATGCCAGTAGAAGAGCGATTAATTGCAACCCATTCCTCGCCTTCCATCTGATTGCCTGGGAGAGTGAGGTAAGAATACAATACATCTTCTATTGGTATATTGAAACTCAGAGAAATAGAGCCGTAACCGCCTTTCTTGTTAGTGTCGGTGAAAGAGTTTGCAACATCCATGTATAAAGGTATTGTTTCGCAACCAAGAATATTTGCTGATGCTTTGTAAAGCATCAATAAGCTATCATAGCTCATTCTGTCAATTCCGAATTGCGATATTCTGACTCTTTTACTTATACGGCGTGGTATTCCTTTGGGGGGGATCTCGCGCCTTAAATTAACATGAGTAACTCCTGCAGAGTTTAAAAGACTCTGTGTGTTTCCGTAAACTTCATTTAGCTCGGTAATGATTTCGCTTAATTGTGAATTACTGAGAGATTCTATCAAACCTTTAACATCGCTATCATTCCTATACCATGAATATATCCTGTCATTTTTAATGGGTAGTTTAGAATCTTTAAATAAAATTGAAATAAACTCAAGTAAAATTGCATATCCGTTTCTTTTTTGCTCACAAAAGCCTGTGATGAATTTATATTGCTGAACTTTACTCCCATAACCAATGCAAGCTGCAAGAATTTCGTTTTTTATGCGAATTTTTGAGTTAATCAGGTTTCTATCCAATTCAAAGGTTTTAAATGAGTTCATTTTCATTCCATTCTGGTTTATATAACGAGTCCGCTTATATATATCTTATTCATCTTACTTGCAGTGAGATAAATTTTGTAATCGATTGCGAAACTGTCCTGGCTCTGAGAAAGATGATTTTCACAGGCTCAGTTCTGAAAACCATAGCGCTGAGAGTTGTACAAAAACTTGCCAATCCAGCTGTCTTTAAAGTAATCTTGAAGCAGGGCAGTTCCCATAGTATCGGAGGCAAATTTCATGGCCAGCGACTGGAATGAAGAGCTTAATAAGTACGAGAATGGTCGCTCTGTTAGCGGAGACCTGAGCGATTCATTGAAGAGTGCGGCTAAAGTGCTTTCCTTTTTAGTTGCCAAGAAAAAGACATCATCTTTAGACCGTTTAAAACACGAGCAACAATTAAGAGATGAAAAGCTATTTGGTCGTGGTAAGCATGCCAATTGGTTTTCTGAAGACTAAAGCCGATACATCTGTATCGGCTTTGACTTTGATTTGGCCTAGATTTTAGAAATACCTTTAGAAACAACATCTTTCGCTATCGCGCCACCCTGTTCCCCTGCGTTTTGAGCACCTGACGATGCCTTTTCCATCATGCTACTCATCACACCTCCGAGATTTATTCCCACCCAGCTCATCATACCGACCCAAAAACTCGGAAATACCAAATACATCATCCCCAGAACCATGTTCATGATCCATCCGTCACGCGGTGAGCTGAGGAAGTCTGCAATAGGCTGCCCCGATGCCAGCCCGCCTGCGGCCAGGTTTGAGTAGAGGATGGTAATCAGTCTGTCATCCAGCCAACCCGCCAGTGCCCACCAGAACGTGATGAACTGCAGAGCAAACAGCGCAAACGAAATCGTCACAACCGTCTTTGGCTCATAGGCACTGAACATCATCAGCACAGGTATAACGATGATGATCATCATCTGAAGCAGCGCCTGAATCATCGGCAGTGCCTGCTTAAGGGCATCAAAACCCGGCAAGGCCTCAACCTGCTTCATGCCCAGCCCGACCGTGGACGCAAACCGAGACAGGCTCCCTCCGATACCGCTTGTTGTGTCCGCACTGCCGGACATGTAAGTGACACCGCTGCCTGAAATTTCTGCGTTGCTGGGGCTGACCAGCCAGCGTAGCGCCGGCTCTTCCCACTGAGTGCCCGGGAACTGGCGCTGAAGCTCTTTTCGGGTAGATTCGCTGAAGCTGGCCAGCACGCGTTTGCGCAGTCCGTTGCTGCCGTCTGACCACCACGTTTTGCACGTTGGATATCCCCCCTGGCCTGTATCTGGATAGCCACTGTCCCGGCTGCTGCTGTAGGGCCACTGGCTTCGTGGCGTCATGGCCGTGTAATAGTCATAATAACCTGCAGTGTTAAGGAAATAGTCACTACCAATCCAGCCGACCGAGTTGATGGTGGCGTCACTCAGCTGGCTATTGCTGTTCTTCAGCTTAAAATAGGCCCGGGAGTAGCACTGGTTTGCGAAGTCCTGGACCTCCTGCAGCACTACCGGGTCGCGCAGTTTAGTGTTCTGAACGTCAAAGCGCAGCTGCCGCAGCTGCGTGCCGCAGGGAATGGACGCAATCATCGCCTGTGTGGTGCCTTTCGACATCGCATGCAGCAGATACCACCACACCGGCACCTCAGCCGTACGGCCGTCGAAGTCGTTGACGAGCCCTTTATAGCCGGAGTTCTGCGGCGTCGGTACGCTGAAGCCACACTGTTTTGCCCGCGCGTCGTCAAACTTGATCGTGCTGATATCCACCGGCAGCAGCGGAATGCAGCAGACCAGCATGACCAGAAATGAGACATAGATGGCGTGCTCGATGCGCGGCAGCGCCAGAACGCCTTTGTTTCCCTCATCGGCACCTTCCTCCCGCACCTTCAGCCACACGCCAAGTACCTTAAAAACCAGCGGCAGCGCGAAGAGGCCGGTATTGCTGAGGATGCCCCACATTGAGTTATTGAGGACCCAGCCAAACAGGATGAGGAAGTATTCCAGGTAACTGTTTGCCGTCATCTCAGCCTCCCTGAACCGCATTTGACCAGGCCACGTACTCCGTGGCCAGAAGATAAATGATGGCAAGGCGCTCCAGGCGCGGCAGGCCTCCGGCAGCGTCCGGCCAGCGCTTAAGCAGGCGCGGCCGCAGCTTCATAATCCAGATGCACCCGATGAATACGTACATACACAGTCGCCAGGCAAACATGGCCCAGCGGCTGTCATAGAGCCACTTCTGAATAAGGTGACCATCCGGGTCGTACGCCATGAACACCGAAGCCAGGCCAAAAATCGCGGCCATGGCCACGACGGTGCTGAGGAATATCAGCAAAATGCGGCCGGTGAAGCCGCTCAGTAATCTGCGTTTCATGTCAGTTTCCTCCCGGCTGAGGCTGACTCATCTGACTGAAGCCCTGGTCCTGATTACCGGCTTTCTGCTGCAGCTGGTTATCCTGATTACGTTCGCCCTGACGCTCAAGCGTGGTCAGCAGGCTGTTACTGCTGATGGATTTGCGCAGCTCCATCTCGTTACGCAGCGCGTTCAGCTCGCGGTCGAGCGCATCCACTCGACGATCACCCTCGGCGATAGCCTCAGGCTGTTCGGCCGCATTCGGTTCAGACTCACCGGTCGTCAGCATGCGGCGCATGGTGAGTGCCGCCTCAACCGTGTCAGCCATGGCCAGCTCACCCGCCAGTCGCTGCACTAGTGCGGCCCTGTCCGGGTCATCGCGCAGCGCCTGAATCACGCCGCGCGTGACGACAAGGCTGCCAGTTTTGAGCGCGGCCAGATTATCGGCCGTGGGCTGCAGCTGACCGTTAACCAGTTTGCTGAGCTGCTCCAGGTTGGTTTTGGTGGCATCTTCCAGAACCGGCGAGAAGCCGGTGCCGGCAACGGTGCTGCCCGGCTGGTTATCCGCGCCGCCGCTGGTGCACTCGCTGGTTTCACGGCAGGTACGGATAGAGCGATCGCCAAGAACTTTAACAACGGCCGCTGCGGCTTCATCGGAGGATTTGTAGCGCTGGCAGGCCGTACCGTTACAGCTGGATGAGCCTACGCTGCTGTTGCTGGTCACCGGCAGGCTGTTCATCATGTTGTAGCCGGCTTTTGCCAGGTCGCGCGTGGGCTGAATCGCCGGCTGTCCCTTGCCGCCGCGTTTCTGGCCACCGACCCAGGTCACACCTTCTTCGCCGGTGGCCTTCTGCAGCTTCTGGTCGCTCGATACCGCATCACCGCCGCTCGATGCCACGATGTCTTTATACTCTTCAGACACCGCCGCCTGCTGCCACTTGCTGCCCAGGGTATAGTCGGCCAGCTTTTTCGACATGTTCTGGCAGTTGAGCTGGGCCTTGTCGAAGTTCAGGCCCGCCTGCAGCACGCCGTTGGTCAGCATTTCATACAGACCCGGATTGGCACGCTGAATGGCCATCGCCGGCATGCTCATCACCGCGCCGGTCGCCCCCTGAATGACGTTGCCCATGAGGTCCTTGAATCCGCTGGTGATGCCGTTCAGCTGGTTACCGACCGTGGTTTTCAGGTCGAAGTTGCCGCACATCAAATCACTGCTCCAGCCGCCGTCCAGACCGAGGCGCGACATGTTGCTGCGGGTTGAGGGCGGCGAAATGACCGAGCCGCCGCCGATGGAATAGAACAGCCCGTCGTTGATGGCACCGCTGACGCCGGCGCCCTGCGAGGAAAGCGTGGTGTCGATGGCCAGTGCCGGCATCGCCAGCGAAAGGATTAACGCGCCCGTGGCCACGCGCAGTTTTTTAACGCTGAAATTCTTCATGCTGTGTGTCCTTATTAAAAATCGGTGCTGTACAGGAAGGTCTGGCCACGTCGCTTACAGCAGCTGTATGGCTGCCAGAGTGCCCAGGCATAATCGCCGCTTTCCGCCGTCTGGCCACCCGTGTCCGGAAAGACCGCGCAGCTCTGCGACAGCTGCGGCGAAAGCCGCTGCCACTTGTGGTTTTTTGTGCCGGTGTTTTCGGTAACGGGGTCCGGTGGCCAGTAACCCGGAGACCGCTGGCCAACAAGTGGGTTATAGACGTGCAGCTGTCCCTCGCGGGTGATGATGTCGGCCACGCGCTGGACCGCAACGGCCGCCGATTTGTAGCTGTCGGTCTGCGTCACGAAGCCGCTGCGGGGATAAACGTTGCCCCACATCTCGCCGGCAAAGGTATTCCCGATATCACGTTTTCCGGGGATGAGCGCTTCCGGATAGAGCGACTCCGGCACGCCCGTTCGCCAGGCCAGCGCGTCCATGGCGCTCACAAAATACGGCACGAACGGCGTGGCGGCTGAGCGGCAGGAGTAGCCCGGCACCATGCCGCCGATAATCGACGTCGCCGGGTGGCCATATGCATCGCCGTAGTAGAAATGCAGGTTCTGCTTGCGCATGCCCGGAGCCTTCATCTCCTGACGGCCACCACCTGCAGGCACG
Source organism: Pantoea sp. BS_8 (assembly GCF_041954965.1). Classification (NCBI taxonomy): domain Bacteria; kingdom Pseudomonadati; phylum Pseudomonadota; class Gammaproteobacteria; order Enterobacterales; family Erwiniaceae; genus Pantoea; species Pantoea sp. BS_8. The sequence continues at coordinate 20,383 of NZ_JAVAXU010000016.1, forward strand.
CCGGCAAGACCGCCGGATACCAGGCTTTCAGCGCCGCCCGCCGTGGCGCTCACGGCAGACATTTCGGTCCACGGGTTGTCGCCCGGGTTAAGGTAGGCAGAGACCACGGCTTCCGGAATGTAGTGGGTGACTTTGACCGAGGTTTTCACCGTGCAGCCGAAAGGTGTGCAGAGCAGCCAGTAGCAGATGCCGCTGATGCGCCAGCTGATACAGTCCGGGCTCATGGCGCTGGAGACCAGGCTCGCGGTGTTCACGCTGGCAAGCGTGCCGGTGCAGGTAAACAGCGTGGCCAGCATCAGCCGGCGCGGACGGGACAGGTGCATGTTCACGGCTGTTTCTCCCGCCAGGCATTGAGTTTCGCCCGGGCTGCGGCGACATCGGTGGTGCCGTACACCACCCATTTATCGTCGAACACCACTGCCGGGTACTTTTCCAGCCCGAGTGACCAGGCGTGTGCGACGCCGGCATAGCTCGCCGCTAACGCCTGCTGATTCTGACGGAACGCCGGCGAGGTGATGACCGCCCGGGCCTGCTGCTCAGCCTGCGCGGGGGCAGCGGAGAGCGGGCCGAATTGCTGCGCCAATAGGCGGTCGGGCGCGTCCAGCTCTGTGACGGTGACGTCGGGACTCAGTTCGCCGTTAACGGGGTGCGCATGGTCGGTATAAATCACGGTGCCGGCGTGGGCACCTGCGGTCAGAAACAGGATGGTAAGGCTGCTGAGGGGGATTTTCATGAATAACACTCCCTGAATGGATAATGCAGTCAGGGTGCGTTGCTCGCGTGGCAGGGTCAGCCGTTAACTCTTAACTCAGAAATCATAATTCTTTGCCAACTCACCACACACGATAAACGTTGCCAGCCGCAAATGTCCGCTTTGTGCCATAAGAGGACACATCAATAGTGCTAGTTTTGAGGCTGATACCGTTTGTTTATATAGGAGTAAACAAGTGAAGATCGACTGGCACAGTTCTTCTTTAACCCGCACCACTGTCGTTGATAAAAATTACAAAAATACACAAAATGTTCGTCGTTTCATGATTGATGAATGTAGCCCGGATTTTCGATTTGATCGTGCGTTTATGGTCTGTATAAGAAATGATGCCCCAAAAAATTTAGGGGATGTGGTGGATGAGTGGAATCGCAGACATTCACTGTAAATTAACCTGCTGCTTGCCCACTGCTGGCATTGCCGAGCATACATGTCCGTTCCGTGCCGGAAGTCGAAGTATATCTCACTTGCTGAAAACTATATGAGTTATGCGTGGATACAACCACCTTACAGTTTATCGGAACATCAGCCTGAATTATCATTCACTGGCAATATTTTTTGTTAAGCTCATTAAATGACTTCATCTGCAAGTGATACTCATAAACTAAGGATTTATCATCAATCGTGTATGCAATCGGACGGCGTGAGTACTTAACGTCTAATATCAAGTGTTGTGGCTCTGCAGAGATAAACCGAGCACCTATTTTTTGATTGATTTTTGTTCGGCCAGAAATGATTCCGCACACATAATTCGCCCCCTCAAAGTGATGAGTGCTCATTTCGGAGAATGATATTGGCTTTGAAAAATCAATATCGCTATCGCAAAAACCCAACATCATTTTCTTATTACTTTCATTTGAAGGATCTTTTGCTAAAAAATCTTTGAATAAATCACAACTTGCCGATGAACTCGCTACTTTTTTAAGAAAATTAATCACATATGGTTTAATTTGTTTGTGCTGAATATTTTCTTGACCATACGAAGCTGGAACTATAGTTAATAGAAGCAACGCAGATAAAACCAAACTTCTCATGTGCCTTCCTCCGTGAATGGATGTCCATGTTACATCGGCAAAAAAATACCTAACTTTAATGACCTGTGATTTTCAACCACATTAGACGCTTAAATCACCTTGTGGTGCAATCAATAGCAATCCGTCCGTTCCTCGCTCAACGCGGACATCATTAACCTCGTTTAACTTCTCCTGTCATAAGGGGGAAAAGTCTTTACAAGATAATTTGAACGCTTGGTGATTTCCAAACAATACTTTCGGGTATAAACTCGGCGGATATGATTAGCTGAAAATGGAGTAATCGATGTTTACCCTTGGCGCACACCTTTCATCCAAACGTACCGGATATACTCATCATGGTATTTACATTGGGAGTGGTAAAGTTATCCACTATTCAGGTCTGGCAAGTGGGTTAAGCAAAGGTAAAATCTGTGAGACTTCGTTTGAAGACTTCAATCAGAACCAGAGCGAAGTTGCCATAATCGAACATCTGGATGCTAAATGTGTTTACTCCAATGTAGATATTGTGAAAAGGGCTAAATCCAGACTGGGTGAGGATGGATATAATTTATTCAACAACAACTGTGAGCATTTTGCGACATGGTGTGTGACTGGCGTTAGTGAAAGCGCTCAGGTCAAAACAGTGAAGACTATGGCAGTATCTGTAGGGCAGGCGGGGTTCAATGCTTACAGCTATTATAAAATAACTCAAACAGCCCCCACGGTATTAAGAACTGCGGCGTCCATCGCAAGCCGTCAAGTTGCTACGCGAGCTATAGCATCAGGGGCAATGACATCCGGTACTTCAGCATTGACCGGTATATCGTCTGTTGCTAGTGGTGCAGGGTTAACTACAGCAGCTTTCTCTGGTGGAGCGAGTACTATTGTTGGCTTAACTGGAGCTTCAGCAGCTACAGTAGCTGCGGCCCCCGTTGTGCTTGCCGCGGGAGGCGTAGCTTTAGTTGGGTATGGTGTATATAAAGTATGGTCATGGCTTAGCGACTAATTCTCAAATAAGCATTTAAACGCCGTGGTCGTAGTGTCGATTAGTTCTCCGAGGTGATCGGAATCGACGTTGCGGATGCAACGCTGGAGGGCTATGTAAAATACGGTGATCTGCTCCCTGTCGGTTAACACACGGGAAGGTGAGTAGAGCTTTATCAATGGCGATGATAGTTGTGAACGTCTGCTCCTCGCTCAAAGCGGTGACCTGCCCCCTGCAGATGAATACACGACCTAATCAGCAAACTCTTCTACTATCGGATAACTGCGAACGCCCGCTTCTCGCTCACAGCTGCCTAAGTTCTTTCCAGCATGCGACTTCGTGCCAGAAGCGGACATTGCTACCCTGGCGGTGTATTAATCGTAGGGGGCAGGTCAGTCATGTTGAATTTGACAGTCGCCGTCATATTGACGCCCACTTTTCGCTCATAGCGAGCGTTGTGGCGCAAAAGTCCACTATATGCCATAAGCCAACGTTGCTAACATCGGAATGTACTAACTACTACTGTTTTTAGGGAATATAGCGCATCGAGTGATAGGACCATTTTCATATCCCTGAATAGTGAAGTTCGGAAAATCAGTTACTGACACCATGCTATCAGATTGATAACTTTCAGAGGCATTGCGAAGCTGAGATTCATTTTTATGGGCCAACTCAACAGAGTATGGACTGGTTACGTTGACACTGTTCGGAACGATTTTATGTGTTTGGCCTGTTTCGTCTGTTGTAACGGTAAGATGATAGCGTTGTGTGATAACAGGTGTAGTTGTGCCATAGGGTACAAACGTTGCAATGACCTGATACGTTCTAATTTTTCCTTGGTTTGAAATCACGGTCATACTGTTTTTAAAATCCAGTGTGACGGGCTTCTGGTCCACAATAATATTCAGTGGGACATGACAAATAACCTCGGTACCGATTTTTTGTTCTGCATTTAAAAGCATTACCTGTTCATGTGAGGCCGCGAAGCAAATTGTTTGGGACAGCAGAAGTGGAGCTAAAGCGAGGGTTCTGAACATAGTCATATTTTCCATTTTTATCATGCCATTCCAATATACTTGCCTCGTTACATCTTTGAAAAGCCCCCCTATATTATCAGGGGATGCTTATTTACGATATACATCACGCTAGCTTTCATGCCCGCATGCATACCCTTTGAGGAAGGCTATGATTCGCAGCTTTTTAATGTCAATATCTCGCTCATAGCGAACTTTCAGTTCAGTCAGCAAGTCCGCTCTGTGCCAGGTGCGGACGTTGCTAACAATCGTCTGACTTGAACAATAGGAACCCGCTCTGGCTTAAACGGAAAGACGCATGGCCTGTGCAACTGGCTTGACAAATGCACCGGCAGGATTGTCATGATACCTGAGGTAATAGCTCTGACTGACAGCGATGTTTTTCTGAGCCAATATATGCAGCCAAAGTACGATCATATTACTGCCCATAGGAATGGGTATTTGTATTCATCCAACTTTTCTCCAGTATCAATATTGCCCTTTAAATGCTTACGAGGGGCTATGACTGAGTTCGGCTGAGGCTGCAGAAGCACCGATGAACAATAATCTTTTGGACGCCGGTAACCTGCCACTGATATTTTTATCATGACAAATGATTTTTGGTCAGTCATATGTCCTGTTCATCATCAATCGTGACCATACATTCATCAATGTCTGTAAGAGTCTTTTTTGACTTTCGAACGCTCCCAAAAGCCACCTTTTTAGTTATCTAATCGGGGATTTAGACCCAATGCTGATGGATATAATGTTTAAGAAAAATTAAAATCCGGATTTTGTAATGTTAAAAAGAAAAATTCATCTCCGGCTTCTTCTGACTTCGCTTACCGCAGGAGGGGTTATTATTACTTGCATGCTGATGATGGGGGCGCTCTTTCTTTTCCAGAAAAAAAACATCGAAGAAAGCTTACTAAGCGATAACATCGCTTACGCTCAAAAGCTCGCTGACACAATCGACCGCTACCTCAAAACTGCGCAGCAGGAACTGGCCTGGAGTGCGTCTCAGATAAATACGCTTGATGATGTTGTTCAACTGGCCAGTGAAAGCGAGCGGTTAAGGCTGCAGTCCGGCTTTTTCAATACAGTCGTCGTGGTAAACCGGAACGCGGTAGTTACTGCCACATCGCCTCAAAGCCTGAAACTTGTCGGTGTCAGACTTAAACCTGTTGTCAGCCTGCAGTCTGTTGATATGGAAAAACCATATATCTCTCCCCCTTTCACCGCAGAAACTGGTAATTACGTCATCTTTATCTCTCAGCCGCTTTTCACCTCTAAAGGTAATTATCTCGGCTATATCGGAGGAACAATTTATCTCAAAAAGCAGAGCATGCTTAGCGATATCCTTAGTCGGCATTTTTTTGGAAAGGACTCTGTTGTCAGTATTGTCAGCAATGAAGGGCTGATTATTTACAGTCAAGACCCAGGCAAGACCGGTACTAAGATGGTTCTTCCTGTCTCGATCCAGAAACGCCTGGCCGATACGCAAAGTGGACAGTTCAGCATTGAAAACAACGGACATAAATTACTGATCGGATATGCGAACCTTCGTTCCACCGGCTGGAATGTCTTTATGGCCGGTACGTCTGAAACGGTAAAAGCTATACTTTTGAACTCTGTGAGAAATACCTTCTGGTTCATTATCGGAATCCTGGCACTGACCTCAGGTGTCATGGTACTGCTTGCGGGACGCATTGCTTTACCACTCGAGAAGCTTGCAGCAATGGTACGAGAAGGAGGTAGTAATGCTACTGCGGAGTCGGTCATCGGTATACATGCATGGTATTATGAAGCTGAATGCCTGGCAGATGCCGTTCGTGATCACCGTAGGGCTGTATCAGGACATATGGCCGCTATCAGTGATGATGCAATGACAGATCCCCTTACGGGGCTTTATAACCGGCGCGGCTTTACCGTGACGGCTGAAGAAATGGTTGACAGTGCAGAACACTGCATCATCGCGATTGATATCGATCACTTTAAGTACATTAATGATAAATTTGGTCATGACGCGGGAGATTTTGCTTTGGTCGGCCTTGCGGAGTTACTCGAAAAGGCGAGTCGACCGACAGATCTGGTCAGTAGGTTTGGAGGAGAGGAGTTCATTATACTACTGCCAAATACGTCTATTCTGGACGGTGCCGCTACAGCAGAGCGCATTCGTCTGGAGGTAAGCAAAGCTAACTTTCCTGGCGTAGGCAGAATGGCCGTTTCAGCGGGTGTAGCCGTTTTTAGTGGTCAGGAAGTCGCGCGTGAAGAGGCTCTTCGCCATGCTGACGAAGCCCTGTACTTTGCCAAAAGGGCGGGGCGTAACCAGGTATCAGTGAGTATCTCAGGGAAGATTGTAGTTCCCTTCAGTAAAGTAGAATAGGTTTACATCTCATGCAGATGGTCACTTAGTTAGGCCGGATAAAGTTTAAGAAAATGTCATTTGAGACGGTGAGCCACAATCCGTATCCCGCTCTCAGCGGATCTTGTCCTTCGTACAGAGCCTGTCTGTGCAAGCAGTGGAAAGTAACTACTGGATAAATAATGGCCCGGCATGCCCAAATCTATGAATTAAGATGAAGATCTTTTTCTAACGCCCTTTAAGCCATTACCAACATCTACAGTAAAACTCGATTCCGCAAATACGGAATCATTTCCCTCACTTTCAGAGTGTATTACGTCGAATAACCCGGCTAATCAGCCCACAGCTATGTGGTGATGTTGCCTTTCCTCGTGTTTTTTACCGGGATACCTGCCTGTTTTACTTATAGCAATTTTTTTGCTGTTACTAAAGCCTCTTCTTTAGAAGCTGCCATCAATAAAGGATAGCCCCAAAATTTTTCATAAATAATGGCGAAAGGTTTGGCTGCAGCCCTTTTTACGCTGTTAGGCTCTATCAGTATTGAGGCCTTAACAAACGCTTTTAACTCATTTTTATGCGCTTTCATCCAGCGTGTTGTCATCTTCATCTCATCGGCGGAATGCTCATGTTTACTTTCAGTAAAACCTTCACCGCTGAGCAGTACGAAGGGGGTCTTGCGGTTCAGTAACGCCTCAAATTCACTAAACGCATGTGCTGCCGAGCCCTTTCCAGGAGCATTCATCTTTATCCATACAACGGGAAAATCAGCATCATCAATTTGCATAGCCATAATCCTGTGAATCATTTTATTAAGATTTTCAGCTCTCTTTTCCAGGGCCGAAAGATGGTTGCTTCAGAGGCATGACGCGCAGCAAGCAATGCAGTCTCCCCCGTTATGTGATGAACATATCTGAATCCCTCTTGGACTGCATTGCAAAATTTGGACATAATATTATTCAAAATTGCCAAATGCTGTTTTCACAAACTTAAGGCTGAATACATGTCCCGGCTACCTTCTCTGAATGCTGTGGCTTTACCCGATATTGACAGTGTCCCCCGTCCCGTCTTTGCACTCAGCGCATCTATGGTTTCAAGAGGCTGGGAACATGAAACACACCAACACCGTAAGTCCCAATTGATCTATTCTGTCCGTGGTGTACTCAATTGTGAGATCGACGAGGGGATGTGGATTGTCCCACCTCAGTGCGCAGTCTGGATACCGGGCAACATGCCACATTCTGCAAGGGGGGCTGGAAATACAGAATGCTACTGCCTCTTTGTTGAACCCGATGCGCTGCCATCGCTTCCTAAAACCTGCTGCACGCTCTCTGTAAACCCTCTCCTGCGTGAATTGTTGCTTAAAGTAGCGGGTTTACCGGGGCTTTATCCGACTGAGGGACCGGAAAGCCGCTTGATAGCAACTCTCCTTGATGAATTATCGATGGCGCCAGTTGAAGATCTGCATCTGCCAATGCCACGTGATCGAAGGCTGCGGAAGCTTGCTGAAAAGCTACTGGCCGATCCCGCGGATAAATCTTCTTTGCGAGAGTGGGCTCATCGTATAGGTATGAGTGAAAGAAGCATGAGCAGACTGATGCTGCAAGAAATCGGAATGAGTTTTGGTCATTGGCGTCGCCAATTGCATGTCATTCTTTCACTCCAGCGGCTTACCCGTGGAGAGAGTGTTCAGACGGTCGCGCTGGAACTTGGCTATGAGAACGCCAGCGGATTTATAACCATGTTTCGAAAAGCAGTAGGTAAGCCGCCAGCGCGCTACCTTACTGAAAAAACCGAGAACGCTACAGGCGGAGTTTCAGGCGTGATGACTGGCAAAATTTATCTGGATTGAACGCACTACCAGACCCTTTATTTACTGCCCGTTCTGTCTGCTGAGGGTTAAGCAGTCACGTCTCTTCATATACGCACAGCTCCGCCTTTTGTTAACCGCTCATTTCTCGCCCGGTGCTATCGGTAACAGGCCGATGCTGACGAAAGACTCCGGGCAATAACTATCCATGATGCTCATGAATATGCTGTTAGCATCTCTGGTTTCGTTTTGGTCACACCTCCCGTCGCGGTATTAGCGAATTTAGTACAAAGCTGGGGTTATTGAGGGAAACAATCTTGAATTGTTATCGCTTATCCCGCGTAACCGGGCGGCATGCCTGACGAAAATGTTAACATTTTCAACTCCGTTACCCTGCTACTACTGCGTTAGAAATCTGCCTGTCCTACAGCAAAGTCTACCTCCCTCCGCTTGATCTGCCTGTCTGGCAGGAACTCGCCCTTAGTCTGTCTGGAATGATTGTCAGAGTACTACGGTATTTGACGGCAAATCTGCTTTTTAACCTGCTTCAGAGAAAACAGGCAACTTTTGGCTGAAATGAAAAATTTAATGTCTGTGTTTCGCTATCGGTAAAATGATTTTCATTGTTAAATGAGAATGATTTTTATTTTTAATTGTAATATTTCTTTGTGACCCAGACTTTAAGAATCAGCGTTCTGCTGCAGTGAAAGCGCTGGATTCACCGCAGCGCAGGGTAAGTGGCATTACCTGATAACGAGGTCAGGGAAGACGTGAATGCAACCATTTGGGGGCAATTTAACGTCACGACAAGCTTGCTGATGTTTAAAAAACGTTTCGAGCGACACGACTCTTATTCTTTTCAGTGATATGAATTTTATCAAAACCATACGAGTGCATACAGACATGAAAGTTCGAAACGCTCTTATTCCACGCTCTTGTGCAGTAATGATTAGCGCATTAATAAGCTCACTGTCATTTCCGGCACTGTCAGCGGACAGTGCCGAGGCTTCCACTAAACAGAATACGATCACTGTAACGAACGATGGGGAGACTTACCCGGCAGAAAATGCCTGGGGACCAGTGGGCTCTGTCGTGGCAAAGCGAAGCGCGACAGCGACTAAAACTGACACGCCACTGCGTAAAACACCTCAGTCCATTACCGTTGTAACGCGTGAAGAGATGGATTTGCTGGACCCACCGACACTGAAAGATGCTTTTCGTTACGCGGCAGATGTGATGGTTGACGGCCGGGGATCGGTAAGCGGCTTTAATTCAGTCAACATTCGGGGTTTCAGCCAGATTTCGGATAATGTTTATCTGGACGGACTCAAACTTCAGGCCGACAGTTTTACTTCCTTCCAGGTCGATCCTTACATGCTGGAACGTGCTGAATTGCTGCGTGGCCCTGCTTCTGTCCTGTATGGACTGAGTGAGCCTGGCGGTGTTATTGCGCTGGTCAGTAAGCGTCCCACGGCGGAGAGCATTCACGAAGTGCAGTTTAAAGCAGGCAGCCATAATCTTTTCCAGACAGGTTTTGATTTTGGCGGCGCCGTTGATGATGACGCCAGATTAACTTACCGCCTGACGGGTGTTGCCAGCGATCAGGACCAGCAACAGACAGGTGAAAAAGCAAAGCGTTATTCATTAGCGCCATCATTCACATGGCGTCCTGATGACAAAACTCAGTTTACTTTATTAAGCAGTTTTCTCGATGAACCTAATATAGGCTGGTTTGGCTATCTGCCTAAAGAAGGAACGGTAACCAGCGGTGCGGGAGGAGAATTACCCACCAGTTTTAACGACGGGGAACCGGGTTATAACAAAATTTCCCGCAAACAGAAGTTAGTTGGTTATACCTTTGAACATCAAATCAATGACTACTGGACGGTGCGACAGAACCTGCGCTACGGAACGGTAGATATGGATTACCGGACCATTTATGGAAGCAGTATTTCTACGTTTAATCCTTCTTATTTAACCCGGGGTGCACTTGCTGCCAAAGAGCGTTTATCGACCTTCGCAGTAGATACGCAGGCGCAGAATAAATTTTCTACAGGTAACACAGATCACACCCTGCTTATGGGCGTGGATTACCGGCGCACGCGAAATGATGTCTGGCAGGCGCTTGGTCTGGCATCCAGTCTGAACCTGATTAATCCTGTGTATGGCAATACGGCTACACAATATTTCGGCTACAGGAGTCAGGTCGATCGTCTGGAACAGACTGGCCTCTATTTACAGGATCAGTCCGAATGGAATCACTGGGTATTGACACTTGGTGGCCGATATGACTGGTCTGAAGCAGACAGTGATAATCGCCTCAGTAACAATTCCACCTCCAGACAGGACGATAATGAATTTACATGGCGGGGAGGTCTGAACTACCTTTTTGATAACGGTATTTCTCCTTACATTAGCTACAGTGAATCTTTCCTGCCGACAGCAGGAGCGGATTATTCAGGTAAAATGTTTCGGGCATCTCGCGCCAAACAGTATGAAGCCGGAATCAAATATATACCTGACGGTAAATTGATTTCCGCAACCTTATCGCTGTTCCAGATAACAAAAGATAAAAATCTGACGTCAGATCCTGAGCATATTTTATATTCAGTGCAAAATGGCGAGTTACGCTCCAGAGGCATAGAGCTGGAGACGAAAGCAGCACTGACAGAAAATGTGGATATTATCGGCAGCTATTCCTACACGGATGCTGAATATACCAAAGACACCTCATATGAAGGTAATCGCCCAACTGAGATCCCTAAAAATATGGCGGCATTATGGGGAAACTACACTTTTCATGAAACGGCGTTAAGTGGATTGACGTTAGGGCTGGGAAGTCGCTATGTCGGGTCGACGGAAGGTGATAACGCTAACTCCTTTAAAGTGAAGCCCTACACGATCTGGAATGCCGTCATCCAGTACGATCTGAGCAGGTTCAATCTGCCGGGTTCATCAATTGGCTTAAATGTTAACAATCTTTTTGATAAGAACTACGTCGCAGGCTGTTACGCCACGACGGCGTGTTTTTACGGCGCGGAGCGACAAATCACAGCAACGGCTACGCTCAGGTTCTGATAACCCATTTTCTGGAATGAATATGTCCAGGAATCTGGCAGTCTCTAATCCAGACATAAAGAGGATGGGATGAATGTCTGTTATAAACGAACGAGGTCACAGCCCGGACCATATTTACGCTTACTGAATAAATGATAAAGCTTCAGATGTTCAAAACTCCGAGGCGCGGCAAAAAAACATTCCTGAATCATGGTGACCGTTCGTTAATTCAGGTGAGACGCCTAAATTGATTGAAAGTAATGAGTGACCTGCTTCCCGTTGATCAACACGCCGCAATATTAGTAACGTGAAAGTTTGGCTACGAGATCAACTGCGAACTTCCGCTTTTCGCTCATAACGGACTGATACTCGTGTCAGTCCGCTTTATTCAACTCCATGCATTAATCATTCGATAGATGATTTATAGTCATGAATATCATGAACGTTTATCAGTGAATGGGTTACCTTCCATTTTAAGGTATTCCTCTCCGAAAATGTGTGCCGCGTAATCATTCAAGTGCCCGACATCACGGTAAATGGGTGAGCCTTTAACTTCGGTCACGCATAAATTGTGTGCGCACTGTGCATCCTTGATATCGATAATGATCAATGAGGGGTAATCCTTTTTCAGCGCTGTAAACTCCCCGTCGAACCATGAGCGCGGCGGACTGGTGACTTTGGGAATGTTACAGGAACCATCCAGTATGCTTTCCCTCCGTATCAGATGGTCTTTAATGCAGCCTTCATAACCCTCAGGTCTCGTGTAAATTTCCTTCATAATAACGGGCCGTGCGCCGGATTTAACGATAATGTCAAAGGCCTCTCTCAGTGCTTTATCCAGTCTCGCTTTTGAAAGTTCAAGACTTCGGGGATCGCCCGGATGGTTAAGGATTTTATCGCTGACGTACATTAGCCATAACTCACCAATGATGACGTATTTGTATTTTCCTGACTCAATATCCTGGTAATACTTTTGCGTATTGATGTGACACTGATCGTAAATCGTATTGCGGCTTTTAAACCACCAGTCGTACTGGTACAGGCCGGGTAATGTCAGACAGGTGGCCGTGCTGCGAGCGGTTATCCTGAGTCCGGCATTCTTAGCCAGAACATCGAGGAACATCCAGTAGTGGTTTGCATTGGAGTCACCGATAAAGAATGCTCTGCTTTTTGCGTCAGCCGGTCCGAATGTACAGTAGTCATCCGGATATTTCCCTTCAACATCATCAGTAAGGCAGTCAGAACGGTGGCCGGAAAGTTTTTTGTATTCCAGCTGAAGCGCCGTTGCATGCGCATACGCACTGCCAAACCGCCAGGGGAAAAACTCATCTTTTCTGGCAGCAGCATAGAGACCCAGACTTATCAGGAGGGGGAAAATCATCAGCCAGCCAAACGTTGCCCGCAGCGGTTTCTGATTACGTCTGAACGGCATTTCAATGAAACGATATGAAAGGCAGGCGAGCAAAAGTGACGTACCCAGCACGCCGGTAACCAGCATTTTATTACCGAAGAGCTTCATATAATGCAGAACGGCAAGGCCGGGCCAGTGCCACAGATAAAACGAATACGAACGTTTACCCGCCCACACCATAACCCGCGACGAAAGTAATCGTGAAGCTGCCGTCAACGTGGTTTCTCCGGACAGGATAACTGCGCCCGTGGCCAGAACAACAACTACAGTGAAGACATTAGGGTAAGCAGGAAGCACGTTACCTTTTAAGGCGATCGCTATTAATACAGCCAGAGACCCGATACCGGTTACTCCTGCCACTTTCCCCCAGAGCTTTAGCCTGCCAAATGCCAGGCAGCTGCCCGCCTGCAGCTCAAAACACCGTGACAGCAAATCATAGTAGTGGTCGGTATGTGAGGTCGCAGAAACATTAAGCGTGTATGACGTCAGAAACAGGGTTGCCGCACAGTTAATGTAAAAGGCACCAGAATTGCCGGCATACTTCAGCGCTATCAGCAAGAGAACTGGGAAGCAGAGATACCACTGCCATTCGACGGACAGCGACCACGTATGAAGAAGAATAAGGTAGTTTGCGTCTTCGGATGCATAGGTCGTGGTGACATCTGAGAAGTAACGGTTTGACGAAAAATACAGCAGGTTTTTAATGCTGTGTAAAAACGTATTGTAGTCATCGGGCAGGTAGAAAACACTGCCGAGTATCGCTGCAAAAAATACCACTACCAGCAGGGAGGGCTGTAGCCTCCATATCCGTCGGTTATAAAACGCACTTAAGCTAAATTTACCTTCTGAATAACTGTCGAGTATTATTTTGGTTATTAAAAATCCAGAAATAACGAAAAAGATATCTACACCGATAAAACCTGAAGCTATTACACTGAGCCCTGCATGGAAAAGTATAACAAGAGTGACGGCCACAGCACGCAGGCCGTCAATGTCGCTACGGTACTTCATTTTTACCTCGGAAATCGAAGAAGGCATTTTGGTAATCTTTTGATTATACAGCGTTGCTTAAGCTGGAAGTTAAACAGAACATTAACATAACATTCCCGTGTTAATGTTTTTATACAAAGTTGTAATTGTTCGGAAATACGAAAGTAAATATCAATTTTCATTCATATCATCAACGTAAACAGCTAAAGATAACGCTGGCAGTGTCGATAACAGAGTGGCAAGTTGGTATAACTCATTAATTAAAAAAATCGATGACTGAGACATACGCGTTCAGGGGCCTTACTGGCCCCTTTTTTTATTTATTAATTCAGTCTGTCAGTCTCATTTGAATGCCGCCATTCAAGATAATCAAGTTCCCAGTAAAATCCTGCAGCGGCCGCATTGCGCTCAATCGTTTCGCGTGTCTCACCCTCATTAACGTACGGTAGCCATGATTCCGGGAGGCTGCCTTTTGGTCGGGTCTCGGACTTTTGAACAGCTGAATCGGCGTCGTCTGCAATGGGCAGAGGTCGGTATCCGCCGGGCTGTTCCCATGTTTTTCGCTGCCAGGCATCCAGCTCCTCTTCATATGTATTTGTGATGTAGACAAGATATTCTAAAATTTCCTGCGTGAGGTTTTCAGGGGTTGCACCGGGAAGGGACTCAAGTAAACGAAGACGACTGGACTCCAGGTGCTCACGCTCTTCCTGCTCAGAGGCAGCAAAATACTCGGTCTGGTCTTTTATAAGCTGCAGGTATTCAGGCGATGCTTTGTAAGCTTCCCACTCTTCCTCCTGAATTCTTCTCTCCTCAGCCCTGCGCTCGCGGGCGACTGTGGCCTCCTCGATCCCCTCAGCCACAACGTCAGCCCAGTTGACGGATTCGGGTTTAAGTGTGCCGGCTACCCCGAGCTGCTGATTAAGGAATGCCAGACGGTCCCCGTCCTCCGGTTCGACTGCTGCACCAACGTCATCAGCCAGGCTGTCAGCACTGATAATCCCGGGCAGGCCGTTCCTTTCACGACCAGTACTGGCACGCTCAGCCAGGTAACGCTCACTCCACGCCTGGCCTTTAGCGCGTTTACCGGCCCCTTCAAGGCTGGTTGTGTATTTCATCAGCCAGACGTGCATAAAATGCTGACGTTCAGCCGCACACTCTGTGCTGATATCGTGAAACCGCTGATAAAAACCCTCATCGTGGCCGCAGTCCATGCTGTCACCTTCATGTGCCACCTCGTGCTCCGTCAGGCTGAAGAGGCGACTGGCCGTTCTGAGCGCGTCGGTTTTAAGCTGGCGCACTATGTCGATGTTGTAGGCGATATACGTTTCACCATCCGTCCAGGCTTCGGCCGACGTCGACTCGCCCAGCAGTATCTGGAATCGCACGCCGCCGTGGGCCCGTGAGGTGCTATGGCGTTCGCCGCCCGAGCACACCCGTGCATACTGGGCCAGGCAGTAGCGCAGAGCGGTCCAGGCCCTGCGGGTTTCCTTATCCAGCGTCTTTTCACTCACCATCTGCGTGCGGTCGACAAAGTTCGCGCTGAGCGTGCCAAAATCGATGAGCTGCAGCTCTGAGCTGAACGGCATTCCCCAGCGGCCGGAAGACGGCAGCTGTGCGCGGTACGCGGTGAGGTTGTCGCGCACGCGACGCATGCAGTCCATAAAATCATCCGTGCCGTCGCAGTTAAAGCGAGTCAGCGTAACCGGGTGAATGACCGGCGCGATGCCGGCACGCGCAATGAGCTCCCCGCGCGGGACGTCCCGTGCATACTCAGCCACAGTAAAACAGTTTTTATCGACGGCGGACGGATAGTAGCGGCATTTACGCAGGAAGTGCTCCAGGGTAACGTGCTGTTTGCCCGGGAGCAGCGTAATGACCTCTTCGCCGTTAACCAGCGTCTGCAGGTCTCCCTCACCGGCAAGCAGCGCCCGGGCGGTTTTCTCACGGCGTGACTCGGTTTTGCGGTGGCTGCCGGTGTTGTCAGAAAAGGCCTGAGCCAGCCCGCTGAATTTTGCTGCTATCTGCTTCCAGACCATGCAGGTCTTACGCAGAATCTCAGTTCGTGAAACGTTGAGCGCAATGGCTTTTTTACTCACGATAAGGCCACCCACGCCCCAGTTATGCCCCGGGTCATGCCGCACAAGCACGCCCTGGTTATAAATGGAGACGGCGCCGTCTTCACGCAGCCGATACCAGGCTGCGTCATCCTCAGCATCCCATTTTTCCAGCTCCGGTTTGCGCGTAATCACGTTGCCGTTGAGGCTGACCGAGACGGGCGTGTAACGCACCAGGTCACGAATTTCCTGCATGCATGACATACGCTCCTGAGTGGACATCGGCTCATACCAGTCACCACTGATGGCACACCCCTCCTGAATCTCTCCGGGCTCTGTCAGTTCATATTCATAACCCATTACCCGCGTGTCGACCTCCATCTGCCAGCGCTGCGAGCGCCAGACGGTCCGGGCATGCGCCATAATCTGGCCACGGCCGAGGCGAAAACGACCGTAGGTGGAATCGCCTTCACGGTGTGGCGTACCGAACCGGCCAAAATAGCGTTTCACATCGTCATGTGAAGCAAAACCATGACCGTCGTCACGGCAGGTGAAGCCCTCCGGGGTAATCTCCAGAATGACCGCACCCGCGCCGGCATCGACGCTGTTCATGATGAGTTCGATAAGGGCTTTGGCCACTGATCCGGCCTGGCTGTAAATGATGTGGTGAATGATTTCGGGGTCGAGCTCGAAGGGATGTCGCATCAGAATGCTCCTGCAGTGGTTTCAAGCCATTTTCCTGATGCAAATTAAGGGTTGAATGAAGAATTCATAATGGGCGCCTGAAAGAATAGCGGGGACGAACTGGTAGGATATGATGAGCTAAAGGCACAATGAAAATGGAAGGCAGCTTTGCTGAATCAGTTGAACAACGAGGCCTCTGACATCGTGTCACCCGACGCTGGATGACAGTAGTGGATTGTTATTACATTTGGACAAGATATAAATCAACCAATTATATTTAAATTACAAATAAAAAAACCACTACCTGTCTGCTCTGCAGGTAGTGAATAAAATAAAAAGACTAATTAACTTATTGCCTAAGGTATTTTTGAAAGTTCCACTTCAAAAGTTGAGGTGTTAATTCTAAGAATATGATCAATACCTCCATATAGTTTGCGCAATTCTTTTACGGCATTCGCATCAACGGCCGAAAAAGAGCTAGGGCGGATAAGGTTCTTAAATATTTCCTGAGCGTAAAATGATTTTTTATTTTGATCAAGCGCTCTCATTCTTTTAACGATGATTTCCAAAAGATATTCTTTTTGATTTTCAAACAATTTATCAGAAGTGAGGATCATATACATCATCCCCCCCAGTGTTGTTGCCGCAATATACTCTGGAGAGAGCATGACATCATCCATTGAAATGCCATCATAGCTTAAGTATTGAGCTGCACCTACCCATGCATCACAATTAGCGATTAATTCAAAAATCAGATAATCAAATCGCACAGGGAACTCTCTATATAGATCAACGTCCTCGGTGATTACACGACTACTAAGGATTTCTTCTAAAAAATAACGATAATACATAAGCCACATATGGTTTTTCGCACGTTTAAATATGGCTGTAGATACCATGACGTCGAAAAAAAACAATCCAACGAAGATAGGGCATTCCCAGCGTTCATCACTGCTTGAAAAATTATTGTCCGGTTGATTGTAAAAGCCCGAACTTCCGCTCTGTTTTTTTATATAGCTAATTAAATAGTCACCCAAAGGTTTCCATATTGCAACATTTATCGCAGTGCTAATATCATTCAAAAAGAAATTTAGAAGGGGGTTAGTTTCGTCTATTGCATACTCACCAGTGTAAGAGCGATTTTGATTATCACGCAACTCCCTATAAAACATGCTATTTTGATTGGATATTAAATACGTGAAAAAAATTGTGATATATTCATCATTATCTCTAAATCGCAGGCAGGTAGCTTTCATGGCTACGTGGGGATGTGCATCAATCAAATGATGGGCGAATGATTTAGATTTAAGAATTTTAGATATATTTAACTGAATAGATTCTTTACTTCTATCTTTATAAGGGAAAAGCTTCGACAAACGTACTTTTAATCTTTTAAATCGTATTCTTTCTGTCCCTGCCTTCAGTATTAATCCGGGGCTTAAGTAGCTATGCGTACGAACATACCATTTATCGCTATTAATAATACCAAATAGCTGCTCATGATATTTTTCAAAAAGATACCCCAACTGCTCGATTTTCTTTGCACGTAAGTACCTTTCTGAAATAATTATCCATTTTTTAAGGTTTGCTTTTGGTATTTTTTTTCCTAAAATCTTAAATCCAAACAAAATAACTATGATGCAGAGGCAAGTAAAAGCCAAGGTGTCTTCGTTAAAACCAAAATACCATGGGATAGGCTTTACAGGAATAATGCTTAACAAAACTTTGGAATAAATAATCACCAAAATTACCGCAACAATAAAACCGACGACTAAAATATATATTTTAGATATTCGCAATTTAAAATCAACCCGTCTCTCATCTGTCAAAAGAGTATACCAAGCAAGAAGTATGGCAAAGACTGCTAGTGAACCATTGGCACCCATTTTTACCTCATAGTTAATTCACAGTTGAAATTTCACTTTCCTTTAAACAGGAAACCTATGATAACAAAACCTTGTCTTTTACATTGGAATTATTAGTAATAATCTACTATCCTATTGTCTGTGGATCTATTTGTATCTGTAACATCTGTTTATGGCAAGGAATATTGATCGCTTATGACAATTTTGGTCCAAAAGTTGTGAGGCAATCTGCGAATTTGTCTTTCAAGTTACAGAACCAAGCTATCAATGAGCGAAAGATAGATAGATAGGTTTGGTGGCGAAACTGTACAATTATGACCTTTAGTGCATTACGCCTCGCCATCTTTGTAAATAGATTTAAATTGAACGAATTTTGTAAGGTCAGTATAGATTTAAATAGATAGGTGGTATTTGTGACTGTTATTATTTCTTAAAAGGCTAAAGAAAATTAAAATTCATTTGCCTTTATGTTGGATTAATAACTATTGTTAAAGTTTTTTTGGAATGGAGTTGCATAATGGTTGCAAGATTCAAAAAGAGCTTCAAACAATTAACAACGATGCTTCACATTATTAGGAGTTACGATGATTTACCAACAGGAGCAATCGTAGACTTTCAATTACTGATTTTAAAGAAAGTTAAAAGAGCTGAAAAATCCATTATTAACTTAAAGGAAAAGGTTAAGGAATTACGTTTTGAAAAAGCAAACGACAGACCAAGCAAAGAGCGGTCAAACGAAATAACGGTTCTCATCGAGAGGCTTCATAGAAAAATAGAGGGTTATAGATATGTTATCTATATTTGGAAGATGTATGTAGATAGCATTGCATTCCATTATTGTGACAAGTACGCAATAAAACAATTCCTTTACGATGAAAAATACAATGTTAAGGAAACTTCCGGATTTATTAGTGGAAAGAAAGGCCTAAAAAATGAAGTTAAACTTTTAAATGCAGCAGCTAGAAATAATTTACCTGCAGTGTTGTGCGACCTTACAAATACCCTAAGATATGGCGACGTATGTCTTTTGGGACAGAATGACCCCTATCCTATTGAAGTAAAGACTTCAAGTAGAATTAACAAAAGAGGAGAAAAGCAGCTTAGAAAAATAGATGATCTTAATAATTTCCTTGTAAGCGATAAGGCAGAGAATTTCAGAGGTAATGGCCCTGTGATAAGGCTCGAGCATACAGGAAAGGAAAAATATCACTTGCGAGCTATAAATGATTGTATATGTCAGTGTTATAAAGAAGGCACTAGCCATGTCTCACCAGAGAAAGGGATTCACTATATAGCTATAACAAAATTCAGAAAAGAGGTTTTTGAAAAGGTATCTGCCAAGTACGTTCATATGCTTAATTTGAACGACTTCAAGAAAGAATTGAGTTGGCACCCCTATACACCCTTCCTTCTAACTCTAAACCCTGAGCATATATATAATTTTATTAACGGTAGTTTGACTATAGTTGTTCTACTTGACCTGCAAGCCATTAAGAGAAGATTTAAGAGGAACGGTCTACATATCATTTTCTTACGGGATGAGCATTGGTATGCGCAAATTTCAGCCACAGGAAATATTTTAGATGGCGGATTTAGAGTATCAACACAATCGTTTTTAAGAATTGCATTTGAGTTTCAGAGCTTGACGTGGGCAATAAAACAGCACAAAAGACACTTGAATACTTTTCTGGATGGCTCAGTTGATTTAGGCAAAGAGATGGAAATCCCGCCAGACTGGATTTCAGCTTCAGACATTATTCCAATGTAAAAAAACAATTAATTCTTTTGCCTGCTCTATTACTTTTGACGATCGCATCTAGCAGAAAAACTGCAACTCAATGTGAGCTTATTGAAGCCTAATAGTATTGGGTGGAATCGTAATACACGCGGGCTCTATGCCGCCCGCACCCGCAGCCTCCGTTCCCCCCCGACACCACACACCGGTGCCGGGCGACAACGGAGGGGCTGTTTAATGACACATATCAGCTTCAGTCGCGCGGTCTATCTCCTTTAGTACCCAGAGCATATCTGTCGCATCCGGCACGCAAATATTCCAGCGGATGCCGGTCCTGTAATCCCCCTCGGTTGGCCATAGCGTATTGCCCGTGACGGTAATGAGAATATCCAGCGCCCTGTTATTGGCACCGGAGAGATGCACGGCCGTGCAGCTGCGGCGCCCGACGCGATGCGGATAGACAGATACCAGCAAGGGATGCTCAAGGCGCTGACCTATCTCCTCACGGAGCTGCACGATGGCACGGTTATCCGTCTCACCGACCGATGCCTGCCCCTGCGGCGGGACGGTAAAAATGACAGTGGCGATTAAAGCCTTGTCCTGGACAACCTGTGGCGGCGCCATGGTCAGTTTTTTCATACAATCCCCTGTCAGTGAATAAGACCACGGCTCTCGTCAAGGCGACGTGCAACATGGTAAACGGCCTCAAGTTCAGTACATTTAAATTCATTCATGATGGCCCGGCGTTCTGCTTTCTCTTCTTTTTCCGTCATGCCCAGCGCCAGGTAGAGACTCGGCGGTACGGCCCGAAACAAGGCCTGCGTGTTAACGGAAAGAATGACGCCCTCGGTATACTTCTGGGGAAGTTTTTTGGCCGAAAGCAGCATGGACTTTTGCTCATCTTTAAGCGTCTTGAAGCGTGCAATCTGCTCAACCTCTGCCGGGGGCATGACCAGACAAATCCACCACTCTGCCATGTTGAGCATTTTTTTTGCCGTGTCCGGAAAGTCCTCAAGGTTCTGGGTAAAAATCCACAACCAGGCACCTAACTTACGCCACATTTTGGCGATTTTCGTGGCATAGGGTCCGAGCAGTGGGTTGGTAGTGACGATGTGCCCCTCATCAATGGCCACGATAATCTGCCTTTCCAGATACTGATCGCGCTCGGCGATGTTATTAATGGTGTTCAGCAGGGAAATCACCGCTACGGCTCTCTGGGCCTCATAGCCCTCCCGGGCAAGCGTGGCAAGGTCAACGATGGTGACATCGGCCTCAGGCCAGGGTGTGCCTGGCTTGTTGAACAGGTCACCCTCAAAGCCTTCCGTGAACATACGCAGCGCCTCTGACATCTCCTCGGCGCGTGCGCGTCGGGCCGGCGTGCGTTTCTCCCGGCCGTCAGCGCCCTGGCTGACATCATGAGCGATGTCCTGCAGCGCAAACATCAGGTCCTCGGGCAGCATCTGACGGGACTCGGCGTAAACCTTACGGGCTGCATTCATGATAGCTTCGCGGATCATCCCCCGGTCGGCACGCGACAGTCTGGATTCTTCTGCGGCTTCTCCACCGGTAATCATCAGGCGGGCGGCAATTTCCATTTCTCCCAGAACATCACGTTTACCTTCTTCATCATCCTCATCCACAACGTCAGCGTCTATTTCCGGTAAATCCTCCTCGTGGATGAGCAGCTTTTCGGGCTCCACTTCCAGCAACAGGTGTGAGTCAGCAAAGGGTGCCAGCGATACGGCTTTACCGGGCTTAATGCTGACACGGTGAACGCTGAGGCCCAGCGACGCACAGTAGTCACCGAAAAGGCCGAAACTGTTGCCTGCTTCGACCAGGACAATGCGAGGCCGGTAGATGGCCGCCATTTGCGTCATCTTGTCCACCACAGTGGCAGACTTGCCGGCACCGGTCGGACCAAACAATATAAGATGCGCGTTCTGGGTGCGGTCCGCTTTATTGAGCGGATCAACAGACAGAGGACCGCCGCCCCGGTTAAAAAAGGACAGGCCGTGATGGCCTGTGCCGGTATCGCGCCCGTAAACCGGCACCATACAGGCGAAGTGCTGAACAAACATCAGGCGCGTGTACCAGTTCTGGCGGTCGTGCTGCGGGTTAAAGCACATCGGCAGCGCCCGCATGTAGGTACTGAGGGGACTGATATCGTGCTCCGGATTGACCGGCTCCAGTCCGCAGTTCAGCAGCTCACTGCTGAGGTCACGGTAGCGTTCGCTGAGGGCGTCCTCGTCCTGACCTTTTATGAGCAGGGTAATGGCCGCCCGGTACATCTTGTGTTTGTTACCCAGATACGTGCGGGCCGTGGCGGCATCCTCGCGGGCCCGCATGGAATCGACGTTTTCTCCCATTGAGCTCTTACTGAGACGGGAAAAATCCTTCTCAAGCCTGTCCTGGGGTTGTACGACGAGCGTCATGGCCAGCACGGTGCCTTCCGGCAGAAGGTCCATAATGGCGTTAATCTTTTCGCCGCGTTTAACTTCACCCGTGAGGTGTCCGGTCTGAGGACTTTTACGGAGCCGGGCTACCGGCACCGCTTTGTGGGCGACGTTATCAAACCACCAGATGCCCTTGTCCGCATCGCTGCGGGGGCGGGTAAACCACAGGCTTTCACTGAAGTCATTGAGCAGCGGCAGGTCACCGGGCGCATCATCGCGGTAGCGGGCGCAGCGGTACAGCGTAGCTTTGTCCGTCCACTGCGGGGCCGGGTTGAGCCAGCGCAGCAGCCAACTGTGTATCTGCTCGCCGTTCTGACGCACGGAAAGGATGCCGGCACCTTTTAATGCAGAGGTCAGACGGTCACAGACCTGATTCAGTAGAACCTCCGGCGCCATGGGGTCGCGGTAAGGCTTTTCCACCCAGCGGTATACCACCATGCGCGTACGGCGTATCTGTCCGCGCCAAGGCGCACCGGTCACGGTTTCATCAACGAAGAGACCTTTTTCAGTGGCCACGTTTTTGAGATGCCTCTCCTGCTCGTTCAGCCAGGCCTCGGTAAACGCCGTCCCCTGTGCGCGGGGTCTGACGTAGCCCCGGATGGAATCCATGTAAGCCGACAGATCGGTGTCGTCCTGACAGAAGCACTGCACCACCCACTGATGTGAGTCCAGCTCGGGAATACTGTCCTGCAGGGCGTTTTCAACCACGTTGCGGATTTCCTCCAGACGCCATTCGGGACGACCTTCGGTGCCGACGGGATTGATCTCATAGACGGCACCCACAGAAACGCCGTCGTCGAGAAGGATGCACTGGTGTTCCGGCAGGTATTCTCCCCAGGGAACGTGGTCAATAATGGAGGGACCAGTGGCATAAAGACCCGATTCATCGGCATGCGTCAGGCGGCCGTCGCGGGTAATAGGCTCATGGCCCTCAATGGAAAACGGCCCGTTACCGTACTGATGTTCAGTCTGCGCTTCACGCCTGCGGCGAAAAAGACTAAAGGCCATTTACAGCGCCTCCGTGCGTTCGCCGGGCAGCGCATACTGCACCTGGCTGTAAAACGGGAACACGGTACTGTAGCCCGGCACCGGCGTATTGCCGTCGGCCAGATGCGGAAACACATACATCACCATGTCCGGATTGGGCAGGCGCGGAAACGTCTGCTGAATTTCATTTTCCTGGGTGCGGCTGTAGCTGTCCCGGGTCTGTTGTCCGATCGTGCGTTCGCTGTCGGAGACCGGCCGGCGCAGCGTGGTGCGGCTTTCAGCGGTGGCGTGCGTGGTGGATGCGCCGTTGTTCCAGAGCTCCAGCATGGTGCTGTCACCGGGGGGCAGCATTTCATCTTTGGAGGTGCTGCAGCCGCTGAGCATCAGCGCGGTCAAACCAGCCAGTGCCAGCGCCGCCAGAGGTTTACACTGATGCATCAGGCACCTCCGGGGCTGGGTGTTCATTATAAAGGGAGGCGAGACGCCGGAATTTACCGTCTGCAGTTCGCACGACTGTTTCACACTCAAGCCCCATCAGCCTTTGCATCACCGCCGCCGGATTGCCCGCGGGACCAGCACTTTCAGCCAGATGCCCGGCCTCACAGGCCCGCACATAATCATTTAAATTACTGGTTGTTAGTTCATTTTTCATCAGTCCATCCCCGTGCCTGAGCCTGCAAGGCTGAAGTCATACTTCACCCTGCGGCCTTTTTCTTCATAGTCGATCGCCAGCTGGCGGGTAATGTGCAGCGCCACGGTCTGACCCGGCGGCACGTATATCGCGTCAAACGTCTGCCCATAACGCTGTTTTACCCAGTCCACCGTTTCTTTCATGCTCCCGGACAGCGATTTACCCAGCACGGCCTGTCCCGCATCACCGGTCAGGGTCTGCGTCACGCCGCCCATGGCGTTGGTCTGGCCCGTCATCTGGTTCTGTGAAAGGGCATCGCCGGCAGCGGCAGCGCCGGCCAGCAGGCTGATAGTCGGCAGATAGGTAGAGGCGTTGCTTTTACGGGTGCCGGAGATGCAGGGAATGCCGTTGTCATCTGAAATCCAGCCAATGCTGCTGTTGCCGTTTCCGCTGCTGTTCTGTGAATTCTGGCTATTACTGCCGCCGTTCTGGCTGTCCGGGGCGGGGAGCGTGCGCACCGTGCCGTCCGCGAACACAAACGTGATGCTGGTAATGGACCCGCGCACGCAGGACAGCGTCCAGTCACCGGTCGCCGTACCGGACACGATGGCACCCTGAACGTCCGGCAGCTCGATCCCGTTGGCCGTCAGGTTGTCTTTGCCTAACATAACCTTGAACGGGTACGGATCAGTGACTTTGCCGTCAATGGGAACGCGGCCAAGCAGTGCCGTCATGGCGCGACTGCCGACCAGCGTGGAGTTTTCCGGCAGCGTAAACACCGGATCGACGGGTTTGACCGCATCCGGCACAGCCTGACTGACAGCTGTGGAAACCGCTGCGCCGGCCTGCTTACCGGCGTCACCCGCTTCACCGAATGACGAGGCAAACGAGAAGCCGGTCGCGCTGTTTTTATTGCTGTCATTCACGGGTTTGCCGCTGGCATCCACCGGGAGTCCGTCTTTAGGTTCGACCCACTGCAGGCCATCTGAGGCAGGGGCTGACATCGCGACGCTGCCACTGGTGCCGTTGTCATAGCCCAGACCAATCGGAATGTCGCTGCCGGGTGCGCTGCTTTTGTCAGGCGTTGCGGCATTTTTGTTTTTCAGTTGCTCAAGCATCTGTCCAACCTGCGAACTGAGGTCGGAAACCTGTGCGCTGAGTTTGGCCCGCTTCTGGGCCTCGTCAGCCCGGGCGTTTGTCACCGCTTCGTTGATTTGTGCATCCACGTTACTGTTGGTCTTTTTCAGATCCGCGTTTTCCTCGTTAAGTTTTTTGTTGTCGTCGGCGAGCGTATCCAGCCGGTCCTGAACGCGGCGAAAGTTGCCCACTATCGTGCGCAGGGTATCCTGAGGCGTGTCGCCTTCAACGCCCAGCGCCTTGAGCTCATCAGGCGTCAGGTCTTTCAGCGCTGCATTGGTGGTTTTTTGCGTCGACGTCGTTTTGTCCTTTGAATCCGAGCAGGATTTGACGCCCACGACGAGGGCGACGGTCAGCACCACCGGCACCGCAATTTTCACTATCAGGTTTGTGCCGGGCTGGCTCATTTCTTCGCCCTCCGTGCCGTTTTGGGCATGACTGATACAGGTTCAGCGATAAACGCACCTTCAGGGCGTCCCTGAATGACCAGGTACACGACCGTTGTGTCTTCCGGCGTGCCGGCACGGCCCAGCCAGCGGTGCTGAAAGGTGGCCGTCTCGAACTGGCCCTGCAGCTCACGCGGGTCGAGGACCACCTTATCGGCCGAGTTGTTACGCACCTGCAACGCCACCACGCTGTCGCCCATCAGGCTCCAGGCCGCCATCGGCGTGACCGACACGGGCTCGCCGGGCATCAGCGTTGTAATGGACGATGGCAGCTTCAGCGACACGGGGCTGATGCCCGGCACCGGCTCCACCGTGCGGACCGGCCCGTAGAGGCTCTGTGCCGCATAGCGGGTCAGCACCACTGGCAGCGGGGCGCTGAGTTTTGGCGGCTTGCGTGCCGGCGCTGATTCAGCCTGGGCATCAGGAGCTGTGCTCTTACTGCTGCTGCCAGCATCGCCGCTCACCGACTGTCTGTCACTGGCCGTTGCCGTGGCCACTTCACCGTCATACACCAGTTTTACCGGTTCGCGGGTCACCTTGCCCGGCACGGCGCTGACATCGAGGAGGATGATTTCACCGTTTTCCTTGTTCTGCAGCTCAATGCGCGTCACCGGAAAGGCCTCTCTGGCATCAAAGTAAACAGCGCCGCCGGTGCTCTGAATACGCACTTTGCCGTTAAGAGACGGCGGGAAACCCACGCGCACGTTTTTATTCACAAACACGATGCGCTCCTGGCCGACGGTGAGCGGTATCTGCAGCGGAATACGCTCCCACTTCATGAGCTCAACCGCCTGCGTCAGGCCAGAGACCAGCAGCAGGCACAGAAGTATCAGAGGACGTTTCATCACTGGAAGACTCCTGATTTTTTCTCTGGCTCCACCTGCGGCATGGCTTCGAGCTGCTGCGGCGTGGAGGCATAGCAGTCAAGCGCCATGCCAAACGGGTTGCGCGCCGGATCACCTTCCCAGCGCACGACTTTGAGGGGATAACGAACAAGCGCCCGCTTGACCTTCTCGGCGTGGTAATACTCGTCAGCTATCAGGTCGAGCCGGACCACCCAGCGATCGTCACTCAGGATGTCGACGCTGCTGTCGCTGTAGCCGCGACGGGGAATTTCATACACCACGCGCACGCGGTCCTTGAGCTCGCCGCTGTTTTTACGAAACTCATAGTCCCTGTTCAGAAAATCCTGGCAGGACGGCGTCAGGTAAGGGCTGAGCTGGGCAATCTTCGCCGAATAGTCCACCTCACCGTTGGTCGGCCAGGCGTTGAGCTGCTGGAAGATGTAGAACGCAAAGGCGTACACCGTGTAGGGCGGAATAACCCACCATTTCTGTGTGCTGCCGGAGCGCAGGTCGGGGGGAATGTGGATGGTCATGTCCGAGGGCGCACGCATCCAGCCGACTGAGGTGACCAGCATGCCGGCGAACAGCAGCACGCAGGCAATCCGCAGGGAAAAGATATGATTATCACGCGCCGTGATACCGTTACGAAACCGGCTCATAAACTCCTCCTCATTGCCCGTACAGACGTGCGCTGCAGCTCCCAGGCGCGGCTGGCCAGAATCATCGAACGCGACAGGCCCAGGCGGCAGCGTATTTGCTCCAGTCTTTGCCAGATGTAGTTCTCAGGCTTGCCGCGCTTGTAGGCAGCAATCCAGTTCCCGCCGAAAAACACAGTAAGAATCGGCATCAGCAGCATGCAGGTCGGAAATGCCAGCCAGCCTACGTGCGGCACCAGACAAAGCGGTACGGCCATCGGAATGCCCACAATACTGCCCGTGCCTGCCGCCAGCAGAAACTCGCCGGCGGTAAATCCCCGGTATACCACGGGCGGGTAATTGAGCCGGTCTGGGAGAAAGTCGATAACGGCCATGGTTGCTCCTCAGAGAATGTCAGCAGCCTGGGTCACGAGGTAAATCACCACCAGGATGAGAATGATGCCGACTACGCTGAAAAGAATGAGTTCGGTCCAGGTGTTTTTGCCATTCTTAATTTGATGAAACGAGGTAATGACGGCGTGCGCAACGGCGAGGAATGCTGCGACAGTGACAAAAAGACCAAAACCTAAACCGGCCATTTTTGCGTAGCCCATCCAGGTGTTCCATATCCCGCCCCCTCCGCCCGTTGTTGGTAGCTGAACAGGAGGAAGGCCTGCCCGGGCCTGGCCAGCAGCCAGTGCCAGAGGCAGTATCAGCAGCGTGGCGCGGAGTCGTGCGGCATGGCACAGCCTGACAAAACAGGATTTCATAATGGTGTCCTTTCAGTTAAAGAAGAAAAACAGGGTCAGCAGCCACAGGAGCGCCAGACGGATAAACGTCTCGGTAAACTGCCGAAACGTCACCGTTTTAGACGCGAGGCCCCGGTACGCCTGGACCAGTGCCCAGGCAGAGAACAGCAGGATGACGATGGCGAGCGCGCTCAGGATCAGAATGTTCAACTGGGAAGGGGTAAGGCTGCCGCCGCTGCCTGCCGCCCAGCCGGAGGTCTGAGCGCCGTTCATCGCCACGCCGGCTCCTGTGCCCGGTACTGTCCGGTCACCGAGGCTGAACCGGTGTTAGGCTGAGCCCGGGACGGCTCCAGATAGCTGGAAATGCCCCGTTTCATAGTGGCGATGTCGCGGGTTGCCTGCTGATAGTCGAAGTAAAAGCGGGCATCCTGATTCTGGTTCGCCACCACACGGGCGCGGTCCAGGCCCGCCTGAACCTGATCCAGTTGGCGCATTACCAGCGCGAGCTCATCCTTTTCGGACGCATGGCACGTCATGACAGGCATGACGCAGGCAAGGAGTGCAATGAAAGGGGATAAACGGCGCATGTATGGCTCTCCCGGGTAACAGATGACGGTGAGAGTGACGCAACCGCGCCCGCCTGACAGCAGTAAAATCTTTATGGATTTC
This sequence comes from Pantoea sp. BS_8, assembly GCF_041954965.1. NCBI lineage: Bacteria > Pseudomonadati > Pseudomonadota > Gammaproteobacteria > Enterobacterales > Erwiniaceae > Pantoea > Pantoea sp. BS_8. Next base: position 48,683 of record NZ_JAVAXU010000016.1, read on the forward strand.
TGAAAATAAAAGCAGATTGTTTCTGGCGAAAACCGCACCGGCTGGGCGATGATTAATTAAACAATGCATTCATATCCGGAGCTGAAGGCATATGGACACGACCGAAGAGCTTAATGGCACGTATTTCTATGGCGGATACAGTAACGTTACCCACGTCCAGTTGTTCTGGCTTGTGGGCGTTCAGGTGGTGAGTGAGCATCTCGGACTCGCGGCGACCGACGCGGCACTGGTTCTGGCGGGACAACCTCTTATTCCCACCCGCGCAAAACCCGGTAGCGCCACAAAGGGCACCTCAGTCGCCTCTCTGGCTTCCCGATACCTGCTGAATTACCGTTTTCCAAAAGGCATGTTACTGCCGACACTCAACGGCAAAACCATCAGTCAGTTGCACGTTAGCTGGACCAATCATCTGGGGGCGTTCGTAGGCCGCAATGTCCCGTGGCTGGGCTGGATAATGACGTTTACCACGGTCTACAACATCTTTAACGATATCCGTAGCACCTACAACCGTGTTGCCCGGCCGGAACACCGCATCCAATGGACCTATTTTTAATGGACACCCTGACCGAAGAAATCATTACCTTTGTGAGAGATAACTATGCCCGCCGTCGCTTTATCTTCTGGGGTGAACGCCTGCCAGTTACGGCAGACACCCGCATTCGGGATGACCTGAAGCTGACTATAGAGACGGCCGAAGCGATGATGAAGGAGTATTTTGAGCGCTGGAGTGTTCACAGTCAGGGCTTCAACATCAGAAATTATTTCCACCCCGAATTGCCAGGAACGAGAGACGTACCTGACCCTCATAAGCCACTGACCGTCAGCATGCTGATTGAGTCGGCCCGGGCTGGCCACTGGCTTTTCCAGTAAGGCGAAACAGTCACCCTTTGTCAGGAATAAATGAATGACTTTAATTCTGCGCGAAGCAAGGCAGTGTGATGTTTCGCTCCTGAGTGAGCTGGGTGTCAGTACATACACCCACCATTTTAAGCAGTACTGGACCCACAGCGAGGAACTGGACGAGTTCCTTAATCAGGAGTATTCGCCACAGGTCATCGAAAGCAGCCTTGCTGACCCTTCCGCAGGCTGGTATGTAGTCGAGACGTCGGCTCCGATCGGTTTTGTTAAAGTCATATGGCGATGCAATATTCCGGGAACGTCGTTAAATGGCACTCTTCTGAAAAAACTCTACCTTTCAGAAGGCTCAACCGGGAAAAACTACGGTCAACTCATATTTAATGAAGTTGCTGAGATGGCCAAAGAAAGAGGTAGTGACTTTCTGTGGCTTGAGGTCCTTAAAGAAAATACCCGTGCACGCAGATTTTATGAAAGACAGGGTATGACGTTTATCAAAGATAATTTTTATAACACTGCTACCCAAGATGTTACGGTGCACGTTCTGGGCATGAACCTCTGAATCCTCTTTTTAGCCATAAAAAAGGCCTGCAGCAGCGCAGGCCCTCCGGGCACATCCCCCGCAAGCACACACATCACAGATACTTTTTAAATGACGCGGTCACAACAGCCAGTACGCCACCAACCAGCAGCGCAGAGGGCAGCAAAAACAGATTTGGCCAGACTGCGGTCGGCCATGCCAGATACAGCATGCAGGGCCCGTAAAGCGCAGGCTTAACGAAGCGTTTAGCGTGGTGATAGACAAAACTTGATTCGTAGCCTGCCCCGTAGCGACGCAGGTCACGCCTGACCAGTCCCTCAACGATACCGGTGATGATGACCAGCCCGAACAGCGGAATGCTGAGAAACAGGATCATCACGCGGATAAAGAAAATCAGCGTCACCCAGAGCGTGGCCTGCAGGTATTCTCCCAGCCTGCTGATGAGGGATGCGCCGAAGCCGTTCAGGGACGGAATGAGGCCGCTCCCTTTCCCGCTTGTTTCCCTGAAAGAGGCCAGCCAGTGACTGAATCCACTGTCCACAAACAGCCAGTGCCAGGCGGCCTGAACCCAGCGGGTGATGGTTTCCACCGGCGTGGCCATCAGCAGGCTTCGGGTATACCCCGAAGACAGCCAGTGGCTTTCGGCCAGCATCACCTGATAGCTGTGCGTGGCACCCTCGTCCGGCCAGAGGAACGTCATGCATGCATATTCAACACCCAGGCTGACGAACAGTGAACCAATCAGGATGCCGATGATGCTTAGTGGCATGTCCCACAGCAGCAGCGTAAAAGGGCCCGGGTGTCTGTGTTTCGCGGGAGCACTCTGCCGTGTGTTCCCGCCATCATTCTGGGACATGAAGGCCTCCCGGAATACCGGCATCGCCACCCGTCCACCAGGATTCGCCGCTGTGGTAGTTTTTCTCCATCGTGTCAGCCAGCTGTTTCAGACTCGCCGGCATAAAGCGGTCACTGTCGTCGCTGACCGGCAGCGGCATACGGATTTTCCAGAGCCTTCCGCCTTCCAGCAGGGCAAAGGCCTGACCTTTCGGCAGATTGATGATGTCAGAGGGGCTTATCATCGGCACCTTAACCAGCGTCACCTGATCGTTAACGTTGCTGTTGAAATCCGTGCCTTCACCCGGGCGGGAGACATCGGTTACCCCAGACGTCAGGGTTTTCTGGTAGACCCCCACTTCAGGTAACTGGTCGGTCATCAGCATGGCCGTGTTTTTTTCGCGAACCCGGAGCATGACCAGTGAGTTAAAGTTACCGATGACCTGACTGGCTTTGGCCGCATTCCCAATCCTGGCTTCAATGTCGGACAGCGTCTGCGTGTAGGCCGTAACCTGAAAGCCGGCACCGCCCCCCTTGTTTATGAGCGGGATAAACTCATCGCCCATCAACTCGTTAAACTCGTCGCAGTGCAGGTTGATGACGGTCTTACCGGCTTTTTTGTCACCCTCATCGCCCAGACCAAACTTATAGATATGGCCACCTTCAGAGACCAGGTCGGCAAACATGCTGTTTCCCACGGCGGCAGCCACAACCGGGTCAGACAGCGCATCGAGACCAACATAGACCACGCCGCGAGACTTGATGATGTTGTGCCAGTCGAGGATCGGACGTGGGTCGCTGAGATCGGTGTAATCAGGTGCCAGAAGCGCGGCCGTCTTGCCTGTGGTGAGTTTCTCCAGCAGCGGCAGCAGCGACGCCACGATTTTGTCGAAGTACGTCCGGTCATACTGCACTGCACTGCGCAGGCCATCGAGGACCGGGTCCCAGAGCTTTTTACCCTCAGGACTGCCGAGCACCTGCTCAGACGCCCAGATTTTCTTGCCGTTATCCCGCCCCTGGAGGTGTCGTGGCAGATCTCTGTCTGCTAACGGGAGCGCCATCTTAGCCTGCATCGCAGCGACCAGCTCTGGAGCCTTTTCGCTAAGCAGATTATCGACATAGGTCTCATACAACTCGCCGATGTTAGTGACGTAACGCAGGATCAGGCTGTAATCCGGACGCTGGCCAAGGGCGACCAGCGCACGGGTGATAATGTTAACGAACCGCCATGCAAACTCACGGAAGGCGGCAGAGTTACCCTCGCCGGAAAGCTGACCCGCGACGCGCGACGCCACCTCGGAGATACGGCTGAAACGACCGACTGCGTTATAGCGGGCGCTGATGTCCGGCCACCCCAGATGAAATACCCAGAAGTTATCCTGACGCCCGGCGCGGTGCGATTCGGCATACATACGCCGGAGCAGGTCTGCATCGCCTTTTGGGTCAAAAACAATAACCACCTCAAATTCGCCGGCGGCGTTCCGTCTGCGGATATCCTGGGTGATCAGCAGTTCTGCCAGACGGGTTTTACCGACGCGGGTGGTGCCCATAACCAGCATATGGCCCACGCGCTCGCCAAGGTCAGACATGACGTTGACCTCATCAGGCTCAACTCCGTGATAAACGGAACTGCCGCCGACCGGGGGCAGCGGCCGGAACGGGTTTAAGGCAGAGTCTGCCGACGTCAGCCGGCACAGCCATGGCAGGCTGTACTCCATCTTTTTTTCCAGCTCCCGGGCCATGCGGTACATGACCGAAGGCTGAACGTAGATTTCGCATTCAGGACGGCGGGCCTCCATCAACCGCTGCGTGTGCCGGGGGGACCACTGAAAACCTTTGCCGAGGAACAGATGCCGGCGACTGACCGGTATCTGGTCACTGGTCAGCGCATAGCGGGAAAGGCGGCGGATATTGCGGCGGTAGCGCAGTATTTTTAACCCCTGAGAAGTGCGCTTCAGCGCCAGCACGCCAAAGCCGGCGGCGGTTACCCAGCTGACCGAGGGCGCCAGTGCAACGGACCAGGGGGCCGTCAGACAGATGAATGTGGCGCTGCCGGCAACGGTTGCCGAGTACATCTCGACTGCAGGACGGAGCAGCGACTCCATGACATAGCGATCGCTCAAAAATCTCTCCTGCCAGACAGCCAGCTGAAAACACCATTACGCTTAGCCATGCGTCGTTCACGCCAGAGCCTGAGCGCAACCAGCAGCTCAATGCCCTCAGCAGGAGCAGTAATTTCACGGGCTTCGCTGACAGCTTTGACAGCCGGATTTTGCTCATAACGCCGGCTCCACGAGCCGGTGCTGAAATAAAGAGAGGTGGAATAAATGTCTGTTTTCCAGCCAGGATTACTCTCTCTGCAGCGGTGAACGCGATTAACGCTCAGGTCCATGAAAAAACCCTGCGCCGTGTGCAAACTCAGCTCTTCCCTGAGGGCGAGGAATACGTCAAGAAGCGGCACATTGAACTCATAATGATTCAGTTGCACACCGTGCAGATAAGACTTTCCCAGATATTGAAACAGAAATCGTGCCAGGGCGGCACGGTGATTACCGTCTGCGCCAACATACCAGTCAATGCCGTTGTAGCTGTTAAAACACATTGCGGGCTGTTTTGCTGCTATCTCAGAATAGTAAGACGTGTAGCACTCATAGTAAGCCTGATTGCTCTCAATGAGGGCAAGATTACTGGCCATATGTTTGCCCTGGTGCAGAAACTCAAACCAGCTGAGGCCCTGATAATCCGGATGTGATGTGCCCTTGATGCAGAAAACGTTGATCGTGCCGGATTCCGTCCAGTGATGTCGTTTGAGAAAACCGGCGTGCTGAAAAAGCAGTGTGTCATCCCAGGTTTCGATAATCTCGCCTGCCCAGTGCGGCGGATTTGCGTCAATTTTCGACAGAAATTCGCTCATGGCTCAGCCTCTTTGCTTGTCTGTCACATCACCACCGCGACCCGACCCGGCATAAACAATTTCCTGTCTTAATACACGGTCGCGCATTCTCATAAATTCGCGGTTATATTCGCGACGCAAAAACAGCAGTATGTCTATCTGGAGACTCAGCAGGATTAACACCGGCCACATCTCAGGAAACTGATGGATTATCTTTAACAGCCCGCTGCAGGCGCTACCCAGGGTGAACACCGGACTGGCAAACAAAAGAACAGGAACCGCCATCATGAGGAGGGTCAGGACTGCGGGGAGGAACATCAATGGCCAGAGGAACACGGGCTTCAGCAGGTACATAAACAGCAGGAAAATATAATTCAGCAGGCTAAGTAAAAGGAGGAACAGGGATTTGAATGCATGGCCTGCGTTCAGTGACTGCAGCACGTTAATGGCAGCGACCGGGACGGTTCTGAAGAAAATACGCATAAAAGACTACCTCAATGGCGGGATGAAGGGGCGCTGAAACCGGACTGCAGCTTCAGGTGATGAAAGTTGTCGGGGAAATCCAGCCAGCGCCGGTCGCCGGCAAGAAGCTGAAGCAGACGATTGCCGCTGATGAGCGTGACATTTGGCCAGCATCTGAAGGCTTCACGACTGACTTCACCCGTGCGCCCGGTATGGATGAAGAGCCCACTGCACGCTTCCTTACGGGCCAGCTCTCCGAATGCAACAACGTGTTGTGCGTTGATAGTGGCACCGTAGCGCTTCGCCTGAATCAGCCAGCGCTGGCCGGCTATCCAGACCTGGCCGTCCATGCCGCCATCTCCGCTGTAGCTGGCGTTGCGTTTGATACGAAATCCCTGGCGGGATAGTGCCGTCAGCAGCATCTCCTCAAACACATAGGGATTCATTTTGCGCAGCCACACCATCCTGGCAGCGTCATCACGCAGCTGCGGCAGGCGGGAGAGTGCTGATGCGGCGCGTTTCTGATAAAGGCGATGGCGCCTCGCACTGGCGCTCCTGAGACAGAAAGGAGAAAGCAGGCACACCAGAACAAGGGCCAGCGCCACAGCAACCGCTACCTTTAACGGATGTCCCCTTACCAGCTCCGCAATAACAGACACCGGTATCACTGGGACAGCCCCTTTTCGGTAATCAGCACGGGGTAATGGACCAGGTGCAGGCGGCGGGCAAGATCACCGCCGCTGACCGGCACCATCTCTGTGGACGGCACCAGCGCACGAAGCGCGCTCAGAGCAGCCGCGTCTTTCACGCTCACGACCATACCCGTGGCATGCATCTGACTGAGCGCTGCCGCATGCTGTGAAAGCCACTGTTTTGAAAGGCTGTCGTCACCCACCACAAACACCGGCGGCATGCCTGAAAGCTCAAGCGGCTGAGGAGTGACCGGGCCCGGGCTCATTTCCGGCGTGCTGACGGGCAGCATGTCGGATATGGACAGCGATTCAGGCGGTGCTGCAGGCACGGAGGGTGAACCGGCAACAGCATCTTTGTCAGCGTTAATGGCATCAAAGTACGGCGCTGTGGGCTCACCACCCAGGTCTCCGACCACAACCAGCGCCGCGCTGGCCCCCGTGACGACGGAGAGCAGACACGCGCTGAACAGAGCGTTACGGATAAAGCAGTTGCGTTTCATCATTTCGGTTCGATCCAGGTAAGGGAGTTACTGGCGAGCTCGACCGGCATGACAGACTGTGCACCGGATGACACCGGGGCAATCTGGCCAAGCTTGCGGCGAACGATGGCGATGTAGGTCTGCGCCTCTTTACCGCCGGCCGGATGGTGATAACAGCCAGCCGCGTTTAACCAGCTGCCGGGGCGTGCTTCGTAACAGGCGCGAAGTATGCGGGCGGCGGCACGGAGGTTGAGATACGGGTCAAAGGCGTCGCGGTAGGTCGGAAAAAAATGCCCGTTCCAGCCCAGGTTGACCTGAGCCACGCCGACATCGATGTTCTTCAGTGGCCAGCGCTGCATGAACCCCAGCAGGGCGGCGAAGGCCGCTTCACGCGTTTCATAGTGATAACCCCGGCCGGCTACGTTGATGGTCCACGGCCAGGGTTTTGCACCCCATGCGGTTTTGCGGGTGCTCTCTGCCATGGCCAGTGAATAAAGCGACTCCGCCGGCACCCGCTCTGCTGCCGCTATCTGCCGGTAGGCATCCGGAATGACCTGGCGGCTGTCAGTCGCACTGCAGGCGCAGCTGACAAGGCAGACCACTAAGGCCGCCTTTTTCAGTACGCCGCGACCTGCCATCCGGTCTCCCCCTGCTGCAGAATGACCGGCATCTGCCCCATGCCGTACCTGAACCACAGGCCATTGTCGTGATTAAGGGTTATCTGCCGGCTGCGGACTTTTTCCACAGGAATGTTGTGCTTAACGGCCCAGGCACGCAGACCGTCATCGCTGTCGATGCCGACCAGATACAGGTCGACAGGACGGTTATCAGCCAGCACGGCGGCAAGACGCGCATCACAGCGTGAGCAGTTCTCCTTCAGGAACAGCGCCAGGCGCCCCTGCGTGTCGTGCGCAATGCCGGCCGCGTTGGCGCCCATGTTTACCGCCAGCGTTTCCGGATAGAGGCGAAGCCAGGCGGCGTTGACTTCCCGCTGGAAAGCCAGCTCCTTCTCGGTTCGCTGATATTCGTGTTTGACCCATAACTCAGCCAGTCGGCGACGTTCCGCGCTGTTATCGGTTTCCACACCGAGCGCCGTGAGCGGGTCCAGCCCCGGTGACATGATCCCACGCTCGCCTTTCATCAGGGTCTGATAACGACTCCAGTCGCTGGCAGAAAGGCCCCACTGCTGGGCCTGCTGTTGTGTATTCTGCTGTGATGAACTGTTTTCCTGAATCGGCGCAACAGTGCTGTGCATTTCATAATTCGGCGGCAAAGCGGCCAGCGCCCATAAAGGCATTAATATGAGTGTTACAGTCAGTGTTTTTCTCATGATTTGTCCTTTTACTGAACCTGAAGACGAACGGCACTGCCGTTAACTCTGAACAGCGCTGCATTGCCCTCAAGCGCACGCAGGGTCCAGCCCATAAAGCCGTCCCCGGGTGAGAGCAGGCGCATTGAGGAAATCACGGTGACGCCACGGGGAATGACGACGGCGAAGGTCTGGCCGCCGCGTCGTTCGATGCCGGTCAGCTCAAACGGTGCAGCCAGCATCACCGCGTGCCGGACTGACCGTTTAGCCTTTTTTGGCGAGGTAACCGCCCTTTGAGACGGCTGCGGCTTAGCCTTTTCCGGCTCAGGGGCTTTTGGCGTGGCCACCGCCTGCTGTTTGAGCGCCTCAACAGCCGAGGCTGACGTCTGAACCTCCTGGCGTAACTGCCCCAGCTGTTGCTGCAGTTGTTCAACAGACTGCTGATCGGAGAGGCTTGCATCGCTGAGCTGATTCACACGGGTGCTGAGTTTGAGCTGTTCAGTCGACAGAGAGGTGACTTTGTCCTGCACCGGCGCAAGCGCTGACACCTGTTTTTCCAGCGTTTTCAGCTTTTCCTGCATGATGGTAACGTTCGAAGACAGCTGGCCAATCTCGCCGCTGCGGAAAGCGGCATCCAGGGTGTTAACCCGGATAGTCAGGTTCGACACGCGTACAAGCAGGACCGCAGAAGCCGTCAGGGTGCCGAGGAGAGCGATAACCACAAAGGCCGCACCACCCTGACGCAACAGTCGCCGTATGTCGGGCGACCGTTTTTCAGGGGCTGGCGAAAAAACAACGGGCTCATCTGTTGTGATGCTGGCCCCCGAAACGGGCGCAACCAGTTCATCAGGTGAGGCATGGGAAAGTGACATCGGTGAATTCCTTATGGCTGCACAGCAGAACGGCCATAAGGTGCAAAATTAACGCAGCACTGGCGATGATTAACTCATCAGCCGCTTTCAAAGATTTATGAATCCGTTACAGGCTCCTCGGGAGCTTTAAATCTGACTGACGCAGCTTTACGGAATTTTTTGCAGGATAACTCCGGTTGTTCAACAGCGAGGAGGAAAGCACATGAAAGCGGGATTCCGTTTTGCAGCTCTGTGTATGTTCGTCACCTTTACCGCAATGGCCAGAGACATTCCCCATGTCAAACCGCTGCCCTGGCACCGCAGCGGCTATACCGGCCATTCGGGTATAGCCGATACGGCTGAAACACCCGACGAACACATCAGAGAAGAGCAACCCCGGGTATCCCGGTCAGCAATATGAAATTCAGACCGCCAGAGGGCGGTCTTTTATTGCACGCCCGTTCTGTATAAAGACATCACTGGTAAATGAAGCCGTTGAAGGCGCCCGGTGAACACCCGTATTCGGGCAGGGGATTGGAAACGATGCTGTAGCTCGTATTTGCCGGCACCTGAAAGCTGATAAATCCCGCCTTTGCCCAGCCCGTATTGTTGTCGTGCGCCTGCGCCACAAACTTTCCTCCAGCGTAACCGACAAGGTCATAAGTGTTAGAGCAGTCACCATCGCCAATTTGTCTGTGGACAGTTGACGCGCCGCCCGTAGCATAAACGGTAATGGTATAAGGCTGACCGTTATAACCATTATACTGCCCCGTGATGTATCCCAGGTCACCGTACTGACCGCTTGATTTCATCCCCACCCATTTACCATCTTTGCAGGAGAGTATCCCGCCACTCCAGTCGCGGCTGACCAGACCGTTTGGCCCGCAATCCGCACCGGGATTGTTTACCCCGTCAAGCTGCAGGACATCTCCCGTGGAGAGCCGGCCGTTTGATCTGACCGTTCCGCCCTGTAGCTGTCCGCCGGTGTAAATGCTCTTGTCGTTGACCGCGCGAACCCAATCGTTATCCGACATGTAAAAACCGCCGCCGTGCGCTTCATCCAGCCAGCCTTTACCGTCCCGGGTGATGAGCCAGCCACTGTTACTGCGAATATCGCCGTTCGCCGTGATGTTACTGCCGGCAGACATGTTGCCGCGAGCATTCACATCCTGACCCGTTACGGTGCCGTTTGCCGTGACGTTGCTGCTGAAATTGCCGTTTGCCGCGTTCACATTACCCGTATTGTTCAGGTCATTTCCGCCCATATCGATACTGGTATGCATGGTGTTGAGGTCGGGTTTGCCGTTCACCGCAAAGCGGTATAACCGGTCACTCTCTGCACGGGAGGCGCCGAGGTCATCCGTTGTCAGAAGTGCCGCGATATGGCCGGGGGTGGTGTTTGCGTTAAAGGTCTGAAGAGGAGCCGACCAGCCGCCCCGGGCGCCGGTAACCGTGCCCGCTGTATCGATGTAGCCGCCCATCCCCGCGTTGATGCTGACGGCTATCTGATCCATGGCCAAAAAGGGCAGTGGATTCCCGTTCTGCGTGTAAACCAGCGCCTGCAACTGGTTATTCTGAGACGGATTACGCACCACCGTGGCCAGATATTGCTGACCATAATCGTTGTTTTCTGTAAATCCCGGCTCCAGAAAACCCGTATTTTTCAGCATGGCCGGCGTCACCGTTACGGGCGCAGTCGACAGCAGCGTATCGTAGTAGCGGCCCGTGTAGCTTTTCACGGCCAGCGTGAACCGGGAGGCCTGCGTGGCGCTCCTGAGCCAATTTTGTCTGTCATTCCAGTCGCGAACCAGCGAACCGCCCCAGACAGACATATAAAGCAAAACCATGAGTGCAATCCCGGTGCTGACTATGGCCCAGCCACGATCGTGAGATTTTTGAGCAGGCATGTCATTCACCAGATCACAATGGGTTGATAGAGCTGAATCAGGGTCACTGTCACGGCGCCCGCTGACAGCCATGGCCCCAGCGGACCGCCTTCGCCCGTATGGCGTTTCGGCGCCTGCCAGAGTGTAAACATGACAACGCCTGTTCCGATCGCCCAGCAGCCGTCTGAAAAGCCGAGCCAGGCTGTGACTGCGCCAGCCAGCCACACGTCGCCCAGCGCCGGGTTTTCTCTGCCGTCGCGCATAATACTTAACTGACGTAAAGCACCGACCATGACGAGGACGACCAGGCAGGCAACTGCGTGATCCGCCACGACAGACAACGCGGCGCCGGAACCTTCACTGACGGGCTTCCAGAGTGAAGCCGCCAGACCGGCCAGCAGACAACTGATGGTCATGCGTCGCGGCAGTAAACCCGTCAGGGCATCAGTCAGCGTCAGCCTGAAAAGAAACAGGATGAAAAAAAACGCAGGCAGTCGCTGTGACAGTGGAGAGAGCATGACCACCGTGGCGGCCGCAGCAAACAGCCAGCTGACAGCAGTGGCGGTGACCTCCTGCTCCACCCGGTTACGGGGGAGGTAATACAGGCCGATGCTTTTACGGACGTGTGTGGCGATAAGGCTCAGCAGTGAGAGAAACACAGGAAACAGCGCGGCAGTAAACTGCCAGGGCATACTCAGGGTCAGCAGTGTCACAGTTTTATTCCCCGCTCTTTTAACAGCAGTTTTTTATAAATGGCATAAACGCGGTTGGCGTAGGACTCGCGGGTTTCATGCCGGTCTTTACGAAATCCGGCGTTGTACGACCCCAGGCAGTTCCAGCTGATACCACAGACCTGAAAATGCGAGGCCAGAATCCAGGTGCCTATCTGCACGTTGAGGCAGGGTTTCGTCAGCAGATCCTGTGAACTGCTGATAAAGCCCTGCGCCACAAGCGACGGAATATGCGAAGAGTTCACCTGCATCAGTCCGTAATCCGTGCTGACAGCCTGCCCGGTTTTCGGGTCAAGATTGATGTGGGTCACGCCAGGATGGAGGCTGCTCTCACCCGTCGCGATTGCCTTAATCAGAAGCGGGTCGATATGATATTTAGCGCCCGCTGCGTCAAAGCAGAATGCCTGCGCGCGGGCACAAAACAGCGTCATAAACATCATCACAACCAGCACCGGGCGGGACATAGCATCAGCCGTTGTGGGTCACGACAATCGTGTTATTGCCAGTGCGTCCGCTGTCTGCGGTGCAGGCCTGTGCGATTGCCTCAGAGCTGGCACCATCGCTGAAATCCGTGCTGTTGATGGTCAGCGTGTTGGAGGTGCCGGATGAGTTCATAGCGGATGCAACATCAATACAGGCTGACTCCGGGAGGCTCTGGCTCGTGACTGAAAAGGCGTTGTTATACCCATTGACCGCAACCGGGGCGATGATGACCTGACCACCGTAACTGTTTGTCAGGGTGGCAGTACCAGACGATGGCGTGCCGTGAACGGTATAACCGGACGGTGCGAGATCTTTCTTAATAAGAATGCCTGTCATGGAGGCACCGCTGGAAAAATCGTATCCGTAACGTCCTTTAAGGGCCACGCCGTTGCTCAGCATGGTTTGCAGGCTGGTGACCTCAACGGCGGTGTCTTTTTTGTGCAAAAGTTTCCAGCCGGCTACGACCACAGTGGCAAGAACAAGGAGAGTACCCATTACGATATAACCCTGTTCACTGAACCCCCAGCCCCGGTCCGGGTGAACTTTTACGGTATTGTTTGAAACAGACATGGCATGTCCTCAGTGAAGGTTGAAAGAGCCTGTATCCTGAAGTTGCATAATCATCAGAATGATGAGTGCAAAGAACCCCAGAATCATGAGCATTGATAAAAATTTGATGGTGTTGGCCCTGCGGGCGACACGTTTCAGTGTCTGCTCAAGCCAGCGGTCGGCATAGTTGCTGATCATTTCGGCTGACCCCTTGCCGTCATCAAGCAGTGACAGGTAGTTAACAGCCTCACGACTGGGGAAGTCATAGCCGCACTCACGCAGCGCCATGCCGAGAGAATTCCCCTCGCTCATGGCGTCCATGGCGGCCTCAATGCGCTCCTGCAGCCAGGGGGGAGCAAAACTGTTGAGAAGCTCCAGTGCATCAAGCTCAGGGACCCCGGCCCCCAGAAGCGCACCGGTATTCATCAGAAACACCGCTCCCTGAAGATCCTTATACAAAGACCAGGGCAGAAAGTTATCGGCGATGCGGCGCAGGCTGCCGCGCCACCGGGGAAGTGACCAAAGGCTGGCCACAAGCAAAGCCGCAGCGGAAAATGCCGCTGCAGGTCCCCACTGAGCCGTCCAGTCCGAAAGGTCTTTCATGAAGCCGAGAGCCCCCGTCCAGCCTGCCGGGTCGTTAATGTTACTCAGCATCGGAATAAGCGCGAGGTTATTGACGCCCAGCAGACTGCCACCCAGTACAACCAGTACCAGCGGATAGACAGAAGCAAAAACCACCTGATTAAGGATGCGCTGGCGGGCTCTGATGAGTTTGTCTGCCTGTACCAGGGAGACCGGAATTTTCCCTGTCCGCATTCCCGCGCTGATGAGCGCCGCTTCTTCGTAAGGCACCCATATGGCCAGCACGTCGCTGAGCGTCCGTCCCGGGGTGTTATCACTGAGCCCTTCAAGACAGTCATCGATCAGTTCCCGGTAGGGATGCCACTTCTCACCAAAACTGGTGTGCACATCGCCAATCATCTTCAGGGAAATGTCCAGCGGCTTGCGGTTTTCCAGCAGAAAACGCATGTTTTCGTAAAACACCTGACGGTGTGCACCGGTAAAGGTCAGCCTGACGGCGTGATAGCGACATTTTTCAAAAATGGACATGTCCCGCTCAGTGCGAAAGCGCAGGTTACGCGACATGGGGAACCTCGCAGCGCATCAGCTCATCCTCATCCAGCGGGCAAACCAGGTCACCTTCAAGCGGGTCAACGCGGCCCTCAGCCAGATAGCGCAGCAGGTGCATCACGCGGGTGATGCCGCCTTTATTTACCCAGTACTGGCGGGCCACGGCCGGTCCATGATTGAGCCACAGCTGCATCATCATCGCGTCAGTACGGACGACTTCTACCACGGCAGTTCGGCCGGTGATGCCTTTGCTGACAACGCGCTTTGTGATCGGAATGACTTTACGACAGCATTCACAACCTTCCGGATTGCGAAAAAAAAGCTGCCCGGGGTGGCAGACACCTTCAACTGTGCAATATTTTTCCAGACGTTCACGGGTATCACTGTCCAGTTCAGGCGCTTTCTCAGCCCAGGGGATTTTGCAGCTGTCACAAAGGACCGGCACAAGTCGCTGACCAATAAGGCCTGTAATAAGGGACGAATCGGCCAGCAGCTGTCGATTGATGCCAAAATGCTCCATGCGACTCAGGGCGCCGATAGCGCTGAGTGTATGCTGGGTAGACATGAAAATATGTCCCGTTTCGGTGCCGTAAATGCCCGCCATAATCGAGTGGAAATCACGCATCTCACCGTTCAGGATGGCGTCGGGATCGAGTCGCAGCGCGGAGGCGTTGGCGTTGTTCCAGGCCCGGCTGATGGCTTCCGGCGTACTGTCATCGGGCATCACCGGCGTCTGGATTGCACCGGGTATAAGACCTTCTGGAGGGTTTTCCAGCGTCAGCAGGCGTTTTTTACCTCCAGTAATCTTCAGCCAGATATCGCTTAACACGCGAAGGGTGGCGCTTTTACCGGAACCGGTCGGACCGGTCACCAGCACCATGCCCGACGGCAGGCGAAGTATCTGTGTGATGATTTTGATCTGTTCGTCCAGAAACCCCAGCTGAGACAGTGTGGGGATGTTTTTACTGTCATCGGGGATCATGCGCATGACCACAATGAGACCGTCCGGCGTGGGGCGGTGCTCGTACCGGGCACCGAAAAGGCCGGCCTGACGCGCAAATTTAGAATTGATGCGCCCGGACTGCTCGCGCCCCGAGACAAAAGACTGTTCGCGCACGTCGCACATGGAAATATACTCAGTGGATGCCAGCGTCGTGCCTTCCTCGTCGGTCAGCTCGTCTGTCACCTCAAGCTCGCCGTGGATGCGCAGCTGAATCACGGTAATTTTACGGTCCCCACTGATTTCCATATGAATATCTGATGCATTCAGTTCTTTAGCGAGGCTGAAATAACTCAGCACCTTATCCTGTGAGCGGCTGACGTCTTTTTTGTCGAGGTCGTTTTCCGTGACAACCAGCCCCTGGGCAACAGCCCTTTCACGGCGCTGGCTGAGTTCACTGAGCGTAACGAATTCTGTTTCTGCGCCGGGGTGCTGTTTAGCCATATCCACGGCCCAGCGCTGTATGGCCGGGTCCTGACGGCGGTTTTTATCAATGAGAAGCGTCACACCCTGAACAGGGTGGTGCTCGGCAAATACAAAGTCAGCAAATTCTTTAGCCGGTTTCATGGTCACCTCAGAATGAAAGTTCGGTGTCGTCACTGAGACGCACAAGCGTTTCGGTCACGGCCGTCACGCGTTTTGCCGTGCCGGGTATCTGGTCGCCTTTCACCACCTCGGCGATACCGCCGCTCGGCAACAGCAGACGGGCGCGGAGCTGGCCGGGCTTACCGTAAATCTCGACCAGCCTGATGCTGGCAGACTTAGGAGCTGCTGAGCTGCTCTCTTTTACCTGTGAGGAGGATGACGGCATCTGCCCAGCCTGGGGGTAAGAGGAGAGCGGCGGAACGACGGCTGAAAGCGCTGGCGCAGACGTGACAGGCGCCAGGCTCTCACGCAGCTGCTGCTGCAGTCGCGCCGTCTGTACCCTCTGCTCAAGCAACAGGTTTTGCGCCTGAGCAGATTCCAGCTCGCCCAGGGTGACGTTGGGCGGAAGAGAGCCGCTGTCTGCTGCCTGAGCGTGATGCATCAGCGTCCATGACAGCAGCAGACAGATAACTGCAGGGCTATTTCTGCGCATAAACGCTCCCCTTTATGGTGTAATTGAACTTCGCCTGCTCGTTCATGGTGATGGCCACGCTCGTCAGACGAATCCCCGTCGCATCCAGACCCTGAAAAAGCAGATCGGGCAGCAGGCGGGAGTTGATGATGAAGGTGAATTCCCGCCAGTCCTGCGGTGCTGTTTTCATTTCCTGCCCGGGGGCGAGAACAGGCGGCTTAACTTCGTCAAACTTCACATCAATGTTTCGCCGCTGCAGATGAGAGATAAAGCGCATCAGAAGTGCATCAGTACCGGGCAGCTTTTCATCTTTAAACATCTCCGCGTTAACCCGGGCAGGGATAAACACATCCCCGTTTTTGCCGCCTTCCTGAAGATTGAAGACCGCATCGAGGCCAAACAACTCTTTGACGCGTTTAGCAAAATCGCTCACCGTCGCGCCCGGCGTGGCGGTATAGCGCAGGCGGATGCCCTTCGGAATGCATTCCGCATCTGAAACGCGCCAGCCGGCAACAGAGGCGTACAGCGGTTCACGCGTCAGCCAGCAGAAGCTGAGCATCACAGGCACCGGCAGCTGATGCGCCCAGGGATGCGGCGCTGAGGCAGGCAGCACAGGTTTTGCCGGCGTCATGGCCATCCTTGCGCGGAATGCGGCTTCATCGGCGGCCTGTCTCGCCCGTTCGCTGAGGGTGTCTTTGGCATACCAGCCGGCATACAGCAACACCATCAGCAACAGTGAAGGGAGTGCGACTTCCGCCGGGCTCAGGCGACGGCGGAGACGGCAGCGTTTGAGCTGAGCGCCTGTGAGGCCAGAGGTAACAGATAGAACGCCGATGTTTTCATCCGCTGCAGCAACACAGCGGAACTCACCTGATTCGGAATCGTTAAAATGCAGGAAGTTTCTGGCGGCGGACTCTGCATCAGCCCGGGTGCCGGTGAAGTCGCCCATGACCGAGAGGTGCCCGTTGCTTATGGCAAGAAACACCCAGCTGTCATGCTCACGGCTCAGTCGGTATATACCCCAGGCATTGCCGCTTTCTTTGAGCTGAAAGGCCAGAGCCAGTGAATACAGGCCCCTGCGGGTCCGGCCCGGGGATACATTACCCACCAGAGCATGCGAACGAGCCCCCTGAATCCGGTAGTGCGTGTCCGCTGCCCGTGTGCCGTGGCGAAGCCACTGAATACCGGACTGAGCCTCCTCCCACTCCATGCCGGCCACCCATTCGCGGCGGTTTTTTCTGTCCCTGACCGTTACGCCGGAGCTGAGCAGGCGTGACGCTTTTTTAGAGATTTTCATCGTTATTGCCCCAGTAAAACCGGTGTCACCATGATGACGAGCGTTGAACGGCTCTTCGCGCCGCTCTGACCGCCGCCCAGAAGGAAGTTCTCAGGCGTAAACGTCCCCTGCATGCTGGAGGAGGCGTTCTGCTGTTCTGAGCCGGTGAGCACCAGCGTCTGCCCCGCGCGCAGATTGACCTTGCGGGCAAGGCCTTCGGTCGCGGTGTTGGCCACGTCGTTACGGGTGTTCCCGTCTTTGCTGATAAAGCTCTGAATGTTTGGTGGCGTGGTGTAGCTGAAGGCAAACTGAAGCTGGATATCGCCATTTTCCTGCACAAAAGGCAGCATGGTGATGAACAGGCCGGTGGTAATGCTGGTAACGGTCTGGCTGGACGTCACACCCACGTTGGCCACCGCCGTGGAGCTGGAGCTGTTGAGCATCCCGGTATTGTTGGACAGCTGGTAGGCTATTGGCGTCAGGTTGGCCGTCGGGTCAGTCTGGTTCAGCGCCATCGTGACCGTACCCTGCTGCTCAAGCGCCCTGAGCATGAGTTGTGAGCCGGAAAACTTCTCAGCTCCGCCGGTTGCACTGTTCAGGATGGACAGACCAAAACTCCCCGCATTGGCCGGGGCGCCGGTAAAGGTGCTGCCGACGCTCGCACCCAGCCCTGACACCGTTTTGGCAATCAGGCCCCAGTCCAGTCCCCGGTCGACGTTTTTGGTCTGGGTGACGCGAACAATCTGCAGTGTCAGCTGTACCTGACGTTTCAGTACTTTATTCTGGTAATCGATATACCGGCCGACCCTGTCCAGTACGTCAGGCGTGTCGGTCACGCTGAGCGTGCCGGTGGCGTCAGACAGCCAGTAACGGCCGCTTTTTGGCGTGAGTATCTGCTCGACCGTTTTGCGGATATCGTTATAGAGGTCGCTGTTCATGCCGTAGTTGGTTTTCTGATTCGAACTGACGTCGCCTTTGGTGCCGCCTGTTCCGCTCTGGTTGCCCAGCTGAGCACCCGCCCCGGAGGTGATGGACGCGGAGCTGTCGACTTTGGTATTGAGGATGGCGAGCTGGAAGGTGCGCGTGTCCTGAATAAAGAAATCCACACGCCCCGTTGTGCGGCGAACGGAGAGGCCCAGCGTACTGGCGGCAATGTTCAGGGCTTCCTGCGCATCGCCCTGAAAGCGTGTTCCCTGGAACAGGACAGGTTCAGACGTCGACATGACAGCGGACTGCGCCGGCATACCCATCTGTGCCAGCGGCACCCGGCCGTTGTCGTCAGGTGCAGGAAGGCGACCGCTCATCTGCGACGTGACGACGCTGCCACCGGCGGACTGCAGAAGTGCTGCTGAAACCTCCGGCGAGATGTAAACCCGGAAGCCACAGAGGGCATTAATGCGGCTGGCTATCTGCGGCAGCGTCAGCCCTTCGGGACTGTTAAAATACACCGGACAGGGCGGCATTCTGACGTCGTCCGGCGCCGCAATGGCCGACTGAATGGGTTTCAGGTTAACCCAGGGCTTATCCGCCCACACGACAGCCGGCTGCGTCATATCCAGGCGACTTTGCAGTATCCGCTGTGCCGTGTCGCCCTGCATATTGTTG
>NZ_JAVAXU010000017.1:0-53372 GCF_041954965.1 Pantoea sp. BS_8
GGCGTGCCCGTCGAATAAGTGGGTACGATGCGGCTGTCCGCAGCGGGTGCCGGTATGACAGCCGTGGACGGCTGCTGATGCACGACGGCAGAGGCTTTTGGTGCGGCATTCACTGTAGTCAGGGGGGCAGTTTTGGTTTTGACGGCTGTAGGAGTAATGACGGTGTGATTCTGCTGTGCCGTTGTGTGTGCAGCAGCTGCGGTTCCCCCTGAAGTTAAAGAGGCCGGCTTTTGTGAAGAGGACGGTAAATTGCCTGAGGTTACTGACGACTGACTCTGCTGCAGTACCGGCGAAGGTACGCTGAGGCTCTGAGGTTCAAGCCCTGAGGGCGTGACCACGTCGCCGGTGAAAGGGTTTCTGGCAAGCCCGGATGCAGGTGTCGAAACTGATACGGCTTTAGTCTGCTCAACCGGGGCTGTATAAGACTTAGATACCGGGGTGCTGACCGCAGGGCGAATGGCCGGAAGGCTGACAGCGGGCGCTGAAAAACTGCGGTACTGGTCACGGAGCTCGAAGCAGACCTCACGGTTTACTTCGTCCACTTTCAGACGCCAGGCGGGACCCGCGACAACCTGAAGCGCTTCGATGAGCTTCAGCGGGCCGATGGTGCGCTGAACGGCGGGCAGCGGGCGGCTCAGGAGTTCGGAAAACGCAGCGCTCTTTGCTGAACACAGTGAATAACCTGATTCCAGGAGCAGATACCTGAATCCCTCGCCGACCGTGCTGATCAACTGCGCCGGCATAGTGATATCGACAACCTGATTCAGCGGGTCCAGTTGCGCATCGGCAGGGCGGGTGCTGACAAGGGTATAGCGATCGTAGCGCACCACCTCAGGCGAGCGGTTGCGGTAGATATCATCAAACCGGGCCGGTGTGCGGCTGCGGGAATACACCGATGCGGTGTCTGTCGCGGCTGCATTCACACAGCCTGCCAGCATCACAGTACAGGCAATGATGCCGGCACGTTTAGCGGCCTGTCCGGAAGGTACTGCCATCAGGTTCCACCCCAGGAATAGTCTTAATCAGGACTGCTATTCTGGCTGTGGTGTAATTACGGGCAATGCTAAACTCTGTCTGGCTGTTAAAGAAAAAAATGAATAGGGTCGATAAACCATTAGCTACATGGGTAACTGGTTACTAACTCAAATGAGAGAGGGACTTTAAATGAAGAAACTAGTGGTTGCAGCACTCCTCTTAGCTTCAATGGCTACATGTGAGGCCATTGCTGAAGGAAATAAAGTGGCTGTAAGTGATCTAAAGCTTAGTCAGACTTCAGGAGGCGTTTATGAGATTGATGGCATTGGAAAGAATGTTTCCGGAAAGAATTTGGCAAACATCTTTGTGCGCTTTAATCTTCTAAAAGACGGTGTAGTAATCGGTGAGGCTATCAGTGGAGCAAACAACATTGAGCCTGGCCAAAAATTTACTATCAGCGCTCCATTCTACAGTGCCAAATTCAAGCCTGATGACTTTAAAGTTACGGAAATTGACGCTCATTAAAAAATTTTAAGTTCTCATCTGACAAACTAAATGCCGTTTCTGTTAGTTATAAAAACGCCAGCTAATAGCTGGCGTTTAAGTTGTTATATCATCATGCAACATGGTGAGGACTGTGCGTAACGTCTCCCCGACCAGCCAGCAGGCCATCCACTGAAATATCTTCATCCAGTGTATCCCAGTGTATGCCTCGCTTACTCAGCTCAAAGTCGTTTCTGTCATGTTCTGATGCGTTGAGAAGTTTTGGAAACCACACAAGTGGCACTCCCATCGTTCTGCCATCGCTCAGCTCAACCCACATGGTGCTTTCGTCGAACTTTACCGTTTTAGCTGAAATAGTCATTCCAGGCCTCCACAAAAAGCGTCTGGTTATCTTTAACCAGCTTTGTTAACTCTCTGAGCGTTCTGGAATCAAATCCATCATTAATGCTCAGCCGGACTTCACCCTGCGTCCAGAATTTAGCTTCACCCTCTGCACTGCGAACATGAATATGAGCAGGTTCGAGGGGGTTACCTTCGTTTGAATAAAAGAAAAATTTGAATCCGCGTACTCTGAGTATAACGGGCATAAACGTTTTACCCTGTGCATGGCTCGATTATGGTGAATAAAAAAGCGCCAGTCAAACTGGCGCTCCTGAGGGTATAACTTAATGAATCCTTTACGAAATTGCGTAAATGGCCTTACGACAGACGCCGTAACCGTGTCCGAGGAACGGTATGTCATCGTCAAAGTCCATTGGCGGCTCGTTCGCCGGATTACTCGGAGCCGTCTGTTGTGCCTGAGAAGGCTGAGGCTGTTGTGGCTGACCCCATGCGTTCTGCTGGCCTGACGGCCTATTGTTTCCACTGGTGTTGGTGCTGCTTTTAGCCCCGCCCAGCATCTGCATCGTTCCGTTTACATCAACCACGATTTCGGTCGTATAGCGTTTAGTACCTTCGCTATCCTGCCATTCCCGTGTTCTGAGTTTGCCTTCGATATAGACCTGTGAACCCTTACGCAGGTATTCACCGGCAATTTCAGCCAGCTTTCCAAACAGAACGACGCGATGCCATTCGGTTTTTTCCCGGTTTTCACCGGTCTGTTTGTCACGCCAGGTTTCTGAAGTGGCAACCGAAAGGCTTGTCACTGCAGTACTGTTTGGCATGTAACGAACTTCGGGGTCCTGACCGAGGTTGCCGACCAGGATAACTTTGTTGACGCCGCGTGCGGACATAATGAATTCCTCTTAAAAATGGGGTTGAGAGGAACACACCCGCCGGGATGTGTTCCGGCGGTGTGTCCGTGACGCTTAGAAAGATTCCGGATCGTAAGCCTTTTGAGTGGCCGGACCGGTTTCTGGCGTCTGGGAAGCGTTAGGAGCCTTGTAAACAACGTCCTGCCCCTTTTTGATGAACTCAACCTTTATCAGGCGGGCCTTCAGTGAGGGGCGGGATTCACCGGCATGATCACCGCTTTGCAGGGTAAACACGTCGGCTTTCAGGCCACTGAGTACAAATCCAATTAGGACTTTTTCCTCTTCATCAACGGCTTTCTGGCAGCGGTTGATGAGGGAGGTCGCTTCTTTACCCGATACAGTAATGTCGAAGCGGGTATAGGATGCACTGTCAGTTGGTCCGGTCAGGGCATTGATAACGGCGCAGGTAAATTCACCTTTTTGCCCCTCAAGACGACGAATCGAACTGAGGTAGCCGATACCACTGACGTTGAGGTTAAAGTACTCTTTCTGGTTGTTGCCGGTAGTGGCAGAGCCAGCAGAAGCAGTGTTGTTTGAAGCTGGGGTATTAGCAGTTGCAGTCATGATGTTATCTCCGGAGTAAAACGAAACAGGGCGCGGAGAAACATCAGTCCCGTGCGGGAGAGTGTTTCCCGCAGGGGGTCAGCAGATAACTGCCGACAGGCTGTATTGGTGAAGAGGACCTTAACCTGGTATACAGGTCCCTGTTTGCAAAGGTTAACAGGTTTGAACCGCCCGAAAGCGCCATCTCTCAGGTTATGATGGCATTGGCATGTGATTACCCGAAGGCGTCCCTCTCAAATCACCGGAACATTGGCAGTTGTCGGAAGGACAACGTTTAGCCTCTTTATCTTTCACGTACACGCGGCGCTTGTCAATCTGGCCACGTATAAAAATTCATCAGTGCGCAGATAATAAAAAGCGGCACCTCACGGCACCGCCATTGGGGTCTGCACCATCGACCTTTTGTTAACCTGCCTGAGGCAGTTGCTCCGCTGGCGTGTTCAGCTCCCGGCACGGGTTTCACGGAGTTTTCGTGCCTTGACACCTCCCGCACAGGTAGTAGGGGGCGACCAGACTGTACTCCGGCAACACATGCATTAGATGCTGACGGAGCCCGCAGTCACGGGGTGCGGCTTCAGAGCCGGCGTCACAATAACAAAGGCGCTACCTGCCCGCAATCGGATAAGACGGGTTAATTCTTTTTTGTTTTTGACGACTTAGCGCGGGCCGGGCTTTTACGCCTGCCTGAATCCAGACTGATGATGCCTTTACACTCCGGATAGCGCGTGCAGCTGCGAAATTCACCTTTAGGACTCCTGCGCAGGACGGTTTTGCTGCCGCAGAGCGGGCACGGAGGCGAAGGCGGCACCCGGATGCTGATGCGCTGCTGCATCCCCTGGCTGACCAGCGTCGAGGTCCAGGCGGTCTGACGCTGCAGAAAGTCGTTCAGGTTCATACGGCCTGCAGCCACTTCATCAAGGGCCTGCTCCCAGAGCGCAGTCATACCCGGGTCGGTCAGCTGCGGTGGCAGGGCATCGATGACGTCCGCCCCCAGGTCTGTTGCCAGCAGTTTGCTGCCTTTGAGTGTGATGAAACGGCGGCTGAGTAGCTGCTCGATGATGCCGGCACGCGTTGCTTCAGTGCCGAGCCCGGCGTTTTCTTTGAGGATTTTACGCAGCTGAATGTCCGCGACATACGCAGCGGCGTTCATCATGGCACCAATCAGCGTGTCAAAGCTGTAATGCGCAGGCGGCTGGGTCATCAGTTGCTTAACCTCTTCGCCGGTAACGCCGCACTGTGCCCCTTTGCTGAGCGGTGGCAGCGCACCTGCGTTTTCGTCCTCAGCAGCGTTCTTATCTTCTTCGTCCTTAGTAAACAGCACTTTCCAGCCCTTTAAGACTTCAGTGCGGCCAGTTGTGCGGAACAGCTGGCCACCGATATCAAAGGAAATACGCGTCGCATCCGACTCGCAGAGCGGCAGGAACTGGGCCAGGTAGTTTCGGCGGATAAGCAGGTAGACCTGGCGCTCTGTCTCAGTCAGGGTGGACAGCTGAACGGCATTGCGTGTGGGGATAATGCCGTGGTGCGCCGTGATTTTTTTATCGTTCCAGATGCGGGAAACAAACCCTCTGTCCAGCTGTGAAAGCAGGGATGCGAACTCAGGTGAGGGGTCAGTCCGCGCCATGGCATCAAACACGTCCGGGATTTCTTCCCGCATTGATTCCGGCAGCCAGCCGCAGTCTGTGCGGGGATAGGTCGTGGCCTTGTGCTTTTCATACAGGCTCTGAGCAGTGTCCAGCACCTGCTGTGGCGACATATTCCACATCTTGCCGCAGGCCCGCTGCAGCGTTCCCAGTGAAAAAGCCAGCGGGGCGGCCTCTTTCTCGCGTTTCGTTTCGTACTCCGTCACCGTAGCGACACCCGCCTGACGGCAGAGCTGCGCCACCTGCTGAGCAATATTCTGGTGAATACAGCGCTTTTCCTCATCCGCATAGACGGCGGCAGGCACCCATGATGCCTGAAAACTGACACCTGAGGCGCTGAGCGTTGCCTTAACCTGCCAGTAGGGCTTCGGCACGAAATCGACTATCTCACGGTCCCGACGAACAACCAGTGCCAGCGTGGGCGTCTGTACCCGACCGACTGAGACCACGCCCTCAAAACCTGCTTCGGCCGCCCGGAGGGTATACAGCCGGGACAGGTTCATGCCGACCAGCCAGTCCGCGCGTGAACGACCCAGCCCGGCATGGTACATCCCGACCGAAGCCTGTCCCGGACGCAGGTCGCTCAGAGCAGCCCGGACGCTGAGCTCGTCCAGGGCCGAGAACCACAGGCGCAGAATTTTCCCCTCCCAGCCGCAGTAGTCCAGCAGTTCGCGGGCGATGACTTCACCTTCGCGATCGGCGTCGGTGGCAATCACCACTTCATCTGCCAACCTGAGCAGTTTCTCAATGACTTTGAACTGATCCTGCGTGTCCTTTTTAACGACAACCTGCCACGCTGAAGGGAGGATTGGCAGCGCAGACAGCGACCAGGGCTTGCCGTACTGCTGGCCATAGACCTCTGGGGGCGCGGTCTCCAGCAGATGGCCTACCGCCCAGGTTACCGTCACGCCGTTTCCCGTTATAAAACCGTCACCGCGTCGGGTCGCGCCTAGTACGGCGGCGAGGTCACGCCCCTGAGAAGGCTTTTCGCACAAGAATAACCGCATCACCGGCCCCCGCTATTGACCGGCTTTATAACGCAGGCGCAGAAGATTCACGCTGGCCTCGTTAATTGGCGGAGAAAATGCCGAGCGTTTGTCACCGAGCAGAACAGCGCGATCAGGTTCACCGGCCGCCTCGCACGCAAAGCGCCATCTCTCATTATCTTCAGCTGCGTCAAGACGGGTTGCGCCTACTTTGCGATAGCGTAAAACAGAGCCATAAATTTCTCTAAGCAGACGGCTTCCGCTGCCCAGCATGTCATAACGTTGACTGCGGGAGATGACACCATAATGGGCGGCCTGCAAAACCCTTTTTGCATACTGATCAAAACCCATCAGTAAAAATACGCACCGGTAACCGAGGGGGGTGCCACTGAATACCGTCAGATCCAGCGTTTCAGCTGCGTGTGCATCCGTAATACTGACACCCGCAGGCACGAAACTCATCTGCTTATCCAGGGAGGCGATAAGTTCATTCATCTGCTGACTGGCATGCTCAATCTTTTCTTCAAGGCTCAGCATGGCCATATCAGCCCATGGTTCGTTTTGCTGAGAATCGCGATTGATCTGTGTGGCACGATGAAGGAACTGCGGCATCCCCATAATCGGCTGCTTTCCCTTTTTACCGTCTTCACGCTTCTCCGCTTTGCGGCCTTCCCATAAACCAATCGCATAATTAGTGTGCAGTTCAATTCGTAGTTCAGACTGAAGCGCACCGGCCCTGTTTTTCTTCTCTGCCATCGTAAATACCTGCATTCAGTTAAGATGAATCGGCATCATCCTGAAAGCGCAGTTTTAACAACAGCCTGAAACTCATAATCCCGTTCGCCTAATTACAGTCTGTTTAATTTTTGACCTTGTTGCGCCCCGCAACAAGGCTGTTTTTTAACCAGTTACAGGTTGGTCAGGCTTGGCCCGCTATTAGCATTACCTTGCTGGTTGTTTTTTAATCTTGTTGCGCCCCGCAACAAGGTTGTTTTTCATACAATGTTATTATGGTGCTTTGGTAAACTGCTGCCTGATAGCGGCAATGGCAGCGACAACCTGTTCAGCCGATGCCCGGTTCTCAGGCAGCACCGCTGCAGCGATGGACGAGGCGGAATACTGTGCAGGCCTGTCTGCAGCATCGCTGACAGGCCCCGATCCTCCTTGGAATGCGTGTGTGCCCGGGACATCAGACTGCCGGAATTCGCCCTTTCTGGCGCGTTTCATCATGGCAAACATCCAGCCGGCAGGATTCGCCAGGCGGCCTTTGCGCAGCTGCGCCTGCAGCAGGCCGCTCAGCCCGGTTGCTACCGAGACCGGCAGCGCACAAAACTGCTCGCTGACCATCTGACGGTCTTCACCGTTCAGGCTGGCCAGAAAGCTCTCTGGCAGAACTGGCCGGTCAGCAACGTACGTTTCTTTAATCACACTCTGTGTGAAAGAACGTACGTTACGGTTCGAATTTCGAACTCTGTTGTAAGTCACTGATTTATTACTTAGTTCTGATTCCGTACTCAGTGATTTTCGACCCGGCGCATGACTGAGTTCGGATTCCGAACTCAGTGTTTCAGGCGATTTTTCAGCAGTTTTCTGACTGAGTTCGTTTTTCGAACCCGGTTGTTCCGCGCCGTTTTTACGCATCATGGCCAGCGGCGTTGACGGAGCATTCAGGCGACTTTCAATCAGCGCCAGGCGGCTGTGGCGGTGGCGCATGCCGCTGTCCTGCAGAATGTCGTTGACGATGGCCAGCGCCGTCATGCGCACGGACTTGTTCTTACTCTGGCAGCTCTGCTCAACCAGCGTGAGCCAGCCCGGGTCGAAGGTCTCCGCATCACGGTAGCCCAGCGGCTCATCATGCTGGGCATAGATGTTGCCGCGAACCCGGCCGCCCTCGTCGCGCACCTTTTTGCACAGGCTTATCCAGCCCGTGAGCCGCAGCATCAGCAGCGTGCGGCTCACGGTTTCCCGCGAGGCCCTGTCGGAATGCGCCGAGGCCAGCTGCGCCTGCAGCTCGTCATAGGTCGGAAACACCGCTCCCTCATTCTGCTGGGCATAGAGGCGTATCATCACCCAGGCGGTTTTATCGAGCGGCGACAGGCGCGTGTCGAGAAATAAACGGCGGGGAAATGCGTCGTGGACGTTGCCCATAAACAGCAGGCCGCTCCGTTCCTGACCGGCATCGCCGCTCACCGCCCTGCGCCCAAGACTTTTTTCCATGCGGGACAGCGTGTGCGCCACTATACTGTCGGCGGGTATGTTCATTTTTTGTTCCCCTTTTTAGCCTGAGACAGCACAGTGCCGGGATAAACCCGGCACTGTGTGGTCTTCGCTGGTCGTCCGTTACCGGCGTATTTCACGGTTATACGTCTCATGATCCATTAGCCACCACTGACGGCCTCCGTCCTTGCTGAGCATCCGCCAGTTGGGGCCGACGTCAATTTTGAGGTAGCCGTTGAGGGCAAGCCGCCGGAACACTTTTTTACCGCTGCTGACCGCCAGGAACAACTGCTGAGCCCGGCGGCGCACAGACGGGGAGACCTGCTGACGCCGAGTAAAGTCGCTTAATCTCATCAGGTCTCCTTACGCAGCAAAGGTAAAGAGGCAATCCGCTGTGATGCCTCCCGGCACCACTGGCAGACCTTCGTCCACACGGCGGTCAGCGACAGGCCGTGAAGCTCTGCGGCCAGCATCATCGCCTCCAGCGCCTTGTGCGAGTCCGGCGACTCAAGACCGGCGTTTTTCCACTCGTCCCACAGGAGCGCATCCTGCTCCTCGGTCAGAGACTGCGTCCGGCCCTGACGGCTCTCGATACCCATCAGCCGGCGACGGCTGCTCACGTCGGAGGGTGACATGCCAAAGTATTTGTCCATCAGCTCCATAGAGCCGCCGAGCTCAAGGGCGCGGTCGATCATCAGCATACGGGCCTGCTCGTTGCGGGCCTGGTTGAGTATCAGCCAGAAGTTCTCGTGGTTGAATTTGACGTCCAGGACGGATACCTTCGACTGACCGATATAGTGCAGCTCGTCAAGGCTTAGGCCACTGAGCGCCCGGATTTCCTCAACCGACAGGCCCAGCGATTCGCAGCGGCGTATATTGCCGCTCTTGAGGTCCATCAGCAGCGAGCTAAGAATGCTGGCTGTCGCGCCGGGAAGGTTTTGCTGGTTCACAGACCACCTCCCGTACTGACCTGGCTGGTCAGCTGGATTGCATCAAAGAGCCAGCCCGACAGGCAGGCCCCCAATAAGAGTGTGTTAATCATTGCGCGTGTCTCCTGCCGTAAGCTGCTTATTAGCCTGCGCCCCTGCCAGGCCGTGACTGAGTTCGGCCTGACGGCCCGCAAACCATCCCGCCGTGCGTGCCGACATGTCGCCGCGACAACTTTTCGCCTCGCGCGTGACAAGCGTGGAGAAAGCCTGTCCCGAATGCCGCTGCGCCAGCCAGCGCTGCAGCACCTGATTCTCACCGTCAGGCGTACTGAAAGACTGCAGAACCTGCCAGACGCCGGAGACCCAGCCTTCACGGAACTGATCGGCACGGCCGCGCAGCGTACTCTTCTTAATACGCTGCCTGCGGTAAGTAGACATATGGCTGTCGGTTGCTGCCCGCAGCTTGCGCTGCAGGACGGTATAGATGTAGAGGGCCAGCTCGGGCCGCTCGCCGAAGCCGTAAAAATGAAGTGACCGGCGTATCATGCGCAATCCGCCCGGATTCACATAGCCGTACCAGCCAAACCAGCTCCGGCAGCCCGTGGCCATGCACACCACCGTGGCCAGCGAGTGCATCCAGGCGGGCACTTTCTCGGCGTTGCTGGTCAGTTGTTCGCAGACCGATTCACCTATCTCATTCAGCGTGATCTCTTCGTCATTCAGGCCGTGACGGCGCATAAGCCGCTGGGCCAGCGCAACCGCACGGGCGGCTTCATGGTCGTTGCTGTTCTGCGTCCCCAGCGCCATCAGGCGACGAATGCGCCGGGTGAGTTTTGACTTATCTGCCATGATGAGCCCTCATGTTACCGCCCGCCATGTGGCGGCTCTTTTTCTCCTTAAAGTCCTGACAGCCTGCGCAAAGTTTCGCGCCCGGCATCGCACGCTGACGGCCTGTGGGAATGTCTGCACCGCAGCACTCACAGAAATCATTTGACGGCTCATCAGAACGCAACTGCGAGCGGGCGGCATCAATGCCGCGCTGAATGAATAAGGCCGTGCAGGCCTGTGCCATTTCGTCGTTCAAATCATCAGACATTTTCTCCCCCTTTTGCGGCAAGGCGCTGCAGCTCTCGCAGGCGGCGAATGATGCGGATAAGGCGCATCATTTTGACCACCATGACGTCGTCAAATACCGGCGTATCAGCCGGTTCCTGTGAACCAAAAAAATTCAGACAGAACATGAACATGTTGCACTGATGATTGGGCAGACGGCCGGATAGGCCCGCAAGGAACAGGCTGAACTCGCGACTGCCGCCGGATACGGAAAAACCCGCAGACTCAGGGCTTTTGTCCTCACTGATGTCGCTTACACAGCCCATCCCCTCGGCAATTTCGTAGGCCAGCCGGTAGGCCATATCCTGAAGATGCTCAACATCATCCTGCATAGCCGGGATTAGCCAGATGTCGCTGACGGGTTCAAGGCCGGTTTCGGCAAAGCTCACTGACCCGGTGGATACCGGTGCCGTGTCGTCATGCTCGCTGAACGCAGAAACAAGAGAATGGCTGCCTGAAGAAACCAGATCGGCGCCGTGCTCACTGTTTGTGCTAACGGCATCACCGGTAATAACAGGACGGCCACCAAACAGATCATTCTGGATTTCACTTCTGGGCAGGCTGCCGTCGCTGATGCCAGTGCTGTCAGGAAGCACTGTAAGGCCAACTGGCTCAGGAGCCGGTTCGGGGCGGGTTGAACCCGTGAGGGTGCCTGAGCGCAGGCCGGTGACGGGCGTGACGGCGGTCGGGTCATCCGGCAGAACGGTGACAGGGGGAGCCTTCCCGCCGGAGCCTTCTGACAGGCGAGTGAGCGTCAGCGGCGGCATGGTCGGCGGCTCCCCAAACTGCTCACGGCGTTTCTGTTCTTTAGGATCGAGCTCAATCAGCCAGCGGTCATAGTTGAGACTGGGGTGTGGCAGAGCCTTCATCAGTTGCCCGATAAACTCATCCCTGAAAACTTCGAGGGAATAACTGTCCGGCTCATCAAATACGCGGCAGGTTTCTCCAAAAACTTCATCGAGAGTAACTCTGGGGTTGACGTCGCCGCAGAAAGATTTCCAGACTTTAAAAGCGGATGAACGCAGGCTGAGCAGAGGCATAACCTGCCCCCGACTCATACCGCTTTCAAGCATTCGTGGCATGTAGGGGTAGAGATAATCAAGCGTGTCTTCCATTCGACTAATGCTTGAACTGTCGATTGGATATCCCTCTCTCCCCAGAATATCTGAAAGCTCACGTAATGTTACGCTACGTGAAAGCTGTTCCTCGTATATAACCCGCGCTTTATGTACGCCTAAGGCTTTATCTATGTATGTAAGGTCACCCCTGACCTCATTCTCAGCAAGATGACCTACCAGGCATTTAAGCCGACCCGGCCAGGGTTTAAAGATGGTGTGAACACGATAAAAGCGATCATCCCCCGTCTCTTGCCAGAGTTCACACAGTATTTGATAGCGGGTATTCCCCCCATCGCTGAATATATAGACTCCATCACCGTCCGGATCTAATGTGACTTTAGGTACAGAGTCCAGACCACGCGCGCGTATCGAAGCCTTTATATCCTCGTAACGAGGATTTTTTGCATTTCGGGGGTTGTCTGGATTAGGCCTGAGCTGATCAAGTGTCAGCACCATGGCCATTTCGCTGATCGGTACGTGAGGCGAGGCTGCATTTTCACTCTGCTGTACAGGCGATTTACCCCGCTGTAGCATCGCAGTGCCCAGGTTCAGGTTGCGCACGTTACTCATACAGACCTCCTGGCTTCAACCTGGAGATTTTCAAAGCGGGTGTATCTGCCCTCAAAGCGTAAACGCAGGGTGCCCGTAGGCCCCTGACGCTGCTTGCCGATGATGAGCTCTACCAGTCCTTTGTCCGGTGAATTTGCGTTGTAAACTTCGTCACGGTAAACAAAGATAATGACATCAGCATCCTGCTCAAGAGCACCCGAATCACGCAGGTCGCCATTGTTAGGCCTCTTATCGGCCCGGCTTTCCAGTGCACGGTTCAACTGGGAAAGTGCTACCACCGGGCAGGCCATCTCTTTCGCCAGCGCTTTGAGGGAGCGTGATATCTCGGCAATTTCCTGGGTACGATTTTCTTGGTCCGGACAGCGCATGAGCTGAAGGTAGTCGAGGCCAATGATGTCAGGTTTACCGTAGCGGCGGGCATTACGTCGCGCACGAACGCGAAGCATGGACGGCGTCAGATCACTGGTGTCATCAATGAGCAGACGCTCTTTAATATCTTCTGAGAGTAATTTAAAGACATTCGATACGCGGGCCCAGTCCTCTTCGTCCATCATTCCGCTTTTCATACGGGTCAGGTCAACATTGCCAAGCGACGAGACCATGCGCATCAGAATTTGCTCTTTAGG
This sequence comes from Pantoea sp. BS_8, assembly GCF_041954965.1. Lineage (NCBI taxonomy): Bacteria > Pseudomonadati > Pseudomonadota > Gammaproteobacteria > Enterobacterales > Erwiniaceae > Pantoea > Pantoea sp. BS_8. The sequence goes on from NZ_JAVAXU010000017.1 coordinate 12,499, forward strand.
CTGCTCCAGGCTGTAAAACTGGCCGTTGGATTCAGTATTTTTCATCATCGAATTCATGATGATATTAATAAGGAACGCAGTCTTTCCCATGGAGGGGCGTGCGGCTACAAGAACAAGGTCACCAGGCTGAAGACCGCTTGTGAAAGCGTCCAGCTCGTCGAAACCCGTCGGCGTGCCGGTGATGCCGTCAGGAGTCTGGCAGCGTCGTTCAAGCTCAGCCGCCAGTTTTTCCAGTCCGTCTATGATGGTCACGCCCTGCTGCGGTTCGGCCCGCTCTGCCAGCTGCGTGATTTTCCGCTCGGCCATTTCCATCGCGGCGGGGATGTCAGCGCCCGGTGCGGAGGCTGACGCATGTATCTCACTACCGATAGCTGCCAGCTGGCGCCCGCGACTGTACCGGGCCACAATGTCGCAGTAGTGTGCGATGTTGGCCACGCTCGGGGTATTTTTGGCAAGCTCAGCCAGGTAAGCAAAGCCGCCCAATTGCTGAAGCGAGTCCTTGCCCCGGCTTTCGATGCTCTCGGTCAGCGTCAGCAAGTCAATCGGCCTGCCTGCCGCCACAAGATGCGACATAGCATTGAATATTTCCCTGTGAGCCTTATGGTAGAAATCATCAGGCCCAACACGCATCACAACCTCATCCCAGCAGTCATTGTCCAGCATCAGGCCGCCAATGACGCTCTGTTCCGCGTCCAGTGCAAAGAGGCCCGGTATATTTCTGCGGTTATCAGACATGACACTCTCCGCTGACAGCAAAGGCGTCAAAGCGCTCTTTAAACTCGGGAAACAGTTCGCTCGCAAGCTTGTGCATAGAATCAAATGCTGAATCGCTGACGCGGGACGTTTTGCTCTCAAGACGGTGAACAGGGAGTCCGCTGGCATGGCCTTGCTCATAGACGGTGAGATCGTAAATGCGCGTCTGCAGCATAGATATGGCTATTTCATCGGCATGAGCGCTGTACTCTCTGCTGTTGATGATGGCTTCGGCCTGCTCAAAGGTTGTTTTTGCAAGACTGGTATATTTCATGCAATTAACAAGCATGCGCACAGTCGGCAGTCTGATCCCGAATGCGGAGTAGGAACGCAGGTCCTCCATCAGCGCGACCGTGCCGCGTAAAAACTCCCTTACATCCGGCAGAACTGGCTTGACCATGCCGATCATTTCGCCCGTCGAAGCCAGTATAATCAGCTCCAGCATCACTGATTTAGCTCCCTGAGAATCAATCAGAATCACGTCATAGCTTTTAAACAAAGGAGCTGAGAGCGCATTGCGCAGACGTACACGGCCATCTGGCACATTAAGCATGTGGGTCGGGAGAAGATTACGGGGATCGTTCGATGCAATGAGATGAAGGTTATCGATGGAGGTACGGGAGATTATGTTATCAGCCACTGACAGGTCTGCATTCTGCATTAGCAGTTCATACAATCCGCAGGGGGCTTCATAAGTCAGGGGAAATATACTGCTGGCCGTTGGCTGGGCGTGATCGCCATCAATGATGAGAACCTTAAGACCGGCATCAGCCAAAAATCCACCAAGATTAGCAGTTTGGGTGGATTTACCTTCACCGCCCTTTGTCGAGACGACAGGAATAACTTTAACCCTAGAAGGGTTTGCGCAACTTATTGATTTTGAATGCATATAATCTTACCTGTTGTGAAACAGGTTCGATTTAACATATAGATAACATATGGCCGCGAAATTTAACATTACAACACGGGGATTGAAAATCCCCGTGTCCCTGGTTCGATTCCGGGTTCGGGCACCACAAATTTGAAACCCTCGCTTCGGCGGGGGTTTTTGCGTTTGGGGGCAAGGCTGTAGTTATCGGGACGGCTAAACGTGCAAAACAGCCTCTTCGTGGCGAGGGACAAGGCGTATGTCGTTTGCCAGCCTGTTACGGCATCTGCCCATAAAAAGGCTGACTGAGCGGTGATAGCACCTCGATCTTCCCTATGTCATGCGCTTCGCCGAAAAGTATGCAGTCCGGTAGCAGAGCAGAAAGACCTCTTTTTACCGGAAGCCTGTTATCATCAGCTTAACGGGATCACGTCGCTGACGCCTGCCAGACGCAAGGACTGACATCCAGTTTACTGCTACGGCCTGCTGCCCCATTCGAATTGCGTAAATCAGGCTGTCCAGCCTGGCCCAGGCTAATAATAAACCCCGGCCGGTACCGGGGCGGAGCGAGAGGCTACACGGCTGGCATGATCGGCTGAAGATTCAGATAGGGCAACGCATAGTCAGGTAACAGGTCGATGATCGCTGGCAGGGGGATTTCTGCGATGACGCCTGCTACCACCACCCGTTTTCCACTGTCGGCAAAGCGGTTTTCCGCGCAAAGAAAAGCGTCAGGGAACAGGGTGACGCCAGGGCCAGGCGAGCCAATGAGTTGAGAATCTTCGCTGCGATTAATAAACAGATTAGAGAACACCAGATACTTTGAAACGGTGATGTGTTTCTCTGGCGTATCATAAATGTTACTCCAGTAGCTAATCATTCCATCGTTCAAATAATTATTGAATATAAAGGTATCCTGCATGATGCGCCATTGAACGGCTAAATCGTCGTAGGGACGTGCATCAAATGAGATACTTTTTAGATAGTTACCGGCAAATACGAGGCCTCGGGCATTACGGAATTTCAACTGACCGGACGCATCAGCAGGCCAGCCTGAAAAATAGTTCTCAACAACTTCAACCTGGTCGTAGGCTTTAATATAAACAGCATGATCCCGGACAATATCATTTTCACCGCTGGCTGGATTATACAAGCGGGGAGTCGTGCTACCTGAAAAGAAATTTTTACGGAAAACCCCTTTTTTCAAATTGCTGGTCGAGTACCAACCTGCAACAAAGTGTCCCTGCTCATCATCAAATGTCATTATCCCCCGTGTGCGTAATGCGATAAGCGTCAGCAGCATCGCTTTTGTGGTTGCATCAATCCACGCTTCAGCAACAGAAATGTCCGTTATTGAACCCAGAAAATTTTGCTCGATTATCAGACCGGGCGCATTGCCATAGGTATTTATCGCCACGCCGGGATAACCCCTGCCACGCATAAAAACATTGCCCTTAATCAGGTAAGCCTTTGTTGAGCAGGTTAACTGGGCCACGTTAGTATCGCTCACCGTATTAATAAAAACATTATAGTTAACATTAATGCCGGTTTTTCTTCCGTAAAAATACAGCGTCGCATTCTCAAAGATAATATTCTCTATTGTCAGGTTAGCGACGGTATTGCCATATTGACCGTCACCAAACATGACGGCGCGTTTGTTGTTGATACCGCGAAATACCGTGCCGGTAACATCACCTTTCAGTGAGTTAAACGATTTGAGCTGGATATCCTGCGAGAAAAGGTAGACGCCTGCGGGGAAATAAATGCCTTTTTTCTGTTGCGTGCTGATATTTAATAGCGCAATGAGTTTTTCAGAGAGATCTTCGGATGTATCAGGGTAAATACCCATGTCGGGCGCAAAAATATAGTCATATAACGTATCCATATTCACCTCATTTTTAACGTAAAACCTACTTGATCTGCATGGTGTGTCTGTCCGTATTTAATGTAAATTACGCAGTGTTTCTACTGCATCTTCAGCAAGGGAGGGCCGAATAATGGCAGGTTTGCATGATTGCACGTAATAAAAAACGGGTTTCTGCCTGGGTAGGCAACATTAAGCGTAAGAACATTGAGCGAGATCAAAATGGTTAACAGAGCCGGGATGAGTTAAACAGAATACGGGATAGATTTTACAGTTAAAGCCGATCTGAAATGATTCACAGATCCCTGCCAAATCGCGCAACAGGAAAAAGGCGAACGGGTCGCTGACAAACAGCATATTCAGGCGGAGGAAAGATGTCTCACTGGCCAGGCGAAAAGTCATGGTCTGATAGTTTTAATGCTGCTAAAAAAATACTTCCGATATGGGCTGTTCTTAATAACGCTGAAATAATCTTTGCTCGTATTGGTGAACGCATCCTTATTGTTCTGCCGTTCCATCACTGGAATAAAAACGGTGCGGGTTAATTGTTAGTACGTCCCCCGTAAGTCTTGCTGCTGGGACGCAGCAGAATATGAGGGTTCACAGAGCTTCTTTATCGTGACTGGGTCGTTATTTTTCATTATCGTCAGCTTGCCAGACGGCATAAAGATGATGCCTCATGTGAGTAAGTTAATCTTGTTTACAGTATTAATGCGTCTTTTCTACCGTTCCGTTTTCGGGGTGGCAGACCACACATTGAGCCATTACCGGGTGTTATGAAGACTGTTACATTCTACAGTGGGTGGGGATGAATATTGTTGACAGCAATCGGGGGGTTCTTAGCAAGGTATAAAGAAAGGAAAAATCAGTCAGCTTTCTCAGCCCGACTGATGCTGGGGTTATTGAAGCAAATGAAGCGTTAACAGCCAAACTTCTGCCACCTTGTAAAATCCGTCAGGTGCACAACCCTGTGCACCTGTTCTCCTACTTCACGCGCTTCTGGCTGCGCAGCAGTGCCAGGCCGCTCAGCACCGACATGGCCATCAGGTAATAGCCGGGTGCCAGGCTGGTGCCGGTAGCCGTGATTAACAGCGAACAGATCAGCGGTGCAAATCCGCCAAATACGGTCACTGCGATGTTATAGCTGATCGCCATGCCGCTGGCGCGGGTGCCCATCGGAAACAGATCGGCCATGACCGACGGCACGGTTGAGAAGTAGATCGATTTCAGCAACGCCATCCAGCAGACCAGCGCGACAAGCGTGATGGGCGTGGTGTGACTGACGACCAGCTTAAAGGCGGGATAGATGGTGACGATCAGTAAAATCAGCGATCCCCACATCAACGGAACCCGGCCGATGCGTTCTGCCCACAGACCCATAACCGGCGTCACCACAGTCAGGATCACACCCGCCATTAACGTCGCGGTAAAGGCCACAGAGCCGGGCAGGTGCAGATTGCGCGTGGCATAGGTCGGTACATAGTTGAGCATGTAGTTTACCGCCGTGGAGATGACCATCAGGCCAATCGCCAGCAACATCAGCTCTTTCTGGCGGCCAAACAGGCGTTTAAGTGGAGCAACATCAGGTTGATGTGTGGCAAAGCTGGCAGGTTCATGCACATGGCGGCGGATATAAATTCCCAGTGGGCCAATCAGCAGACCAAAGGCAAAGGGAATGCGCCAGCCCCAGTCCTGAATCTCGCTTTCCGTCAGGATTTTCATTAATCCCAGACCAAACGCGGATGCCATCAGCGTACTGGCCCCCTGAGTGGCAAACTGCCAGCTGGCGATAAAGGCTTTGCGCTCGGGAAAATGCTCCACCAGGAACGCCGTCGAGCTGCCAAATTCGCCGCCGGCAGAAAAACCCTGAACCAGCCGCGCCAGCAGGATAAGTACAGGGGCCATCAACCCAATACTGTCGTAACCCGGCATAAACGTAATCACGGCACCGCCCAGCATCATCAGATTGATGGAGAGCAGTAGCGCCTTTTTGCGACCATGGCGGTCAGCATAGTTGCCCAGCACAATCGCGCCCAACGGCCGGATCAGGAAAGACACACCGAAACTGCCGAACGTGAGCAATATCGACACGGACGGATCGCGGGTCGGGAAAAACGCATGGGCGATATAGCTGGCAAAGAAGCCGTAAACCGCAATATCAAACCACTCCAGCGCATTACCGATGCAGGTGGCAAACAGGGTTTTATGCAGGCTGGGTTTATTCGCGTGCAGAGATGCGGTGGTATTAAGTGTGCTCATGCGGCACCTCCGGCATGGTGACGATGCTTCGCGACCAGTTCGCGGCCTTGTTCGCCCAAATCCCACAGCAGTCGGGTCATGATCTGCAGGCCTTCGCGCGCAATCGACTTCAGCATATGCTCGTTCACGCCGTGCTGACCGCAGGCGGGATAAGAGTGCGGCACCCACAACGTGGGCAGGCCGAGAATGTCGGAGAACACCTCATTAGGCAGTGAACCGCCCAGGTTCGGCAGCAGTGCCGGCGTTTTGCCGCTGGTTTCGGCCATGCTGGCCAGCACCCAGTCGACTAACGGATCGGTGGGATCCAGCCGCGTGGCAGGCGATCCGCGCATAAACTCGACGTTCACGTTGTCAAAGCCGTGCTGTGAAAGGTGTTTCCTGACGTGCTGCGCCAGATTTTCCCAGTCGGTGCCGACCACAAACCGCAGCTGACATACCGCGGTCGCCTCGCCCGGAATGGCGTTCATGGGGCGGGCAGGATTGCCGGTGAGAAAAGACAGCACCTCCAGCGTGTTCCAGCCATACAGGCGTTCTGTGGGGGTAAGTGCCGGTTCGCCCCAGTCCCTGTCAATCTCGGGATCGCCAGGCATGCCGCCGACGTGAATCTGCCGGAGAATATCGCGTACCTGCTGAGTGAGTGAACTGGGTTTCAGCGCCGCCACCTGAAGCACGCCCTGAGCATTCACCAGCGAGGCAATGGCATTGGCCAGTTGCGTGCCGGGGTTACTCAACAGGCCACCCCAGTTGCCGGAGTGATAGGCGTTGTCGCGAGCCGTGATGGTAAGGCGGAAATTGACGGCACCGCGCGAGCCCAGGAACAGGGTCGGCTGCACCGCGTTCAGGCGTGGACCGTCTGAGGCGATAAACAGGTCGGCTTTGAGCAGATCGCCGTGCTGCTGGCACAGCTGTGCCAAACCTGGCGAGCTGATCTCTTCGCCCATCTCGAACAGCAGCTTGCAGTTGAAACCCAGCCTGCCGCCGCGCGCCTGAAACACCTGTTCCAGCGCGGCCAGGTTGACGCAGTGCTGACCTTTGTTATCCGCACTGCCGCGGGCATACCAGCGGTCGTCTTCTTCAACAAGCTCCCAGGGCGTTAACCCTGCGCGCCAGTTTTCGTCATCGCCAAACACCACATCGCCATGACCATAGCTCAGCAGGGTGGGTAGAGCGGGATCTTCAATGCGTACCGCCACCAGAAAGGGACGATGGGCTGCTTCGGTGTTCTCAATAAAGTGCAGAGTAAAGCCCAGCGCGCGCAGCTGCGGCCCAATCTCATTGTGTAAATAGTGATGCAACTCGCCGTCGCGATCCTGACGCTGGCTCTCGGTGCGCTGCGCCACGCGACGCGCCAGAATGCGTTGAAATTCCCCACTGTCGAACCAGGCGGTGGCCTGTTGTATGGCGTTTTGCGCTGTCATGTTTGCGTATCTTTTATGCGTATTATGTTGTCCCATCATTTCCGAAACGCTGCTTTGCCACAATTATCAATTTATCGAGTAAGATTTGCTTTTAAAGCAAAGCTAACCTGCCCGTTTTCGAGGCATGCACCAGCATGAGGCGCGCATGATCAGTAATGAAATCCGCTATTTTCTCGCCGTGGCGAATACGGGCTCGTTAAGTGCGGCGAGCGAACAGTTGTTTATTGCGGTGTCGGCTATCAGCCGTCAGATTCAGCGGCTGGAGACCCAGGTGGGCGTTCCGCTGTTTGAACGTCATGCACGCGGGATGGTGCTGAATGAAGCCGGGGAAATTTTTGCCCATCATGTGCGCAAGAACATGCTGGATATGGACTATGCGCTGGCCGAGATCAAAGGACTGAAAGCCGTGCGGCGCACGCTGATTCGGCTGGCCTGTACCGACGGGCTGGCCTTTACGTTGCTGCCGCGCATGATTGCCGACTTTCGCGAGACGAATCCCGGCATCCTCTTTGACATTAATGTCGCCAGCCCGCAGGGCGTGTCCGAACGAATACGCAGCGGCGAGTGCGACCTGGCGCTGCAGTTCAGTCTCCATGCCGAAACGGGCGTGGAAATTATCGGCTCCTGGCCTGCGCCGGTGTTGTTAGTGATGCATCAGAGCCACCCACTCGCCAGCGCGCCGCAGGTGACATTGCGTGATATCAGTCCCTATCCGCTGGCACTGCCCCAGCAGAATACCACCGTGCGTCAGCTGTTTGAGCTGGCGAGCCATATGAGTGGCAACCTGATTGAGCCGGTGGTGACCTGCGATAATTTCTCTACCTTATTCCAGTTTCTGCTGCGTACGCCGTTGGCGATGACCATCTGTAGTGCCTTCAGCGTGCTACAGGAAGCCGAAGCGCATGGACTGGTGATGCGATCTGTCAACATCGATCAACTGAGCCAGCGCAATCTGCAACTGCAGGTGCCTTCTGGTCGGCCCCGCAGCGCTGCGCTGGAGATGTTTTTAGCGTTTGCGCGGCAGCAGTTAACGGCGCTGGAGGCACTCACGCAGCCCTGAGACGCCGGGTTATAAAGCGGTAGGTTCAGGTAGGGCTTCCCAGACGATAAGAGCGTTTCCGCTCAACGCCCTGCAAGCCCGCCTCTTTGCTCTGCAACGGCCACGATCCCCTGACGGATGACGAAAGCGCCGTGCGTTCACTTGCCTGGGCCGCTTCATTCTTCAGCCGTTTGATTACGTCATGAGGTTACGCACCCGCTGTGAAGGCAGACTGCGTTTTTCGGACTTCGCCTTATCGCTTTTCCGCTTTATCTGATCGCCAGTACGGCTGCGTTGTGGAGTAGTGTAAAGGACGTAAAAGGCTGTAAAAACGCGCGTTTTTAGCCTGTGACGCGCTTATCATTCCTGCCATACGTCACTGTCACTCAGTCGGAAGTTTGCCGATAAAACAGAAAACAGTGCACATACTGACCTGAACATTCATCTGCAAAGGAGAACCACCATGGATTCTTTCTTTCCTGAGGATGTCATTGATACCCTCAGTAAAACGTTCTGGCAGCGCGTCAGTGCGATGAAAGGGCTTATCGAACGTCACCAGAGTTTTCGTCTGCTGTGGTTCGGCGAGGCGCTGAAACGTAACCACAACTGGACTGATATCAGCGCGGAGCAGGCCGTCAACCGCGTGATTAGCGAGAGTCAGGGGCTGCCGCTGGCGGAGGTCAGAAAAATGACCATCGCCCAAAAGTGGGTTGCACTGTCAACGGTGAGAAAGACGCTCTACTCACAACCGGATGGTAAAACGTTTCAGTGGCTGGTGGAGAAGAAGCTGGACGAGCTGGATAATCCCGGCCAGTTTTCAGCGTAACGCCATATTGCGTTCAGCGGCGCAATAAAAAACCTGTCCACGCTGTTCGCGTAAATACCAACTGGCCGGGGTTGCCCCCGGCTCTGTGATGAGCAGCGAAACTTTACCGCTTTTGTGGCAGTAAACCGCGCTTATTCATTCGCGATCGGCGTCGAATTTTCCTCGATTTTGGTGTCGCCCTGAATCGCCTGAATCCGCTTCTCTACCGCATTTACCTGATCGCTGTTGTGCAACAGCGTGTAGGTCAGATCAAAGGTTGCACTCGCGCCCGGTGCCAGCTGTTTAACGCGCTTCTGCTCCCGTTCAATCGTGACCGGATAGGCATAGTTGGTGCCGGGCTCAATCCCGGTGACATAGCCTTGTTTAAGCGTGTCGGTATTTTTCCACAAGGTCAGCAGCGGTAACTGCTGAGTATCAAACTGAATGGACGCGCCTTTGTTGCCCGCTTTATTAACCACGGCGGCGACCGTCTGATGATTCTTGTCGGACAGCGGTTTGATGTTAAACACCATTTCATCGAAGTCTTTGGTTGGGCCTTGATAGGTCTGCCAGTTTTTCAGCCCCGCTTTGGCATAGTCATTGAACGGGCTGATGCCCGACATCGGGGCCATAAAGCGGGCACCTTCCTCCAGAATGGGCGTACTGAAGTTGCTGTGATAGATGATCTCGTAATCGTGCGGGTAATCGGAATGGTTGGTCAGCACGTCGTGCAGGCTGAACTGATCGCTGCCCGGCACATAACGCAATTCCGTCCACGTCTGCAGATCGGCTTTCTTAAACGTACTCTCTTTGATCAAACCGCGAATACGAATTTCATGCGGAGCCGCATCCGCCACCTCGACTTCAAGCTGCGAGACCGGCGTGTTTCCGGCTTTGCCATGCAGCGTGTAGATGCGGCCTTTGTCGTTCACCGGATGGCCGGTCCATTCGTAGCCACAACGCACCATCATTTCGTTGAATCCTTCCAGCCAGCCCAGGCCATTGCGGCTTTCAAGATTGATGAACGCCGGGTTTACCACCTCTTTAACGGGGGAATCCCAGCCCAGGCGGGTGCCGAATCCCTCTACGCGGAGCAGGTTCATACCGCGTGTCGGAATAAGCGTAATAGTCAGGCCATCCTGACTGCGGATGACCAGAAGCTTACTGCCTTCCTGCTTGCCGCCATGCAACATTTTCTGCTCAATGCTGAACGGTTTGCCCTGAATGTTCAGCTCGCTGCTGTTTATCTGCCAGTTTCCTTTGTCGGTGCCTTGTTCAGCACTCGTCAGCACCCAGGTTTTTGCAGATACCGAACCCGAAATCATTACGGCCAGCACCGTCAGTGCGAGTTTCGTCTTCATCGTTTACCTCTCTGGCTGAATCGTTTTTTCATTAGTGAGAGGAATTTACTGATTTGGGCTACGCGGAAACGTGATTTCTCTCACCTGCTGGAAAATCAGGCAGGATTAAGCGTGTTAGTGGGATGTTGCTCACATTTAAAATGCTTATTAATGCTGTTATGTCATCTTTTTATCGGCATAAACGCGAAAGCTGTAAACGTTTCAGCCACCACCGGTAAACCGTGGCTGGCGCGTAAAGTCAGGAATCAAAACAAAGGCGCGAAGCAGGGGCGTCGCGCTGTACAGTGAGGCGGATCAGGTCAGATAAAACTGTCGCTTGAAGGCAAACATATCATTCAGCAGGCAGTACTCGGGATTACCGAGTGTAATAACTGGCGCGCGCTGCGCGATCATCGTTTTCCAGTTCGCCAGTGAACGTCGCCAGGCGGCGTCTTCGTCGTCGGTCAACGGCGCAACCTGATATCCCAGCGTGATATGAAACTGGTAGCGATCGTGGTCTGGTTCGCGAATGCCGGTGACCTCGGACAGCCGATCGCGTAAACGGCGCAACCGCGTCTCTGTCTCTGCATCCGCCGTTAGCAGGCGCAGCGTTAACGGGGTTTCACGCGCAGACGGCGCCTCCGGATTGACGCGCATGTGGTAAGGCGAGGCATCCTCACCCAGTTTATATGTCCGCAGGCGTTCAGCCAGAATCCGGTCGCACTCGTCCATGGGCATGTCCAGCGGCAGCCCGGCAGGCCATAAGGGATAGCGTCTTGCCTTGTCGTTGGCTCCGCCGAAAACAGTCATGTGATAACTGGAGGGCGGCAGTGCGGTAACCTTCCTTGACCAGCTTTCGCCGGGTAATTCACGATAGACATCAAGCAGGGCATCAAAGGGTTCTGAGCCGTCACCTTGCTGCGGCAGATGGCAGATAATCGTGTTTCCTTTAAAGGGAAGAACCCGGCCATCTGCGTCAAACTTACGACCCACGTCGTTGGGGCGGTGTTCCGCACCGATGGCGAGGGAAGCGGCCAGACCGCCCAAGGTGGCAATCGTACCTTTCAACAGCCTTCTCCGTGTTGTCATCGAATAACCTCTGCATTTAGCCGGTTCCGACAAGGTCGGTAACGGGACCGTTTCCCCGCGCAACGCCACCCGTATCTGCGCGTGATGTATTCCTGAGAAGCTGTTCTCATGCCTGACCGGGCTTAACAGGCAGGGGTGCTGTGATAAGGGGACAATAACGCGCATGCGCAGAAACAAAGAACCCGACGTCATCCTGCACGGTGATCCGCTCAGGGCGCTTCTCAACCGGGGAGCTTAGTGAAGATCTGTGACTAAAAAATGACTGAAGATGTACAACGAGCGAAAGAGGAATATCTGTTATGACTAAGCGGGCCGCAATGGAGCTTGCAGCACGCTTCATAACGCCCGATGCAGCGTCGTCGTGGCTTGTTCATCTGCGCGCTTTTTTCTGCTCGTCTGAGAAAGAAAAAGCCAGCGTATGCGCCGCTGGCATGACGTTTTCATGCTTATACATTGAGCCGGTGGATGACCGTCACGAATTCATTTACCCCGCGATTGATCTCCTGAAAACTGCGCGAGAGATTGCTGATCTTATCGTTTTCAGTCGTAAGAAAGCGTCTGATTTCATCAAGCTGCCGGGACATGTTTTCAATGAGCGCGGTATTTTCTTCCACAACTTTCGTGATTTTAAGCGTCGCCTGCGACGTCGAAGCCGCCAGTCGCCGGACCTCCTCGGCCACCACGGCAAACCCACGTCCCGCTTCGCCTGCCCGCGCGGCCTCAATCGCCGCGTTTAACGCCAGAATATTGGTTTGTCCGGCGATGGTGTTGATCGTCGAAACAATTTCTTTTATGTCCATGGAAGAATGATTGAGTCTGTCGCCAATGTCTGCTGCCGCACCCACCTGTAACGACATGGATTCCGCATTGCGGATGGTCTCACCCAGGACATCATTGGCATTAAAGGTGATTTGCGACGTCTCTTCCGACGTTGTGACGGCAATGTCAGCGATCCGTTTGGCATTCTCTACGCGGTCGGTGATATCAGACGCCAGTTTAATAACCTTATAAACATGCCCGGAGGCATCTTTGACAGGGTTATAGCTGGCCTCCAGCCAGACGCGTTTTCCAGACGCTGTCACACGTTCAAAACGCCCTGTGAAAGCACGCCCCTGCTGAATCTTTTGCCAAAAATCAGGCTGCTCCTTATAAAATTCATCAAAGCAAAATATGCGATGATGTTTACCTTGAATGGCCTCAAGCTGATAGCCCATTAATTTCAGAAAATTGTTATTGGCGTCAATGACCTCACCCTGCGGTGTAAACTCAATCATGGCCATGGAGTTATTCAACGCGGTAATGATGGCTTCTTTATGCTTTAACGCTTCATGTTTATGCGTAATGTCGTTGGCAATTTTTATGATTTTTTTCACCGCACCGTGGCGATCTTTCACAGGGAAATAGGTGGCGCTCAAATACAGCCGGCTGTGATTTTTGCGAAACCGCTCAAAGATACCGCTGAACGAGTGACCTGAGCCGAGTGTTTGCCAAAAGTGGGTATAGTCGCTGGAGTGCACAAATTCATCATCGCAGAACAGGCGATGATGCTGACCGGCGATCTCATTTAGCGTGTAGCCTGTCAGTTCGAGGAAAGGCGTGTTTGCCGTAATGATGCGACCGTCGGGCGTAAATTCAATCCAGCCGATGTTGGCTTTGATCGCCTGTGTATTGGTCTGGTCGTCCGCTAACCCCAGTGAAGCTTTACCAGGCATAAAACGTGTCAGGGCTAACATACTTCTCTCCATCTGATTCAGTTAAAGGGGCGTAAAGCGTCGGGCCTCGTGGCGGAGAGTTTGCTGTCTGATGGAAAGTAAAGCGTCCGGCCCGGGTCATTTAACTTATCGGCACAGGCCGGTTCATATTTAGAAATGTATTAAAAAAATTGATGCTTATCACAGTGACTGTCAGTGCACACAGATAACGAGCTACGTCTTCTGACAGACTGCCTGTAACAGTGAAAAGATGGCGAAAGCAGAAAAACAGCAGCCATGTGGCGGATTGCTTCCCGCTGCCAGACAGGACGGCAGATAAAAAAGCAGGATGAGCGGGGGCTTTTCCGGGCAGATGTCAGCGGCAACCGCTACAGACCGGATAAGATTGTTAACCAGAGTTTGTCAAACGAGGTAAAAGAAGACATCAGGAGGGGCTATACAGTCAACATAAAGTGTTTAGGGCTTGTTGCAGTGTAGGGACGTTTTTATGACAGGAAAGCGTGAATCAGCGAGAGCGAAGCCGATGGCAATGGCGTCGCCAGGCGTTTTCATGCACACCCGAGAACGCGCCTGCGATGGCGATGAGCCGGATTTTCTGTCGGGCAGGCATGTCGCCGCTGTGATACCCGTGAGCTGCATCACCACACGGCGGCGTCGACAGGCTGGCGGCAGCAGAAAAGGCTGACGCGCCAAACAATGACGCGCCCGTGTGTGGGGCGTAACCCTGACAATAAAACCGTATGCAGTGCCGTGAATCGCATCAATGCTGCCTGTGCCCTCAGACCTTCAGTCGATGAATCACCGTTACGAATTCGTTCACGCCGCTGAAAATTTCCTGAATCTTGTCGGACAGATGCGTGATTTTGTCGTTTTCTGTGGTAAGAAAGCTGTTAATGCCGTCGAGTTGCTGGTGCATTTCGCCAATCAGGCTGGCATTTTCTTCGACCACCTTGCTGATTTTCTGCGTCGCCTGTGAGGTAGAAGCAGCAAGACGTCTGACTTCTTCTGCTACCACGGCAAAACCGCGTCCTGCTTCGCCTGCCCGTGCGGCTTCAATCGCAGCATTGAGCGCCAGGATATTGGTTTGTCCGGCAATGTTATGGATGGTTGAGACAATCTCTTTGATGTCTTTGGCTGAGTAATTCAGTTTGTCGCTGATTCCCGCTGCCGCAGCGACCTGCGAAGCCATCGATTCGGCGTTACGCACCGTCTGACTGAGAACATCATTGGCATTCACGGTGATGTGTGACGTTTTTTCAGACGTGGTCATGGCGATATCCGCCACGTCCTGCGCCGTGACGACACGTTCGGTAATATCCGACGCCAGCTTAATCACTTTATAAACGTGTCCCGAGGCATCTTTCACCGGGTTGTAGTTGGCCTCAAGCCAGACGCGTTTTCCTGATGCTGTTACCCGTTCGAAGCGCCCGGTGAACGCGCGCCCCTGTTGAATTCTGTGCCAGAAGTCCGGGTTTTCTTTATAGAACGCGTCAAAACAGAACAGACGGTGATGTTTGCCCTGAATAGCGGCCAGATCGTACTCCATCAGCGTAAGGAAGTTTTTATTGGCATTAATGACCTCGCCCTGTGGCGTAAATTCAATCATGGCCATGGTGTTGTTCAGCGCCGTAATAATCGCTTCTTTATGCGTGAGTTCTTCATGCCGATCGGTAATGTCGTTAGCGATTTTGATAATTTTTTTGACCGTGCCGTGTTTATCTTTCACGGGGAAATAGTTAGCGCTTAAGTAGAGCAGGCTGTTGTCTTTGCGGTAGCGTTCGAAAATGCCGCTGAATGACTGGCCTGAGGCCAGGGTTTCCCAAAACAGGGCATATTCACGGGAGCGCACAAAATCAGGCTTACAGAACAGCCGATGGTGCTGACCGGTGATCTCACTGAGCTGGTAACCCGTTACGGCAAGGAAGGCCGGGTTAGCCGTGAGAATAATGCCCTCGGGCGTGAATTCAATCCAGCCGCTACAGGCCTGGATGGCCTGGATATTATTCTGATCATCCGAGGCGCTCCGCGCGTTTTTGCCGCGAAGTAAACGCATAAGGGAAAACATAGATCTCTCCAGATATCGCTGTAATAAGCTCGAAAGGTGATGACCGCGTAGTGGAGAGACAGCGACCCGGTTAAGGGGAAGTCGATCGGCTCGGGTCTACTTCGGTTATCGGCATTGCGCATGTCATATTTAGGTCACATTTCAGCCACGGTGAGCGCACAGTGAGATGCGTCACGTTACAGGTGGTGGGCAAGGCAGGTACATCGACACAGGAGAGGACGTCTCGATCTCAACATGATGAGAATGTCGTGATCGAGCGTCGCGGTAATCAGGCGGAAAGCCGGCGCGTTAGTTTCCGGCGTCAGGTATCGCACTACGTAAAAAAGCCGGAATAACGGGACGCCCATTTTCCAGACAGGTGCCGGTGAAAACCGCCTCAGCATAAACAACGTTATCAACCAAAATTTGCTGAACGAAATTAACACGGTTACGCTTTTCGTTTGCCGCGAGTGCGCAGGTCACCTGCATCTCATCGCCTTTTTTCAGGCTCTTTTTAAAGCGAAGCGTATATTCAAGCAGCATATGGATACGGCCTTCGGCAAACTCCGCTTCCAGATCCACGCCAAGGTGCTCTTTCATAAACGCGTGGCGTGTCCATTCCATATAGAAGGGATAGTAAAGTCCGTCTACAACGCCCTGAAAATCGATATGCTTTTCGTCAACCTGATACGTTTTGCTAAACATAGTATGGCCACTGGTAAGTGAGGGAAGGCCCACTTTAGTCGGCATGGCTGTTTTTTTAAACGGCTTTTTTCAGGCGACAGAGGAAGGTGAGTGATTCACGCTAACAGTAAAATCAGCACGCGCCAGAATCATCCAGACACGTGCCGGGTGGGCTTTACGTCATGCCGCAGCTAAACACCGAGGCTGTTTAGCGCAGCACAGCGGCTGGCTGGTGTCGGTCAATACGGAAAATGGACACGGCATTACGTAACAGGGTCGTTTGTTCCACCATGCCCTGGGCCGCAGAGGAGACCTGCTGCACCAGCGCGGCGTTCTGCTGGGTAACCTGGTCCATTTGGCTGACGGCAATGCTGACCTGCCCGATACCGTTGCTTTGCTCATCCGACGCAATGGTGATTTCGCCCATAATGGTCGTCACGCCCTGTACGGATTTCACGATCTCCTCCATCGTGTTACCTGCCTGTTTCGCCAGGCCCGAACCTTTTGCCACGTGTTCAACCGACTGGGTGATCAAATCTTTGATTTCTTTAGCCGCGGTAGAACTGCGTAAGGCGAGCGAACGTACTTCTCCGGCAACCACCGCAAATCCGCGTCCGCCTTCACCAGCCCGTGCGGCTTCAACGGCGGCGTTCAGGGCCAGAATATTCGTCTGGAATGCAATCCCTTCAATGACAGAGATAATCTCGGCCACTTTGCCTGAGCTTTCTGAAATAGAGCGCATGGTTTCGACAACCTGTTTCACCACATCTCCCCCCTGCAGGGCCACGTGCGAAGTGGTATCCGCCTGAGAATTTGCCTGACGGGCGTTATCGGTATTTTGACGGACGGTAGCGGTCAGCTCCTCCATACTGGCGGCCGTTTGTTCAAGTGCGGCAGCCTGCTCTTCAGTGCGCTGAGCCAGGTCAATATTGCCCTGGGCGATTTCGCTCGCTGAGTTATTGATCAGTTCCGCAGAGGACTGAATGCCACTCACAATGGTGACCAACTGTTGGCGCATGGCTTCCAGCGAGGCCATCAGGCTGCCCTGGCCTTTAAGCGGCACAGCAATATCTACCGTCAGGTTACCCTGAGCAATCATGCCAGCAATATCGGCAGCCGCTTTGGGTTCGCCGCCCAGTGCGCGAACGATACTGCGTGTAATGATGGTGCCCAGCACCAACGAGAGCAGGATGGTGGTTAACCCGGCCAGACTGAGCGTCATTTTCGTGGCAAAGGCCAGGCTGTTTACGTCGTCAGAACGCGTAGCCAGCAGCGACGATTCTGCGTTGTTGAACCCGGCGGCGACGGCGCGGTAGCGATCCATAAAGGCTTTATCACGCCCTTCCTGAAAAAAATGCGTCAGGGCATCGAGCGGTTGTTGTCCACCATTAACCTGACGACGCAATGCGATTAGCTGATCGTCAATGGCCTGGACGCTGTTGTGCAGGTCAAGTAATGACGTCAGTCTTTGCTGTTGACTGGCATTATCTGCCGTCATGGTGCGGAGCTGATTATATTTCTGGTCAAACGCCGTTTTGCCTGCGTTGAACGGTGCCAGGAAGGCTTCATTACCGGAGATGACAAATCCCCGCACGCCCGTTTCCATATTAACCATGTCAGTTAACATGCTGTCGCTCAGACTCATCACCTTATAACTGTGAATATTCCAGCTATTGGCCTGCCGTAGCTTGAGAAAGTTAATAATTGACAAGCTGCTGCCTATTAATGACACAAGAACGATGATGCCGAACGCGAACGCGATTTTGCGGCCTGTTGTGATTTTCATGTTGATTCCCCGTTTAGTAATTTTTTTATTTTTGTAATAACAACCCTTGCTTTTCGAGTATCGGCAACAAAGGAAGGCAGTTTATGAAAGCGAAGCCGTTTTTTAAAAAAAAGTTTAAAAACTATCCTTAAGTTTAGTAAAAAGTTAATTTCCTGAGTTATCTATAGTATTCGATAGAAAGGACGAGATTAGCGTAAGGTGTATAAATGAACTGAAAATAAAAGTGATAATGAAAAGGAGATGCGGGGGATTTGTGTTAAGTGAGCGTAGTCGCTGGAGTGGGGAGAAAAAAATGGATGATAATCAGGCTGTATCATTGTGCGCTTGATATCTGAACGGATTAAATAAGGTTGACGCTTTCATCTCACCTTATCGATGAAATGAAAGCGGCCTTGTTGTTTAACATCGTCATCGTGTATTTAATGTCACGCTTATTGATAATTACGAGCCTTTATTACTCTGTGATGCACTGGCACCGGTCTGTGAGTGATGCAGGGTCGGGCTCACAGGCAGTTCAGAATAAGTTTGCGTATCGTAAATCACGCCTTCTTCTGCGGATTTCAGCAGCATGCCTGCCTGGTAGTATTTATCCTGTTTCATTAAAGCAAGGGCATTTGAAACATCATTTTCTGTTTGTTGTAGCGGCATCAGTTCCTGCGTTTCAGTGACGGCTACGCCAGCCAGCTTCAGCGCATCAAGCGCACCTTGCTTATCACCTGCTTTAATATGCTGATTGGCTTTATCGATCGCGTCATTTTTCTGTTTTGATAACTGGTAATCTTCCGACACGGATACATCGGAGCCGATGCGAATATAATTATCTCCCGTCATCGGGGCTTTTTTGTCATAGCGAATATACTTTGTCCAGTCCACACTATTATCTTTTAAATAGGTGTCAGCCTGAGTCGCCAGCGCTTTTGCTTGTTGAGTTTGGCCATTAAATAACGCGTTGCGTGAAAGCTGAATATCATTCATGGCCTGCGCGGCCTGGGCCGAAATGACTTCATTATTTAATGTATGGCTGTCTTTAAAGGACTCAGCGGCCGCAGCGCCACCAGTAAACACTAATACGGCTACAATCATTGAGCTAATAATCATCTTTTTCATGATATTTATCCTCTGTATTTATGCATCCGAAAGGTGCTAACGTCATTGATTACATCTGTAGTGTTCATTTACCAGGACTGTCTTTTTCGAAAAAGCAATAACACTGCGTTGTCAGACAAATGCAACGTCGCTGTTTTTGCTGTTTGGGAAACAGTTATCCAGAATGGCATTCTTCACGCAAAAATAATGAGGTGAAACGGCGTTGAAAACATAATCCGCCTGCGAAATGTCCGGGCTGTTTTTTGAGAAAAACATATCGCCAACAAACAGGGCGTCGGTCAGATGTGAATCCTGGCGTGAATAATCACTTTTACACAGGTTACCGTGGTAAGAAAGCAGAAGGGGCAGAGCCATGATGTTATCTCCTTGATGTCGTCTTGACGTCTTTACTTAACACCCGGAGGATATTTAATTGTAATTATGAGTTTGCAGAAAAATGTCACTGTTACAATTGCATGGTTTTTTTATCATTTTAATTCAATGGCTTGCGAATCAGTGTTTGTTACATCTTACCGCTTCTTTAAAAAACCTGAGTTTTCTATAGAAGAAAGCGTACAGGCTGACAGTCGGGTCATAAAAGAAGCCACATCAGCCGCGCCGTCGTTGATCACTCTCTGTGCAAGATAATCATTCAGCGCGCTGTCACTGAGCGTCTGCCGTATGCTGGTTCTGATGCGGCTAAGCGTGGTTAATTCTGAACGGGTTGACTTTATCCCTGTCTCATCGTGTTTTGAACATGTTGCTTTACAGTGCGCATGGCAATGGCAAAATAGCCTTTTCCCTTTCCCGCTATCGATATGTCTGAAGATGCCCTGCGGCAGCAAATTGCGAATTTAAAAAAACACAATGCGCGATTAAGGCGTATTGCGCATGATGCCCGCGATAAATTGGGTGCTGCGCTGGACGGCACGGGCCTGTGCTTGTGGCAACTGGATATTCCCACGGGCAAGTTGGTTATTTTTAACCGCCGCTGGGGATCCATGCTGGGTTTTCAGCCTAAAGAAACGGATGCCCATTTTGATGTCTGGAAATCCTGCCTGCATCCTGAGGATGCCGCAGATGTTCTGAAGGCGTTCTATGACCATATCGAGGGCAAAGCACCCTTCTATGAAGCCTTACATCGGATGATTGGTAAAACAGGAAAAATTACGTGGGTGCTGGACCGGGGCCGCGTCAGTGAATGGGACGAGCAGGGCAGACCGATCAAAGTGACGGGCACGCACATTGATATGACCAAAGAGAAACAGTACGAAGCGCAACTGGCTTCACTGGCCATGCACGATCCCCTGACGCAATTAACCAACCGGCATGCGTTGATCAATCATTTTCGCGATATGAAGAAAAAGGCATTATGTATTGCCTTTATTGATTTAGATAATTTTAAGCATGTCAACGACACGTTAGGGCATCGCAGTGGCGACGAAGTCCTGATTCAACTTAGTCTGCGCTTTATCGCAGCCTGCCCACCAGGTGTCATTATTGGGCGACTGGGCGGCGATGAGTTTGTTTTACTGATTCCGCTCGCGTTAACCCATCCACTCACGAAGAGGCTCACGCACGCCTGTCTTAATGCTGCCCTGCAACCTTTTGAGCTGACCAACGGTACTGCCGTCATTGGCGCATCCATTGGGGTTGTTCAGGTTGAGGAGCCAGAAAACTTTGACAGTGCGCTGGCCCGTGCTGATGAGGCGATGTACCGCATCAAAAAAAACGGTAAACGCGGTGTAGCGTTGTAAAAACGCGTTTTTTCTGCTTCTGGTTTGACCATCGGTTTCCCTCTGCCATGCTTGACAGGTAGTGCCGCGCGCCGGAACGTCGCTGAGCTTCTCAGACGATGGCCGGAAGCGTCATCACCTTCATCCATAGCGAGGCGTTTATGAGTCTGTTTAAAAGCAAAGATGGATTTAACCTCTACTACAAAGACTGGGGCAAAGGGCAGCCGGTACTGTTTAGCCATGGCTGGCCGCTGGACGCGGATATGTGGGATAGCCAGCTCAACTTCCTTGCCGAACGCGGCTATCGGGTTATTGCTTTTGACCGGCGCGGTTTTGGACGTTCCGACCAGCCATGGGAAGGATATGACTACGATACGTTTGCTGACGACATTCATAGCCTGATCACACATTTACAGCTCAAGGATGTCACGCTGGTCGGGTTCTCAATGGGCGGCGGCGACGTATCGCGTTATATTGGAAAATATGGCACGGGCAACGTTAAAGGGCTGGTTCTGTTAGGCGCAGTCACGCCCGTGTTTGGTAAGAAAGACGATCATCCCGAAGGCGTAGAGAAATCGGTTTTCGACGATATCAAACAGGGACTGCTTGACGACAGAGCGCAGTTTATTAAGGATTTTGCCGCCCCCTTTTATGGCACCAATGCTGGCCAGTCAGTATCCGAGGGCGTATTGACGCAGACGTTAAACATGGCCCTGCTGGCATCGCTCAAGGGAACGCTGGACTGTGTTACCGCTTTTTCTGAAACCGACTTTCGCGCGGATCTCGCTCGCGTTGATGTGCCCACCTTAATCATTCATGGCAGCCATGATCAGATCGTCCCGTTCGAGGCAACCGGAAAGCTGGCCCATGAACTGATTACGGGTTCAGAGCTCAAGATCTACGATCAGGGGCCTCATGGATTCGCAGTCACGCATCAGGCTCAGCTCAACAACGATTTACTCGCCTTCCTGCAAAACAGCAGGGCAGAATAGTCCGAAAAAAACGCCCGTCAGGGCGTTTTTATTTTTATTGCCGCTTCGCTTACCTGAAATGTGATGAGCGGTATTTCTTCCGCTTGTGAGAAGTGCCATTTTACTAATTGTCGCCTGCCTGGTCATTTTATGATCTTTTCTTTCTCTTCATTCTAATAAACGAGACGTTTACCGCTTCGCTTATTTTTGCATGTTGCAAACCCTGCCGTAATGAATTCGATTTTATCGCGCTTAGTTAAATAGATCATTTATTGATCATATTGACGATGGGCAATGTCACCTGGCCGTCCATGTGCTGCGATTGAAAATAAAATCAGTGTGGACTTTTTAATAAATAGATCGATTAATAGAGCCTTAGAGGAGCGTTTTCATTAAAGTTTTCGCCAGGAGCGTTAAACTAGAGTTTCCTCGAAAAATAGTTTCATCACTAAAGAATTAACTGGATTTACAAATAAGGTATATGTATCTGCCTTTGTGAGTGTCGTGACCGTCATGCTTGATTAGGTGATTTTTACAGCTACATTTGTTTGTGCACTCTTTAGTTGATGCAACTTCCACTGTGCTATTTCAATAATTAAACTTGCGGAGAACACAGAATGACTCAATATCGTGGTGGGGCCGGTAATTTCGCTGCAGACAAAGAGAGAGCAGCAGAAGCAGGCCGTAAAGGCGGACAAAACAGCGGTGGGAATTTCAAAAACGATCCCCAGCGAGCTATTGAGGCGGGGCGTAAGGGAGGTAAGGTTAGTCGAAGAAGTTAATTCAATATTAACAAGGGGTTAGCTATTTAAACTGAAACCTTCAGTGAAGCTGACTTCTACTCAATATATAAACTTCGCTGTTTAATCCATGAAATAAACCACCTCTGGTTTAGGATTTGGTCAATCTTGCCGGAAAGGATATTCCTTTCCGGTTTTTTTATTGCTGCTTTTCCGGTCAACGCACGGCTGTCTGAACGAAAAAATGAAATCCGGGTTCACCAGGTGAAACGCCTCTATTTTAACTGAAGGTTAACTTGTACGGTTTTTGCTAATTCTGTACAGGTTTGTCTTAATTGAGGTGAGGCGGAGCATTTATCAAAATAACTCATTTTGAGTAAAGTACTGGTAATTAAGGGAAAAAGGCATTTTCAATGCTACTTTAAAATCTGAATTAAACGGAGCCGAATGCATTCTTCGTTAAATAGTCTAAGGTTAGTGAGTACATTGTCACTGGCGCTGCATTAAAAAATAGTGGCGTAGCCGTTCAATTAATGAGGCTCTTTTATGACTGTCAAAACGTTAAACGATCTCTTTATCCATGACTTGTCCGATGTTTACAGTGCGGAAAAACAAATCGCGAGAGCACTGCCTAAAATGGCGCGTGCGGCAAGTGATGAAAATCTTATCGCTGCGTTTAATCAGCATCTCGAAGAGACACGCGGGCAAATCGAACGTCTGGACGAATTAGTCGACGTTACGCCTGAAGTGAAAATCAAGCGAATGAAATGCCATGCCCTGGAAGGCTTGGTAGAAGAAGCCCAGGAAATTATTGAGTCTGTTGAAAAGGGTGAAGTACGCGATCAGGGATTGATCGGGGCGGCGCAGAAGGTCGAGCATTATGAAATTGCGACCTACGGTACGCTGCACGCGCTGGCCTCAAAGCTGGGTTATACCAAAGCCGCGAAGCTGCTGGCCCAAACCCTTGCGGAGGAAAAGCAGACGGATGAAAAACTGACCAGCGTTGCACAGACCATCAGTTCGGCTGAAGGAGTCGCGAAATGACGGCCATTGAAAACTATCATGACTGGTTGCGCGACGCGCATGCCATGGAGAAGCAGGCCGAGAGCATGTTGAGCAAAATGGCGGGTCGTCTGGAGCATTATCCCGCTCTGGAGCAGCGCCTTGCCCAGCATCTGGATGAAACTAAGCATCAGCTTACTCTGCTTGAACAACTGTTGGATCGCCACGGCATTGACCATTCCATTATGAAAGACGTGATGGGCAAAATGGCCGCCACAGGACAGGCGATTGGCGGCATGTTTACTTCTGACGAAGTCGTCAAAGGCGCGATGAGCGGCTATGTGTTCGAAAACGCGGAAATCGCCAGCTACACCAGCCTGATCGCGGCTGCCGAGCAGGTCGGCGACAGTGATGGCGTCAGAGTCCTGACCGAAATTCGCGATCAGGAAATTGCGATGGCCGAATGGCTGTTCACGCATCTGCCGGAAGTCACTCAGCAGTTCCTGCAGCGCTCTGCGGCGCCAGGCGTTGAAGCGAAAAAGTAAGTTCTCTACAGAGAAATCGCCAGAAAAAAGCCGGGAACGTTTCCCGGCTTTTTTGTGCCTGCGACACAGATTAATCCATCATCATATGGCCATACATCGCCATCAGCCGACGGGTTACGCCGTTTGTCCAGCCAAAGCCGTCCTGCAGAGGATATTCACCGCCGCCACCGGGACGCGCGCGGTCACCGCTGATATCGTACTTCTCGACCAGTTTATGGTGTAACTGGTAGAAGTTATTCACGGTTGTCAGCCAGTTCACGGCGATTTCGCTCGCCAGGGTTTCTTCGCCGTAGTTATTCAGGCCCACCACCGCCATCCACTGCATAGGCGCCCAGCCGTTAGGTTTATCCCACTGTTCGCCGCTTTCCACCATAGAGGTCAGCAGCCCGCCATTGCTGAGCAGCAGATGGCGCAGCGCGATAGCCTGTAAATGCGCCTGATAAGGCGTTGCCAGTCCGACGAAGAGCGGCACTACCGCAGCGGCGGTGAACGCGCCAAAGCGGGCGCGGCGCCAGTCATAATCCCGGAAAACGCCTGCGGTACTGTCCCACAGGTAACGGGTAATGGCACGTTTGCGGGCGTCCGCCTTATTCTGCCAGGCCAGCGCAGTCAGCTCTTCGCCTTTAACGTGAGACAACGTCGCAATCATCAGCTCAAGCTTGTACAAAAACGCATTGAGATCGATCGGGATAAACTGCGTTGTACGGATGCTCGACAGACGTTTTGGATTACGCAGCCAGCGTGATGAATAGTCCCAGCCTGACGCGGCACCCGCGCGCAGATCGCGGTAAACTTCGCTTGCCGGACGCTTAGAATGACGCGCTGTTTCAATGTCCTCGATCCAGGATTCATCACGTGGTGTGTCGCGGTCGTCCCAGTAACGATTCAGAAGCGAGCCGTTCGGCATCCGGACCACATGGCGATAAGCCTGGTTAGGCATCAGTGAGCCGGCGCCATCCATCCAGAACTGATACTCTTTCATCAGCTGATCCAGATAGCGCTGTGAGCCTTGCACGCCGTCCTCTTCGAACAGTTCCACCATCAGCGCAAACACAGGTGGCTGTGAGCGGCTCAGATAATAAGTGCGGTTCCCGTTCGGAATGTGCCCGTAGTTATCAATCAGCCAGGCAAAGTTGTCGGCCATATGACGTAACAAATCGTCACGCCCTGATTCCGCCAGGCCGAGCATCGTAAAGTACGAGTCCCAGTAATAAGTTTCGCCAAAACGACCACCGGGCACGACATAAGGTTTAGGCAACGGCAGCAACGACGAATGCGGCATATGCTGCTGCGGCATCTTGGTAAGAACCGGCCACAGATCGTCGATGTGCTCGTTAAGCGTTTTGTCAGGGTTCGAAACGTAGAAGCTTTCGTTGATACCTGGCATGTAGAAATGGTCGGCAACGAAACGCGCCAGATCGAAGTCCTTGCTGCGCTTCTGACGGCGGTAACGCATCAGCACATCAAGCGGATCGTATTTGGGCGAGCAGTCGGGGAACGTTTTGCTGTCCTCGAAGA
This sequence comes from Pantoea sp. BS_8, assembly GCF_041954965.1. Classification (NCBI taxonomy): domain Bacteria; kingdom Pseudomonadati; phylum Pseudomonadota; class Gammaproteobacteria; order Enterobacterales; family Erwiniaceae; genus Pantoea; species Pantoea sp. BS_8. The sequence goes on from NZ_JAVAXU010000017.1 coordinate 37,758, forward strand.
TGCCCGACATCTGAACGGCCTCGAAAAGCTCAAGATAGCGATCGGCAGGCGTCAACGCATCCGGGGCAGGCAGACCTTCGATCAGCTCTGGCTCGGGTTCAGAATCCTGCATGCGCTCCAGCTTCAGTTCATGGGGATCGTATTGATACTCAACTTCCGCCCCGGCACGATTCTCTTCGAATGCATTGAGTTGCTGGCGATAAGTATTAATAACGGCCTCCTGAGCGAACGGGGTTGCACAAAAAGGAAATTATAGACCTCTCGCAGGCAGGAACAACAATGCAGATTGTCTATGAACGTAATAAAAATTGTCTATTAATCGTATAGATTGAATAAACACAGACAATTCAACCGAATATCTCGACTTATGACGTAAATGCATTTCAGATGAATCTCTTACGGCAGGCTTAATAAAATTTTGCCTGGGCCAAAAGGGGCTGTTTTTTCCCTGTGCGGCAGGAAAATGAAGCAAAAGTGGCATGATGTAAGAAAATACCCTCTCGGGTGCCCTGTTAAGGAGAATGATCGTGCGTTCCTTTACTCTGCGACGACTCACCAGCAGCGACAGTGTAGGCTATCGCGCCATTCGGCTGGACGGATTACAACGCCATCCTGAGGCGTTTGGCGCGGATTATGCGCGTGAGCGCTCAGAACCTGACGCGTTTTTTGCGGCTCTGCTGCAAAACAATACTGTGCTGGCCGGATTCGATCCCCAGGGCGAGATCGTGGGCGTGACGGGTTTACGCTTCCATCCCGGCCAGAAACAGCGGCACGTCGCCACGATTTGGGGAATGTATGTGCTGCCTGAGTGGCGGGGAAGCGGCCTGGCGAAGACGCTGCTCATGACCGCAATCGCGCAAGCCCGTGAATGCATCAGCATCCGGCTTGCCGTGAGCGCCACCAATGCAGCAGCAACGGCCCTGTACCGGTCTGCTGGATTTACGACCTACGGAACAGACGTCGCGGCGCTGTATGTCGACGGTGTGTTCCACGATACCGTGCTGATGAGGCTGGACTTAACGGCTATCGGTTGAGGCGCACTGCCAGCATGCCCGCGCGTGGTATAAGGCGAAAAGGAGGCTGTCAGACGAGGCGGAGGTTAAATATGCGCGACAGGCCAGTTTGGCCGCGTGCGGTGACGCCAAGCTCCCGATAGCCGGGCGTCTGCTGTAGCCAGGCTTTTTGTATCATGAAGCGCAGCAAGGCTGCACCGGCCTCGCCACCAAGATGAAAGCGCCTCTCACTCCAGTCCAGGCAGGGGCAACAGGGCTTTCGTCGCGACGGCGAAGTCAGCTCGATGCCTGTTGCGGCAAAATGCGCCTTGCCCTCCATTGTGAGCGCCGTGCCATCCGACATCAGCCAACCCGCTGACTGCATAGCATCATAGATACCGACGGCAATCTCACCGGCCAGATGGTCATAACAGGTGCGGGCTCGCCGGAGCCGGTCTGGCGTGGTTGTTTTCAGGACTGAACCGGGCCGGGTCGAAATGCCCATCAGGTTTTCCAGCAGGCCCGCCACCTCGTGGCTGGCCAGACGGTAATAACGATGCCGTCCCTGTACCACGCAGGTTAGCAACCCTGTCTCCGTCAGCTTATTCAGATGGCCGCTGGTAGTGGAGGGCGCAACGTCAGCGACCACGCTCAGCTCGGTCGCCGTCCAGGCCCGGCCATCCATCAGGGCACAGAGGATGTGCATGCGCGAGGTATCCGCCAGCGCAGTGGCCACCGTCGCCATGCTGAAGGTCAGAGAAGAGTGTGTGCTGTCATCACACCGGGCCGCCATGCGTGTCATTCTGCTCATCCTTTCCACTGGCGGGTCAGTGCTTCGGCCCGCCTGTCATCATCGGTAATCAGCACCAGCCAGTTGCTGTGATCGCTGTACTGCGCGCGAATATTAATGCCATTTTGCGCCAGGCACTGCGCAATTTCACCCAGTTCACCTGGCCGCTGCTGAGGGAGTTTTCGGCGCAGTGGCCTTCGGACGTCCCTGACATCGAAACCGGCATCCACTAACACCTGCCGGGCGCGCGGGCCATCCTTCACCAGAAAATGAGCGTGACTTTCCTTGCCCGTTGAAAAGACGCCGCCGCCTTCCAGGCCGATGCCATGCTGCCCAAGCAGTGTTCCAAACGCGGCCAGCGACCCCGGTTCGTTCCTGAAGACCACATAAAGATTAAACATGCCGGGTGTTCTCCTCTGGACCAGCATAATCACGCATAACCTTCGCAACGCGCAGGCGGTAATGGCTGAAAATTGTGTTCTGGCCTTCCCGCTGTGCCGACTGATGCAGGCTGTTTTCCCGCCAGTGACGCACCGCCCGTTCATCTTCCCACCACGACAGGGACAATATCTTGCCAGGCTCGCTCAAACTCTGAAAGCGCTCAATCGCGATAAATCCTGGTATCCTGTCCAGTTCGGGCCGAAGTTCGGCCGCCAGTTCAATGTAACGCTGTTGCGCTGCCGGTAAGGCCTCTGCTTCAAAAAGTACGGCAATCATTTCTCTCTCCCTTAAGTCAGCCTGCAGACAGCGTACCCGATGCAAAAGCGGTTACTTCGGTGTGCACCGAATCGTGGCTGATGGAGCATCAGAAAGGGGAGAAAGGGAGTGAGAGAGGATAATCGCTGCGGTTAACCGGCAGGGCTTAACCGCAGCGTAAGCGTGAGTGCGTTATCCCTTTGTCAGCGCCGCGCGGATCACCTCGGCGTAAGGCGTGGTGGGGCGACCAAGCAGTTGGCTCAGTGTGCGGGACGCATCGAACAGACCGCCCTGAGCGGCACCCGCATCGGAATCTGCCAGAAGCTCTGCCAGCGGGGCCGGCAAGCCTGCGCTTTTCAGTGCGGCGGCAAAATCTGCCTGTGGCAGATTGACGTAATCCACCTTTTCGCCGCTCTGCGCGGCGATTTCAGCCGCAAACTCCGCCAGCGTATAGCTGTCATCGCCGGCCAGCTCGTACACCTTGCCCGCCTGGCCGTCACGCACCATAACTTCCGCTGCCGCGTCGGCATAATCCCGACGCGCCGCAGAAGCGATACGGCCCTGTTCTGCCGCACCGAGAAACGCATGGTGCGCCAGGGCAGGGGCGATGCTCGCCGCGTAGTTTTCGGTGTACCAGCCGTTGCGAAGCAGGGCATAAGGGACGCCAGACGCTGCCAGCAGGGCTTCGGTAGCCCGATGCTCAGCGCCCAGCGACAGCGGAGACTTATCCGCATGGAGGAGGCTGGTATAGGCGATAAATTTCACGCCTGCGGCTTTAGCGGCATCAATAACTGCACGGTGCTGCGCTTCACGCTGGCCCACTTCACTGCCGGAAATCAGCAGGAGTTTGTCGACCCCTTGCAGGGCGGCCGTTAAGGTTTCTGGGCGGTTGTAATCCGCCTCACGAACGTGAACACCACGGGCGGCGATGTCACTCGCTTTCGCCGGCGTGCGTACGGCGGCAACCAGCGTATCTGCGGCTACTTTTTTCAGTAATGCGTCGATAACTAAACGGCCCAGTTGGCCTGTTGCTCCAGTCACTGCGATCATCACATAGCTCCTTTAAGAGGACAGTTGGTCAACAGCAGCCTATGCGATATGCTAACTTTTCGTAAGTACTTACAGAATTGTTAGGATGAAGGGTTTTGTTTAAATGACTGATAAATTAAGCGAAAAATTTATGCGCGGCGAATTGCTGAATGTTAACTGCCCGTCGCGCGATGTGTTAAAGCGCATTACCAGTCGCTGGAGCGTATTAATTTTACTGGCGCTGAAAAATGACACGCTGCGTTTTAGCGAACTCCGGCGTGCAGTCGGCGGCGTCAGCGAACGTATGCTGTCGCAGAGCCTGCGCTATATGGAGGAAGACGGCTTTGTTGAGCGCATCGCTTACGATGTTGTGCCGCCGCATGTTGAATACCGACTGACACCGCTGGGTCTGGAAGTAGGGGAGCAGGTGGTAGGACTGGCCGACTGGCTGGAGATGAATGTAGAACGCATCCTCGCCCACCGGGAGAAACAGTCCGCCGACGCGTAAGACCGTTCATAAGACGGGACCGAAGCGCGCAGAGAAACACTCCCCTCGGCCACCGTAAAAAATGCCTGTCCGACATAACAGATTCATTCTGCGTCGGGCGGTCTTAATTACTCACAGCATTTCTTTAACATCCTTTTTACCAGGCGACTTTTTCCTGAGGTTTCTGGCTGCGTTAATTATTGCGCGTGATAAAGATGTGATGAGTTATTTACATATTGCATATGATTTTTAACATGCCTGACCGGTTGAGCTTCGTTTTCCTGCCCGGAAATAGCGAAGCCAGAGTGCGAAAAACCGGACGTATTCTAAAAAAAAGCATCATAAAGCGCAGATAAGATAAATATCCTGCTAACAATATAATAAAACACGTGATTCCCCTGTCAGAACGGTACTTTTCTCTGTTTAACGAAGCGCGGAAATGGCGAATGACGCTTAAAAACAGCGAGTTGCGTTATTTTTTAGCGGTAATCTCGTTTGGCCGTTACGGCTCCGTGCAGGGTCTGTTTTAATAACAATAATGTCACATTGCCCCTTTGAAATTAACGTTTTGCTTATCCGTCCTAAATAAGAAAACTTTCAACAAAAAAATGATCTTAATCAAAAAATACTGTTATAGTTTTTACTTATCTGATTGTCTCTGTTTTACCAGGACGAAGCATCTTACATTCGTCATGGCATTTTTCCATGCAATGGAATGACATGCTTTGTGTATAAGTCGTTAATTATAAGTAACTATATGTGGTGCTCTATGTGGCAAAGAGGTAAGCAATGTTTGGATTAGATGCCTTTCATCTCGCCAGGATCCAGTTCGGTTTTACTGTTTCCTTCCATATTATCTTTCCAGCCATCACCATCGGTCTGGCCAGCTTTCTTGCTGTGCTGGAGGGAATGTGGCTCAAAACACGTAATCAAACCTACCGCGATCTCTATCATTTCTGGTCGAAAATTTTTGCGGTGAATTTCGGCATGGGCGTGGTTTCCGGGCTGGTCATGGCGTATCAGTTTGGGACCAACTGGAGTGGTTTCTCCCAGTTTGCCGGCAGTATCACGGGTCCCTTGTTGACCTATGAAGTGTTAACGGCTTTCTTCCTTGAAGCGGGCTTTTTAGGTGTGATGTTATTTGGCTGGAACCGCGTCGGCCCCGGGCTGCACTACTTTGCGACCTGCATGGTGGCACTGGGAACGTTGATTTCCACCTTCTGGATCCTGTCTTCTAACAGCTGGATGCAAACACCGCAGGGCTATCTCATTCAGAATGGCATCGTGGTGCCAGAAAACTGGTTTAAAATTGTCTTTAACCCGTCCTTTCCTTATCGCCTGTTACATATGTCCGTGGCGGCATTTTTGGCCAGTGCGTTCTTTGTCGGATCGTCGGCGGCCTGGCATCTGCTTAAAGGAAATGACAATCCTGCCATCCGTAAAATGTTCTCAATGGCGTTGTGGATGGCGCTGATTGTCGCCCCTGTGCAGGCCATGATTGGTGACGCGCATGGACTGAACACGCTGGAGCATCAACCTGCAAAAATTGCGGCCATTGAAGGCCACTGGGAAAACCCCCCCGGTGAAGCCACGCCATTAATACTGTTTGGTTTACCGGATATGGAAGAGGAACGTACTAAATATGCGCTCGAAATCCCGTATCTGGGCAGCCTTATCCTGACGCACAGTCTGGATAAACAGGTCCCGGCGCTGAAATCTTTCCCGAAAGAGGACCGTCCTAACTCCACCATCATTTTCTGGTCATTCCGCGTCATGGTGGCAATGGGACTGTTAATGATCACCCTTGGCGTAGTCAGCCTGTGGCTGCGTTACAAAGGACGCCTGTACCAGTCGCGTCCGTTCCTGTGGTTTGCTTTGCTCATGGGACCCTCCGGCCTGATCGCGATTTTAGCAGGCTGGTTTACTACCGAAATCGGTCGTCAGCCCTGGGTAGTTTATGGCGTTCAGCGAACGATTGATGCGGTATCTCCCCATGGCGAAATGCACATGAGTATCAGCCTGCTCGCCTTTATTCTGGTTTACTCCTCCGTCTTCGGTGTGGGTTATCACTATATGATGCGCTTGATTAAAAAAGGGCCGGTCACCGGCGAAGGCGATACCGTGGAAACAGGTGGCCCCGGACAAATCAAAACGCCAGCGCGCCCGCTCTCTGCGGCCACTCACCATCATGAGGAGCGTTGAGATGATTGATTTTTCTGTTATCTGGTTCGCGATTATCGTTTTTGCTGTCCTGATGTATATCGTCATGGACGGTTTCGACCTGGGCATCGGCCTGCTGTTTCCTTTTAACAAAGACGCAGGCGAGCGCGACATGATGGTCAACACCGTTGCGCCTGTCTGGGACGGCAACGAAACCTGGTTAGTGCTGGGCGGCGCAGGACTGTATGGCGCTTTCCCGCTGGCCTATGCGGTAATAGCCGATGCGCTTTCCGTGCCGTTAACCGCCATGCTGATTGGGCTGATTTTCCGTGGCGTCGCCTTTGAGTTCCGCTTCAAGGCTGTCGAGCACCATCGGGCCTTCTGGGACAAGTCGTTTATTGCCGGTTCACTCCTCGCAACCTTTAGCCAGGGCGTTGCCGTCGGCGCGATGCTGGATGGCATTCCTGTCGAAGGCCGCAGCTTTGCAGGCTCGACGATGGACTGGCTGGCCCCGTTCCCGCTGTTCTGCGGCGTCGGGCTGGTTGTGGCATATGCACTGCTGGGCTGCACCTGGCTTATCATGAAAACCGAACATGAACTGCACCGTAAAATGTCAGCCCTGGCGACACCGCTGTTGATTGCGCTGTTGTTAATTATTGGCATCATCAGTATCTGGACACCGTTCACGCATCAGAACATTGCACATCGCTGGTTCACCACGCCAAATCTGTTCTTATTCCTGCCGGTGCCTGTACTGGTGCTGCTGTGTGCATGGGGACTGCGCCGCGCAATCAAGCGCGAGGCGCATTATTCGCCTTTCCTGCTGACGCTGGCCCTGATTTTCCTGGGCTTCTCGGGTCTGGGTATCAGTATCTGGCCGAATATTATTCCGCCCTCGGTATCCATCTGGGACGCCGCGTCCCCGCCGCAGAGCCAGGCCTTTATGCTGGTAGGTAGCTTACTGATCATTCCAATGATTCTGGGATATACCTTCTGGAGCTACTACGTGTTCCGTGGAAAAATCAAAGCAGACGAAGGATACCATTGATATGCAGACCCAGGTCAGCAGCAAAGAACGTCAGAATGAAACCCGGTCACCGTGGTGGAAACGCGTGCTGTGGCTGGTGGTCATCTACAGTGCCAGCGTGCTGGCACTCGGTGTGGTCGCGACGCTGTTCAGAATGATGATGACCGCTGCAGGCATGCGTAGCCACTGAGTCCTCCGAACGAGGCAGTGCATTCCTGACTGCCTCCATTGCTCCCCTCGTCCTTCCATAAGCCAGCCTGTGTGTTGGCTTTTTAAAGTAGTAACCCAGGCAATTAATGCGCTTTTTGCCGCTATCCGGCCCTGGCTGGCCCATGAGCCATGACATCCTGCAACGCTTTTTGTTACTATTTTATTACAAATCTTTCCCTCTTTTTTCTTTTCACGTTTTTAAAATGCTAAGTCAAACCATAAAAAAACAGCATATAAATGATTTAGTCGACTGGATTGAAGCCAACCTGACCAACGACATTTCCATTGATCTGATTACGCTCAAATCGGGCTATTCCAAATGGCATATGCAACGTTTGTTCAAGGAGATGACCGGACAAACGCTGGCGGCCTATACGCGCAAGCGCCGCTTAACCCTTGCCGCTATGGCGTTAAGACTGACGCGCATGCCGTTAATTGATATCGCCGTCCGTTTCGGGTTTGAAAATCAGCAAAACTTCAACCGCGTGTTTAAAAATCACTTCTCTGTTACGCCGGGCGGTTTTCGCCGTCTTAACGTGCTGCCTGTCCGGTATTTTCACGGCCGTATTGCCCAGCGCGAGCCGGTCATGCCGGTATCGCTTTACCGGCGCGAAGAGGAGTTGCTCCTGCAGGGCGATACGCTGGAATGGGAATGCCCGTATGGCGACTATATTCGCGACCGGCATCAGCGTATGGCCGGCCTGGTACGCCATTTTGTCCGTACGCAGCAGGGCGACGCGCAAGGATGGCTGGGATTTCAGTATGGCCCCGGCAACGCGTCCGTCGATCAACAGCACATCAGCCTGTTTCGTGGCGTCGCGCTGGCAAACACGGATGCCGGGCCAGGCGATCTTCAATGCCGCACGGTGCCTGCGGGGCTTTACGCCCGCCTGGCATGGCGTGGCTCACCGGAAGAACTGACGCGTTTCATCGCGGATATTTACTACCTTTATCTGCCGCAGCTGAATGTGGCCTGCCGGCCGGGAATGGATTTGCTCTGTCTGGATTTAACCCGATGCACAGCCGACAACATTGAAGGCGTGTTCTCTATTCCTGTCACGCAGGGATAATGCACATTATGTGCGTCATTGTGTGATAAAGCGCACGATTTTATAAGCAGGCTGGCAGGCAAGGCGTAAAATCCTTACCGAAGCGCTGAGCGCAGCTACGCATACTGTATTTCCTTCTCAGCGCTGGATATTCACCTGCTTTTTACGCCTGAACAGGCAAAATACCATGACCAAAATAACACAAATAGCCGCCTTTTTTCTGACTGTCGCGCTGTGTGTCGCTCCCGGCCTGGCGACTGCACAACTCACCGATCCCGGCAATGTTCGCACAGGATTACATCCCGGCAGTCAGGCCGGCCACAGCGAGATACTCGGTGACAGCTCGCTGCCGCAAAACAGCGGACAAAATCAGGCGCAGTAACCGCCCGATGACCGACAGTCCTCCTTTAAAAGGCGCGTAAGCGCCTTTTTGCTTTTCAGCGATAAAAGGCCGACAGATGTGCCTGCACGTACTGCCGGACCGCATTTTTAGTCATTGTTCTTAAGATATATCATAGCTATTCTCTCCGACTGACATGAGAATGATTTTTGTTTACTAAGGTTGCGTACAACCCTGTTTTTCGGAGAGCCACTGTGCCTGCATCTTCTTCCCGCCGTTTACCTGAACGTATCCGTAACGCGCTCCGCTTTCGCTGTATTCACGTTGCCACCAAAACCAAAGTGGCTGACCGGTTTTGGCGCATCGAGTTTACGGGCGACGACCTGAAAGGATTTAATTCGCCCGGTTTTGATGACCACATCAAAGTCTTTTTCCCGCCCACCGCTGACACGACGCTGCAACTGCCGACGATGGACGAGGACGGCATTCACTGGAAAGACGGCTTGCGGCCGGCTGCGCGTGACTACACGCCGTTTGACTTTGATGGTGAATCTTCGCTGACAATCGATTTTTACCTGCATGAAAGCGGTGTCGCCAGCGGCTGGGCCGCGCAGGCACAGACCGGCGACAGCCTGATTATCGGTGGACCTCGCGGTTCTCTGCTGGTCCCAACGGATTATGCTTTCCAGCTTTATGTCTGTGATGAAACTGGTCTGCCTGCGTTTCAGCGCCGCAGCCGCAGCATTGAAGCCGAAACCCTGCACCTGTTTGCCTTCACCGATGAAAAAACGGGGCGTGACTACTTAGCGGACACCGGCAAGGCAAATGTGGCCTGGCTCGGTAGCCAGCAGATGACGCAGGCGGCTTTGCCAGCCCTGACGGCGGCGCTGGATAAGATAGCGATACCGTCGCATGACGCTTTTATCTGGCTAACGGGAGAAGGGCGCGTCGTTAAACAGCTCGCTGACTACTTCACAACGCAACGCGGCGTGGATGCTGATCTTGTGCGTGCGGTTGCTTACTGGCATCACAAGTGAGTGACCTGCCGTTGATTGAATTTTACCTGGTGGCCCTCTACCATCAGGCTCTTTCTCCTTAAACAGGCAGAGGCGACAGATGGATTCGGCCCATTCAGAACAGGATAACCGCAGCCAGTCTGCGCGGCCTTGCGCAGCGCGGCGGAAGCGCCGGGAAAAGATGCTTGATGCGGGTGAAATGCGCCTGTTGATGCTGCACTTTATCGCTCAGCGCGCCTCTCACGGTTATGAGCTGATTAAATGCGTTGAAGAACTGTCGAAAGGGGAATATTCCCCCAGCCCGGGTATCATTTATCCCAATCTGACCTTGCTTGAGGAAATGGAGGCCATTGAGATTGTCGAGCCTCAGGCGGCGAGAAAGGCTTATGTAGTGACCGCAACGGGTCAGGCGATGTTAGAGGCCGAAGCCCAGCCATTGTCGCGTTTGATTACGCGCCTTACCTCGCTGGCTGTATTAGTCAACAACCGCAGTATTCCCGACATAGAACAGGCCATCTTTCAGTTTAAAAACGCTTTAAATGGCCGTCTGGCACAGCAGGACATCACGGACGAAACACGGCATAAGATTGTGGCTGCGCTGAACGCAGCCGCTGAGCAAATCAGCCGCAGTTAACGCCGGATCGTGCCCGTCAGCTTCCGTCAGTTTTGTTTTTGTCGATGTGTCCCAGTGAACGTTCCGGAAAGCAGATATCTCTGACACGCTGCTTGAGCACCTGAGCATCGGGAAAGCCGCCGTCACGTTTACGTTCCCACACCAGATGGTCATCTACCGTTACTTCAAATATGCCGCCGCTGCCGGGGCGAAGCGTGACGCTGGCCAGGTCCTGAGCAAAAGTGTGCAGCAATTCCTGTGCCATCCAGGCTGAGCGCAGCAGCCAGTTACACTGGGTACAGTAGTGGATCACAACGACAGGTTTTTGCATATTCTTTTCTCCTTTTCCTGAATAAGGGCTGTCAGCGATGTTACGCAATGGCAGACAGGCTACATGAAACATCTACAGGCTGACCGGGACAAACCGGTTCGCGTTGCCAGCCGAAACGGCAGAGAACCATGGGCGACGTGTTAGCCGAAACGGCACAGGCCATTTTCCTGTTTACGCTGATAAAACATCAGATTAGCCGCATCAGATTACTGAGTTTCAGCCATACTTTACCTGTGACAGAAAACAAAGGAAAACTCATGACCATGAAACTCAGTCAGGCTGCTGAACAACTGGGTCAGCAGCTTTTATCCTCTGGTTTGCGTCTGGCAACCGCAGAGTCCTGCACGGCGGGATTGATCAGTATTACGCTGGCGGCGGTCGAAAACAGCGGTGATTTTTTTACCAGCGGCTTCGTCACCTACAGCGAAAGCGCCAAAGTGCGTCTGCTTGGCGTTAACCCGCAAACGCTGGAAAACCACACTGCAGTCAGCAGAGAAACCGTGTGTGAAATGGCGCTGGGGGCGCGTGAACGGTCCGGCGAACCGGTGAGTCTGGCGATAAGCGGCTATGCCGGACCGGACGGCGGCGAAGATGGTACGCCTGCAGGCACTATCTGGGTAGGATGGACATTGCCTGATGGCAAAGTCGTGGCCCGTTGTCAGCACTTTTCTGGCGACCCCAAAGCCGTCATGGAGCAGGGCGCGAGCTGGGCACTGCAGGGGCTAAGCGCGTTACTGATGCAGCAGGATGCGCCGCCCCATAAAGACCGTTAGCGGCAGTCCACCACCAGGCGGCCGCGAACCTTGCCTTCAAGCAGATCCCGCGCGCCCTGACTGGCTTCGCTCAGTGGGATGACCGTGATCATCTGAGACAGTTGCGCATCATTCATCAACTGTCCGAGCCGTTGCCAGGCCTGCTGGCGAAGCGGTTTAGGGCACATCACGCTGTCCACGCCCGCCAACGTCACGCCGCGTAAAATAAAAGGCGCGACGCTGGTGGGCAGATCCAGCCCCTGAGCCATGCCACAGGCGGCGACAACGCCATCGCGCTGCGTGCCCGCCAGAACGTTACTCAGCGTATGGCTGCCCACGCTGTCGATAGCCGCGGCCCAGCGCTCTTTGCCCAAAGGTTTGCCCGGCTGAGACAGTTCAGCACGATCCATAATCCTTTTCGCGCCCAGCGTGTTGATCAGCCAGTTTTCATCGCTGGCGCGGCCGCTGGAGGCGATCACCTCGTAGCCGAGTTTTGCCAGCAGGCTGACGCTAAAGCTGCCCACGCCACCGCTGGCACCGGTGACCAGCACGGGGCCGCGATCAGGCGTAACGCCCTGTTTTTCTAAAGCCAGCACGCACAGCATGGCGGTAAAACCGGCGGTGCCAATGGCCATCGTATTCAGTGGCGATAAGCCGTCTGGCACGGGCACTAACCAGTCGCCTGCGACACAGGCTTTTTGCGCCAGGCCGCCCCAGTGTTTTTCTCCCACGCCCCAGCCGGTCAAAATAGCGGTGTCGTCCTGCTTCCAGTCGGAATGCTGGCTGGCGACTACGCGACCGACGAAATCAATCCCCGGCACCATGGGAAATTCACGGACAATCGGGCCTTTATTACAGATGGCCAACGCATCTTTGTAGTTCAGGGTGGAATAGTGCACGTCGAGCGTGACATCCTGGTGGGGCAACTGTGTTTCGGAGAGTTCTTTTAACTCGGTACGGTAACCTTGTTCGTCATTTTCAATGACCAGTGCCTTAAACATACAGCCTCCGTCAGGCGTAAGAATCATCAGGCAAGTTTACGCCCGACAGCCTGAGAGGGCCAGGTACTGGCCCGACAAGTACCCCGCTCTGAGGCATTATCAAACATCCCGGTGGCGGGGCGGCAATGTCCGGACATGGCATAATTTTGCATTGATTACAGAAGCTTAGTCGCTTAAAGATATTGCAACTGAATGATATGTATTGTTTTTTATTTTAAAGTTATTGACCTGATATTTAACGTTGTCGGGTTGTCCCTGTCAGTAAAAAATGACATTATTGCCGCCACATTTTTCCCCGCCGCCATCCCAGACAGAGGACGCTACCATGTCCGGATCAATGCGTTTTTGCACTTGTTCCCACTCGCCAGACCTGGCGCGTGACCTGTTTTCCGCCGTCATACCGGTTACACAAATTTCCGTCACTATGCGGTGACGCCAGTCTGGTCGTTGCTGTTGGACATGAGTAAGGACTACTCTTTACTGATGTCTATCGGTTTGGCCCGTCAGATATCATTCGCCGGGGAAATTTCCCTATTGCCGTGCCTCAGGCACCCACTCCCTGACTGTTAGGGATTTGTGTTATGACACCACTTAAAATTGCTGCCAGCGCTGCCGTTGCGCCAAGTCTGTCCCTGAATACTGCGCGCGACGTGGTCACGCTGGATAATACTGATTTTACCGATGTGGCGGCTGTGGTCGTCTCGCTTGCGGATACACGCAGTGGCGTGCTGGCCTTATTGCGGCATACCGGTTTTAACTTACCGGTGTTTGTTGCCAATGCCTTTGAAGAAGAGGTCATGCATCTGCCCGGCGTGACGGGTGAGTTGAACGGTGAACCGCAGGACTGGGCGGCACTGGAAACGGCGGCGCAGGCGTATGAAGCTGAGTTGCTGCCCCCGTTCTTTGAAACGCTGACCCGCTATGTCGATATGCAAAACAGTACATTTGCCTGCCCCGGTCATCAGGGCGGTGCCTTTTTTAAAAAGCATCCGGCAGGTAAGCAATTTTATGATTTTTATGGCGAAAACGTTTTTCGCTCAGACATGTGTAACGCTGACGTCAAGCTGGGCGATCTGCTGATCCATGAGGGATCGGCCAAGCATGCACAGAAGTTTGCTGCCAAAGTTTTTAATGCCGATAAAACCTACTTTGTGTTGAACGGCACCTCAAGCGCCAACAAAGTGGTCACGAATGCCTTGCTGACGCGCGGCGATTTAGTGCTGTTTGACCGCAACAACCACAAGTCCAACCACCATGGGGCGCTGATTCAGGCTGGCGCAACGCCCGTTTATCTCGAAGCGGCCCGTAATCCGTTTGGCTTCATTGGCGGCATTGACGCGCACTGTTTTGATGAGGATTATCTGCGTGCTCAGATCGCCAACGTGGCCCCTGAGCGAGCGCAGGAAGCACGTCCTTTCCGCCTGGCGATTATCCAGTTAGGCACCTATGACGGCACGGTGTACAACGCGCGTCAGGTGGTGGATCGCATAGGTCATCTGTGTGACTACATCCTGTTTGACTCCGCCTGGCTGGGCTACGAACAGTTTATTCCGCTGATGGAAGGCTGCTCACCGCTGACGCTGTCGTTAAACGAAAACGATCCCGGCATTTTCGTGACGCAGTCGGTACACAAGCAGCTTGCGGGCTTTTCACAGACCTCGCAGATTCATAAAAAAGACAACCATATCCGCGGTCAGAAGCGTTTCTGCCCGCATAAGCGATTGAATAACGCCTTTATGCTGCACGCCTCTACCAGCCCGTTTTATCCGCTGTTTGCCGCACTGGATATTAACGCCAAAATGCACCAGGGCGAGGCGGGACGTCGCATGTGGGACGAGTGCGTCATGCTTGGCATTGAGGCGCGCAAGGCAATCTTTGAGCGCTGCGATATGATCCTGCCTTTTGTTCCTGAAACGGTGAACGGCAAACGCTGGCAGGATGCGCCCACAGAGGAGATCGCGCGGGATCTGCACTATTTCAGCTTCGAACCCAACGCCAAATGGCACGGTTTTGCGGGATACGATCGCGATCAGTACCGCGTCGATCCCTGCAAACTGCTGCTGACCACGCCGGGCATTGACGCGGCAAGCGGCGAATATGCTGACTTTGGGATTCCGGCGACGATCCTCGCCAACTACCTGCGTGAAAACGGCATCGTGCCGGAAAAATGTGACCTTAACTCCATCCTGTTTCTGCTTACGCCAGCGGAAAGCCCGGAGAAAATGGCCAACCTGGTCGCCATGCTGGCGCAGTTTGAGCAGCATGTAAAAGACGACACGTTGCTGGCTGAAGTCCTGCCCACGCTTTACCGTAAGAACGCCAAACGCTACGCCGGTTACACGTTGCGCCGCCTGTGCCAGGAGATGCATGACCTGTACGTGAGCTTCAATGTGAAAGATCTGCAACGTCTCATGTTCCGTGAGCAGGGCTTACCTCAGGTCAAAGTGAATCCACAGGACGCACATCAGGCTTATATTCGCGGTGATGTGGAGCTGGTGCCGATTGCGTCAGCAGAAGGGCGCATCGCCGCGGAAGGCGCGCTGCCTTATCCGCCTGGCGTACTCTGTGTTGTTCCCGGTGAAGCCTGGGGTGGGGCGGTACAGCGTTATTTTCTTGCGCTGGAAGCAGGCATCAACCAGCTCCCGGGTTTTTCACCCGAGCTACAGGGCGTTTACACCGAGGAAGATGCCGAGGGACGTAAGTACCTGGTGGCGAATATGATGCAGGGGTAAGTGCTGGGTGGCTGTTTGCACAGCCTGGCTGGAATCAGGGGCCATGGCTGGCCCTGAGATGGTTTGAGTCGCTGGCAGCTTATGAAACGCTGAGAGGGTTTCGCCCGCCAGGCGGCCTGGAGTTTCAGTCTGCCCGGTGCGGGCGACCGACAAGGGGCCGCCAGCCGCCGCGGCCCCTTGAGCCCGTGCTCCCGTCCTGCCCAATTCCCCCGCTCTAAGATTTGCGCCTGTTCAGGCGTTTTTATTGCTTTGGATACAGATAATGAGTTGCAGTGATGCTTGCGCGAGCAGGCGTTGAGAAGGTTTGAGTCGCTGACAGCTTATGAAACACTGAGAGGGTTTCGCCCGCCAGGCGGCCTGGAGTTTCAGTCTGCCCGGTGCGGGCGACCG
>NZ_JAVAXU010000018.1:0-48865 GCF_041954965.1 Pantoea sp. BS_8
TTAATTGGAAAGCCCTGACTTAACGGTCAGGGCTTTTTCCATTTCTACGGCAACCAGCCCAGGGCAATCACTTCACAGCTTATTGATCGCGCATTGGCGTGCTACTCAGTCCTTTCCTTAATATAAAAGACATTACCTCCGCGCACTCTCCCGGCTGCATAATCTTCCTGCTGACCTTCTGGTCTGTCCTCGACTGGCGCTCAGAACAGGCGTTTTTGACGGTCCGGCTTCTTCACCTCACCCTCTTTGCACTCACCATCAGGCGGTCCTTCTCACGACGCCGTATTCGCTTACGCCCTCCTGTGCTTTCAGGGACGCAGAACGGCTGCAAACGCGGCTGGATTTGCGCTGTAAACGTCATCAGAAGATGATGTTTAAACAGTCTGGCGAGGGAAATTACTGCTTTCAGGGGTGGGTGTACGGCTGTAACTGAGCCTGTATATGCCAGGGTTGCTCTACTACCCATTCGCTTAAAAAATCAATAAAGGCACGCACGCGCTGGCTTACGCCAAGATCGCTGTAATAGACAGCATTGAACGGCATCTCTACCGGTAAACGTTGATCGGCCAGGATCTCCACCAGACTTCCGTCAGCGATCTCTTTATGCACCATATAATCAGAAAGGCAGGCAATCCCATTACCGTCCAGACAAAGCTGCTTGATGGTTTCTCCGCTGTTAGAATCCAGTTCCGAACGGATGATGTAAAGTTCCCCATCGTCACAGGCGATTGGCCAGCGGTTAAGACGTGGCGCATCAATAAAACCGAGACACTGATGATTATCCAGATCGGCTGCGCACACAGGAATACCATATTTCTCCAGATACCCGGGAGAGGCAATAAAGCGGCGATAGCTGGTGAACAGCAGTCGTGCCCGCAGGCCTGAATCGGTAAGGCTGCCTGCCCGAATCGCCACATCGACTTTACGCTCGATGAGATTAATAAAGTTTTCAGATGAAATCAGTGAAAGGGCAATCTCGGGATAGCGCTCCCGAAAAGCTTTTATCATGGGCATCAGGAGATGCAGTATGACAGGAGTGGCGGCATCAATACGTAACAATCCCTTGGGCGCATGACGGCTCTCTATCAACGCGTCTTCTGCGGCCGTCATCACCTGAAGAAAATGCTGAACCTGCTGGAAATAACGTTCTCCTTCCTGCGTTAACGCAAGATTGCGTGTGGTGCGCGTCAGTAAAGCCAGTCCGAGTTTATTTTCCAGTTTTTTGATCGTGCGGCTGACGGCGGAATTGGCCATCTGCAAGGTGTCCGCCGCGCGGCTGAAGCTCCCGTTTTCAACCACGCTGACAAATACTTTGAGTTCTTCAGAAGATGCCTTCATTGTTTCCTTCACGTGAAATAGCGCCTGAGGCCATATACCGCTAATTAAAGCACAGCCTGCCGTTTACCCCCTTGGCGCGGATGGCTTTTTGGTAAAGCGGGCTAAAGAAGACGAAAGCGCCTTTCCGTCAGGCCGGTTATCTTTTTAGTGGAAGAAACGGTCTGCACAGGCCGGATTACGCCATTCGTGACGACAATAAAGTGGGAGGGCGGTCTCGAACAATCGTCGGCATCGATTGAAACTGCGTACTAAAATCCCTATAACAGATAAGTGACATGAATTTCTGAATGATTAGCCAGGCGGGACAGTGCGCAAAAAAACCTATGCGATGAGATATGTAGCCGGACAGCCAGCGGAAAGGATCTTTCCTCCGGGTGCCATGTTTCATCTCGGCCAGGCACTGCCACCGGGTGAGCCACTCCCCGCCGATCCCACTTTGAAAGTATTAGTATGGAATATCTTTAAGCAGCAGCGCGCTGACTGGATGTCCGTGCTGGAAGGGTTTGGTAAGGATGCCCATCTGGTTCTGCTTCAGGAAGCGCAGACGACGCCCGAGCTAATCCGCTTTGCGACCAGTAACTATCTGGCGGCCGATCAGGTCCCGGCTTTAGTGCTGCCTCAGCACCCCTCTGGCGTCATGACGTTAGCTTCTGCTCACCCTGTTTATTGTTGCCCCCTGCGCGAGCGAGAACCCCTGTTAAGGCTCTCAAAATCCGCCTTAGTCACGGCGTATCCGCTTCCCACGGGCGAGATGCTGATGGTGGTGAACATCCACGCGGTAAATTTTAGCCTGGGCGTGGATGTTTACAGCAAGCAGCTCGGCCCCATTGGCGAACAGATTATCCATCATCGCGGGCCTGTCATTATGGCGGGCGACTTCAACGCCTGGAGCCGCCAGCGCATTAACGCCCTCTATCGCTTTGCGCATCAGATGAAACTGGAAGAGGTGATGTTTACCGCCGACCACCGACGTAAAGCCTTTGGCAGACCTTTAGATTTCGTTTTTTATCGCGATATACACGTCAGTGAAGCCTCGGTTCTGGTGACGCAGGCATCCGACCATAACCCGCTTTTGGTTGAGTTCAGTACCAGACGATAAAGGTGACATCAGGCAGGAAAGGGCAGAGAGAACGTGGTCACGGGCAGGATGTAGAATCAAACAAGAAAAAAGGCTGACAAATGTCAGCCTTTTCAACGTATCAGGTATCTGGTGTTGCGTTATTCTTAACGAACAACGTGAGCTCGTCACCAGGCTGAATATCTTTTGCGTTACTCACAACACTGTTCCAGCGCATCACGTCTTTGATGTTAACGCCGTGACGACGGGCGATACTGTCAAGAGAATCACCCTTACGAACGCGATAGGTGATGCTGTTGCTATTATCCGCCAGGCTCGTGCCATTCGAACCCACAGTCAGTAACTGACCGGGACGAATACTGGCACTGCGCAGGTTATTTTGCTGCTTCAGTGTGGCCACGCTGACGCCTAACTTATTCGCAATACCGGATAAGGTATCGCCGCTTCGCACTTTGTAGCCCCCCTCATTGCTGGCTTTCGCCAGTTGTGTGGGCTGCACGGCAGAGATATCACCGGAAGCCAGTGAATCACGCAGCTTTGCGACGTTAGACTTCGGCACCAGAATGTAATGTGGCCCATTAGGTGCTGTTGCGCCGCCTTTATAACCGGTATTGAAGCTCTTTAACTTGGTGAGCGACATCCCCGCCATTTCTGCGGCCTGCGTCAGTTTTATCTGCTGACCCACTTCAACGCGTGCCAGAGCACGGTTTTCGTCAGGCGTCGGCAGTTTGATACCGTAACGCTTGTTGTGCTTAAGCAACTCGCTCAAGGCCAACATTTTTGGTACATAAACCGTGGTTTCACGTGGAAGCGAAAGATGCCAGAAGTCGGTAGGCTTACCGCGCGCCTTGTTCTGTTTAATCGCTTTGAGTACCCGTCCTTCTCCGCTGTTGTAAGCCGCCACTGTCAAAAGCCAGTCACCACCAAACATCGTATTAAGACGCTGCATCATATCCAGTGCTACTTTCGTTGAGGCGACAACATCGCGACGACCATCGTAGTAACGGTTCTGTTTTAAACCATAGTTTCGACCCGTACTCCCAACGATCTGCCAGATGCCAGCGGCATTTGCAGATGACGTTGCGTGAGGATCAAAAGCGCTCTCCACTATGGGTAGCAGTACCAGTTCCATCGGCATATTACGTTTCTTAATCTGCTCGACTATCCAGTACATGTACGGCTCTGCCCGTAATGTTACATCGTGGAGATAGCTCTTATTTTTTAAAAACTTTAATTTCTGTTCGCGGATCCGGGCGTTTTCCGGAATCCCCATCTTCAACTCGTCACTAATGAAACGCCAGAGATCATTATCTTCTGCGAGGCCAGTTCCGTCTTCCTGCCATCGCGGCGATAAAAGTCGATCACCGTATTTTCCATTTTCACTTTGACCAGCTGAAGACAGACTCTGGGCATGCTGTTCGGGGATATTGGCGTCATTCCGTGATGCCTGACATCCTACCAGCAAGACCGAGGCGAATAATATCGCTTTAGCCTTCATGTGTGTGTCAATAGTTCGCTTAAAAGACGAGCAACTATACGTGACGGTCCTTCACAACACAACCCGAAAAATCAAAAAGCGTCTTTCTTCTCGCGTAGAACAGCAAATGTTTGCCATACGGGGCCAACCCCAGCATCAACGTTTAAAGCGCGTTGTAAATCAGCATCTTGCGTTCGGAGAAATAAATTTATCACACGCTCATGGGCCAGTTTTGTAGGTAAAGTAATGCGGTTTTCGGCCCGTAAGTCCTTAATTTTATGGTATTCAGCCGTTATTTGCGGATCGTGGGGTAAAATTGCCGCAGAAAACTTCAAATTGGATAAAGTATATTCATGCGCACAGCACACTAATGTGTCTTCCGGGAGCGAATTAAGCTTTTGAAAGGATTGGTACATTTGCTCAGGGGTGCCTTCGAAAAGCCGTCCGCAACCACCTGAGAACATCGTATCTCCACAAAAAAGATAAGGTGCACTGTAATATGAGATATGTCCTAAAGTGTGCCCCGGCGTAGCGATGACCGCGAATGACAGGCCCAAAACGTCAACGTTATCTCCTTCACGCACGCATGTTTTTGCCCCTTTATCTGCCGTTTCCTGCGGACCGTAAACGGCAATCTCGGGAAAATGTTCACAGAGCGTTTTCACGCCACCGACATGATCGTTGTGATGATGCGTCAGCAAAATGGCGACAGGCTGCCAGCCACTGGCCTGAATTTTCTCCAGAACCGGCTGGGCTTCACCCGGGTCAACAATCAGGCATTTTCCTTCGTCATCTGTTAACGTCCAGATGTAGTTATCTTGCAGTGCAGGAATGCTGGTAAGATTCATAAATACCTCTCGCTGGTCGTTAAAAGGAAAATGGTAAAGCATGAAGCCCGCCAAGACACGCCAAATCCTGAACGCCCCACGCTCATGGCACGATATGCCATGGGGCATTTACTTTCGCGATGCCCTGACGCAGCAACTTCAGCCTTACCTCGGAAAGCTTTATGGCTTTCATATGCTTAAGCTTGGCAACCTCAGCGCAGAAATCAATACGGAACAGTGCGCGATTTCCCATCAGGTCAGCGTAGGTGTCGAAGGTGAAGGCTTACAGGTCCTGGCGCATCCCACCCAGCTCCCGTTCGAAGCCAAGTCTGTCGATGCCTGTTTACTGGCCCATACGTTATCCTGGAGTCAGGATCCCCACCGGGTATTGCGGGAAGTGGACCGGGTATTGATCGATGATGGCTGGATGATAATCAGCGGCTTCAATCCGTTCAGTCTGCTGGGCATCAGTAAAATACTACCCGGAATACAGCGTAAAGCGCCCTGGAGCGGGCGCATGTTCAGCCAGATGCGATTACTGGACTGGCTGGGATTGCTGAATTATGAAGTGGTCTTTCGTACGCGTTTTCAGGTGTTGCCCTGGCACCGTCAGGGCGGCAGAATGATCAGCGCTCATTTACCTGCTTTAGGGTGCCTGAATATCGTCGTTGCGCGTAAGCGCAGTTTCCCTCTCACGCCGACCAAGGCAAGAATGAGTCTGAGCAAAAGGCCCCTGCCGCAGCCTGTGAATGCGACACGGCAGTTCAGACACGTCAACGATCAGGATTCTGGTTGATAGCCGATATCATCAAAAGCCGGATGGTTTGCGGCATGGCGTGCCAGTTCATCGCAGCGTTCATTCTCCGGGTGGCCCGCATGGCCTTTAACCCACTCCCATTGAATCTGATGGGTGCTGAGCGCAGTATCAAGCCGTTGCCACAGATCGACGTTTTTAACCGGCTTCTTATCGGCTGTTTTCCAGCCGCGTTTTTTCCAGTTATGAATCCATTGCGTAATGCCCTGGCGCACATACTGACTGTCGGTACTCAATACCACGTCACAGGGTTGTTTCAGGGCTTCCAGCGAGACGATAGCCGCCATCAGTTCCATGCGATTATTGGTCGTCAGGCGGTAACCGGCGCTAAATGTTTTTTCATGTTGCCCATAACGCAAAATTGCGCCATAACCTCCCGGGCCCGGGTTGCCGAGGCAGGAACCATCGGTATAAATTTCTACCTGTTTGCGCATCTCTGGTAGACTTCCTTCTGACAAAACGCCAAGTCTGACATAAAACGAGCCCTATGAGCACTGCAAATAACCGCCAAATCGTTCTCGATACTGAAACCACCGGTATGAATATGATCGGGGTGCATTATGAAGGTCACCGCATCATTGAGATCGGTGCCGTTGAAGTGGTGAACCGTCGCCTGACAGGGAACAACTTCCACATGTATCTCAAGCCCGATCGGCTGGTCGACCCGGAAGCGTTTGGCGTTCACGGTATTGCCGATGAGTTTCTGCTGGATAAACCGACCTTCAGTGAGATTGCCGATGAGTTTCTTGACTACATCCGTGGTGCAGAACTTGTTATTCATAATGCCTCGTTTGATATCGGCTTTATGGATTATGAGTTCAGCAAGCTTGAGCGCGGCATCGAAAAAACGGAAACCTTCTGCAAGATTACTGACAGCCTGGCGATGGCGCGCCGTATGTTCCCCGGTAAGCGCAACAGCCTCGACGCGCTGTGTTCACGTTATGAGATAGACAACAGTAAGCGTACGTTGCACGGCGCACTGCTCGATGCCGAGATCCTGGCCGAAGTCTTTTTAACCATGACGGGCGGACAAACATCCTTGTCTTTCTCGTCGGAAGAGGATCGCTCGCGTCAGCAGCAGAGCGAAGGCATTCAGCGCATCGTTCGGCCCACATCAGGATTGCGCGTGGTCACCGCCAGTGATGAGGAAATCAGTCATCACGAATCACGGCTGGATCTGATCATGAAGAAGGGGGGCAGTTGCCTCTGGCGCGCCTGAGTCGCAAAGATTTGTGTGTAAAATCAACATCGGGGCGAAAATAGCAGCAAACGGAAGCGGGCAGGGGGAAAACCGTTGACGGCGAGTAATGATGTGATTAATATGCGCCTCGTTCCCGACGGGGAACAAAGCGCGGAGCGGTAGTTCAGTTGGTTAGAATACCTGCCTGTCACGCAGGGGGTCGCGGGTTCGAGCCCCGTCCGTTCCGCCAAATTTTGACGCCATGCTGGTTATCAGCATGGCGTTTTTGCTTTCTGGCTCTGGACGTTTCTCGTCTTCCTCTCAACAGCCGGTTTGCCCGTCACGCTCAGTGCTATCCCGTATTTTCGACCTGATGCCCGTCGCACCCAATAAATGCCCCATAAAGGCAGGGTAAGAACGACGTTCCCACAGCCAGTCCTCACAGAAACGGACTGACTGACAGTAAGCGTGAATCAGTCTTTCTGCATCGCGACGGCACCCGACGGGATTGTCGTATGTTTTCCTGCAACCTGTTTTTCCCGCGCCACCAGCCAGTAGCAGCTTGCCGCCAGCGCCACGCCGATAAACCAGCTAAAGTTGGCGACCTGATGCAGAGAAGGGATAAAGCTAATCACCAGACAAATAGCGACCGAGGGCAGCAGGGCGACAATGGCTTTCGGGTTAAATCCACCGCGATACCAGTAGCGCCCCTGCGGTGTGGCATCGAACAGATCGTCCACAGAAATACGGCCGCCTTTGATCAGGTAAAAATCGGCTAACAGAATGCCAAACAAAGGCCCGATAAACGAACCCAGTACGTCCAGCGTATAGTGAATCAGTTCAGGCGACTGGAACAGATTCCACGGCGTGAGCAGGACCGAACCCACCGCTGCAATCATCCCCCCGGTACGAAAACTGATTTTCTGAGGCGAGCAGTTAGAAAAATCGAAAGCAGGAGACACGAAGTTCGCCACGATGTTGATGCCAATCGTCGCGGTGATCATGGTCAGTAAGCCAATCGCCACGGCTAAATCGCTGCCAACCATGCTCACGGTTTCGATAGGATCGGTGATCATTTTGCCAAACAAGGACTGCGTACCCGATACAATCACAACGGTCACGATGGAGAACAGCAGGAAATTGAACGGCAGTCCCCAGCGGTTACCCCGGCGAACCTCACTCATGCTTTTGCCGTAGCGAGAAAAGTCACCAAAGTTCAGCAGCGGGCCTGAGAAGTAAGACACGACCAGTGCCGTTGCCGTAATCATCTGCCAGGTTTGTTCACCGACGGACAGCGATTTGCTGGCCAGCGTAAACGAAATACCGTCGAATCCGGTTTTGTATACAATCCAGCCCGCCAGTGCCAGCATGACGACGTAAACGGCGGGACCAGCGATATCAATAAAGCGCTTAATCGCACTCATGCCGTGCCAGAACACCATCGCCTGCAGAACCCACATCACGCCAAAGCAGTACCAGCCCAGTTGCGATAAGCCAAGCCAGTGGCTGTGCGTCAGGCTTTCCAGCGACGGATAAAACTTCAGCAGCACCAGCATCAGCGCATTCGCTGCCAGCCAGGTCTGAATACCGTACCAGGCAAACGCAATCAGGCCGCGGATCACCGACGGAATATTGGCGCCAAAGACACCGAATGCCTGGCGGCAAATGACCGCATAAGGCACGCCGGCCATCTGGCTGGGTTTAGCGACCAGGTTGGCGCAGAGCTGAACAATACAGATCCCCGCCAGCAAACACAGCAGCACCTGCCAGCTGGCCAGCCCTAATGTGAAGAAGCTTGCCGCGACCACGTAGCCGCCCATGCTGTGCACATCCGACATCCAGAAGGAAAAGATGTTGTACCACGACCAGTTTTGATGACGGGTAGGCGCCAGGTCAGCATTACATAGCTTCGGACTGTATGCTTTTCCGGCTTCAGAGGCCGATGTGTTACCCACCGTTGAATGATTTGGCATGAAACCTGCTCCTCTCAAAGACATGAATAAAATAACCTTGTGAAATCACATTGCAGGATCCAGGCCAGATTTGTTTTTTGTATACAAAATTTATTTTTAACGTATACGATAAGTGACGCAATGATGTTTACCGGAGCGGGTGATGAAGAGTGAAACAGGCCAGAGAACGGCGGCCGATCTGCATGATAAAGATGAACCTATCTATCAGGCGTTAATGAACGCCATTGTCGAACATCAACTGCCGCCCGGCAGCAAATTGCCGGAAGAAGCGCTTTCAGAGGTCTTTGGCGTGAGCCGCACGGGCATCCGTAAGGTCTTGCAGCGCCTTGCTGCGGTGCAAATGATCACGCTCACGCCCAAACGTGGTGCACATGTCGCCACACCGGGCGTGGAGGAAGCGCGGGATATTTTCCGCACCCGAAGCCTGCTTGAGTGCGGCAATCTTTCTGCGGTGCTGGAACATCTGCAGGCACCGCACCTGGCCGGGCTCACGGCCCTGGTTGAGCAGGAAAAAGAGGCGATTGCCCGGCATGACGGGCCGGCGGCGATTCGTCTGTCCGCGGCCTTTCATATCCAGTTGCAGGCGATTTCGGGCAATCAGGTATTAACGGATTTGGTGACGCAACTGGCCCAGCGATCGTCGCTGGTGATTGCCACCTGGGGCGCGCCCTGGCAGCGCGGTTGTCGCTGTGACGATCACGGCCAGTTACTCCAGCGACTCCGGGAAAAAGACCTGGTGTCACTGACCGCCTCGCTGCAGCACCATTTTGAACACATCGTTGCCAGCCTCCATTTTGAGCGCGGAGGCGAAACACTACCGGATTTTTCCCGACTGTTTGCCGGGCATAAAGGAGCTGTATCATGAGCCTGATTCAGGTTATCAATCCCAATACCAGCCAGGCGATGACCGAAACCATCGGTCAGGCGGCCCGCGCGGTGGCCGCACCTGGAACGGACATTATTGCCGTTTGCCCTTCGCAGGGCGTGCCGTCGATTGAAGGGCATTTTGATGAGGCGATAGCGGCAATCGGCGTGCTGGAACAGGTGAAGCTCGGCAAAGCGCAGGGCGTCAGTGGCCATGTGATTGCCTGTTTTGGCGATCCTGGCTTGCTGGCGGCACGCGAACTGGCAAGCGGGCCGGTCATCGGTATCGCGGAGGCGGCCATGCATACCGCCACATTGGTGGCAACGCGTTTTTCAATTGTCACGACGTTGCCCCGCACGCTGGTCATCGCACGCCATTTACTTCAGCAGTACGGTTTTACGCACCATTGTGCCGCTTTACATGCTATTGATTTACCCGTGCTGGCGCTGGAAGACGGCAGCGGCGTGGCGCAGGAGAAAGTGCGCCAGCTCTGTATCCAGGCAAAGCGGGAAGATGGCTGTGGCGCCATTGTTTTAGGCTGTGGGGGCATGGCAACGCTGGCCGCGTCGCTGACAAAAGAGCTGGAGATGCCGGTGATTGATGGCGTCAGCGCCGCCGTCAAGATGGTGGAATCGCTGGTGGCGCTGGGTTTTGGCACCAGTAAACAAGGCGATTTAGCTTATCCGCTACATAAACCGCTCTCAGGTGTCTTTCAGCACCTAAACTAAGCAGATGTTCCCGTTCAACGACAGGATGCAAGTGATGACTGAAAGCCAGGATAAAAAAACCTACAGCTTCAATAAGAATTACCCGCGTGACCTGATCGGTTACGGTGGAAAGCCTCCACATGCACGCTGGCCAAAGAAAGCGCGCGTCGCGGTGCAGTTTGTACTCAACTATGAGGAAGGGGCAGAAAACAACGTTTTGCACGGCGACACGGGTTCAGAACAGTTCCTGTCTGACATCATTGGGGCGGCCAGTTATCCGGATCGGCATATGTCGATGGAATCCCTGTACGAGTATGGATCCCGCGCCGGTTTCTGGCGCATTCACAATGAGTTTCAGAAGCGCGGACTGCCCCTTACCGTGTTTGGCGTCGCGATGGCGTTGGCGCGCCACCCGGACATCGTGGACGCCATCAAACAGGCGCAGTATGACGTGGTCAGCCACGGCTGGCGCTGGATTCACTATCAGGGCATTGATGCTAAAACCGAACGTCAGCACATGCAGCAGGCGGTGGATGTGTTAACGGACCTGTTTGGCAAAGCGCCCACAGGCTGGTACACCGGACGCGACAGCCCCAATACGCGGCGGCTGGTGGTGGAACAGGGCGGCTTCAGTTATGACAGCGACTATTATGGTGATGATTTGCCATTCTGGACTCAGGTCACCTGTCAGGACGGTACGGTAAAACCCCATCTGATCATTCCTTACACGCTGGAATGCAACGATATGCGCTTTGCCTCGCCCCAGGGTTTCAATACCGCAGAGCAGTTCTTCACCTATCTGCGCGATACGTTCGACGTGCTGTATGAAGAAGGCGAAACCGCGCCCAAAATGATGTCGGTGGGGATGCACTGCCGCCTGTTAGGTCGCCCGGGAAAATTCCGCGCCTTGCAAAATTTCCTCGACCACATTCAGCAGCATAAAGATGTGTGGATTTGCACCCGGCAGCAGATTGCCGATCACTGGATAAAAACCTACCCCGCGCCAGAGGCGTAATCTCCCGGCGGCAAGCGCGTGACGGCAAAAGGATGTCGCCACGCGCTGCCCCGGTTTCCGGCATTGTCGTCCGCACGGCCCCACTCAGTCACATAACGTGGGATCGGCCTCAATCATCAACTGCTTCATCTCTTCGAAATGCCGCAGAGAGAAGTCGGGGATGCCTTCCCAGTCACGGGCCGTTTTTTCCGCGACCTCGTCGCTCAGCACCTTCAACGGTTGCCCGGTAGACCAGGCGGTGACCAGAATCTGGCAGGCCCGCTCAAGTGTCCAGATATCATCATAGGCCTCGCCCACCGTCTGGGCGGTAACCATAACGCCGTGATTACCCATCAACAGACGACGCTTATCGGTCAGCAGGCTGGCCAGTCGGGCGCCTTCCTCCTGAGTGTCTGCCATGCCCCCGTACAGGGTATCCACCGCGATACGGTTGAAGTAGCGCGCACTGTTTTGATCGACAGGCGGAATGTGTGGCTGCGCCAGACAGGCGACGCTGGTGGTGTAAACCGGATGCAGATGCATCACGACCCGGGTTTCTGGCAGCCGCTGATGAATTTGCCCATGGATCGACCAGGCCGTGGCGTCTACATCGTCCCGCTCTCCACAGGCGGCATCGTCTGCATTGAGCAGCAGCAGGTCGCTGGCGCGAAGCCGTGAAAAGTGTTTCCACTTTGGGTTCATCAGAAACTGCTTACCATCCGGTGAAACGGCGGCACTGAAATGGTTCGCTACCGCCTCATGCATGCCCAGGTGGGCAATAATGCGAAAGGTCGCCGCCAGATCGATACGGGTCTGCTCTTCAAAAGAAAGCGCCATATTCCCTCCTGAAAATGAACGCGTGACGGGCACGCGTTTGAGATTAAGGTTTTGGCATCAGGGTGTTGAGATCGTCGGCTGTTGGCGCTTCAAAATGGTATTTTTTGAGCAGCGCGGCATATTCGGGCGTTTTACTGAAGGTAGCCAGCGCAGCGACCAGGGCTTTTTTCACCTCCGTATTGTCCTTCTTCACGCCAAAACCGTTTAACACCGGATAGATAAGTGTCGTGGAGGAAATCTGAATACGGTCACCCAGCTTTTGCACCACGCCACGCGCCACGGCGGCATCGGTAATCTGTGCTTCGACCGCATGGGAGAGCATCGCCTGCGTTGTCTGCGGATCGGTCGAATATTCGCTAATCGCGATGGGGGGTTTACCGTTTTTCACACAGTAGTCGTCAGACAGTTTGTGTAACTGCTGCAACCACGACGTGGCGCCCATCGAACCGATTTTATGGCCGCAGAAATCTTCAGGCGTTTTGGGTTGATAATCGCTTCCCTTCAACGACAGGATAGCTTCGCCGCTTTTCAGATAGGGAATCATGTCGATCACTTTCATGCGATCGGCGGTGATGTACATCGACGAATTAGTCATATCAAACCGGTTACTCTGCAAGCCGGTAATCAGGTTAGGGAAACGGGTATCAATGTTAACGGCCTGACGGCCCATCACTTTGGCCAGACCATCAAGAAACTCAATGTCAAAGCCGGCGGGTTTATTATCCTTCATGTACTCATACGGAAAGAAGGTCATATCCGATCCGGCGATAATTTTGCCGGGTTGTAAAAAGGCTGAGGCGTTAAAGGACGCCAGTACAGCGCCTGCGGCAAGCAGACTTAACACGTAGGTTTTCATCATTATTCTCTCTCTGAAAAATGCCATCAGACGTTGGCAAGATCTTTACCGGCCTGTTGAACAAAAAACGAAGCACCGCGCGGTTTCTGCGGCAGGCGGAAGGCGTTTGCGGTGCTGCGGATCATGCCGCTCTCCTGACCGTAAACCAGCGTGCCCGCATCCGGGCTGGGTAACGGGTTTTCACCGAACGGCAGTGCATCTTCAGCGGCGTACACGGCGATAAACAGTGTGCGCGGCCATTCGGTTTCATTGGGACTGGAGGCGTGCAGCAGTCGGGTATGCATAAAGCACACAGAACCCGAGGGACCAAAACAGGCGGTAGGTTGTTGGCACTGTTCTTTCACCACTGCGGGATCAACGGCACCGGTAAAGCGGCCACCCTGCCAGTGTGAATAAAGCGGCCCCTGATGGCTGCCCGGCACCACGTTCAGCGGACCATTTTCCGGCGTGACCTCACTGACCATCAGCAGCGCGGTCACGATATCGTCGTTGCTGTGCGGGGTGAACAGGAAATCCTGGTGCCACTCCACTTTCGTTGCGGTATGGGGCAGTTTCGAGTTGATCTTACTGTGATGATAGCGTGCGCCGCTGCCCCCGATTAACTGTCCGGCAATCTGCGCCATACGTGACTGCAGTGCCGCATGGCGATAGGCGGCAGAGATATCGTTCGGGGAGCTGACGCGGCGCAAAGAAGGATGATCGGCACGGTGATCGCTCTCAATATCGAAACGCGGACGCCCATCCTGCGTATCGCCCCAGGGCGCATTCTGGCTGCGGCTTTCCTCAACCCACTGGTCAAAGTCGTGTTGTAGCGCTGCGATTTCATCGCTTGTCAGGACATTTTCAACTACCAGAAATCCCTGCTGGTGATACTGATCTACCTGCCACTGTTCAATCATGGTCGTGCCCTCGTGATTAATACATCGTTACGCCAGCGAGACATCCTTCAGAAAAGCTTCCACGCGCGGATGCTGGCCATCGCGTAGAGCCTGCGGCGCGTCGTCACAGACCACGCGTCCTTTTTCCATAAAGACAATCCGGTCAGACACCTTGAAGGCGAAGTTCATCTCATGGGTCACGATCACCATGGTGATGCCCTCGCTTGCCAGGGCTTCAATGACCTGAAGCACTTCATTCACTTTTTCGGGATCCAGTGCAGAGGTGGGTTCATCGAACAGCATGATTTGCGGACGCATCATCAAGGCACGTGCGATAGCCACGCGTTGCTGCTGACCGCCGGAGAGCTGATGAGGGTACTTCCACGCATGGTCGAGCATGCCGACTTTAAAAAGCAGCGCAGCAGCCTGCTGTTTTAATACCGCGGCAGGCGCGAGCTTGTGATAGCGAGGCGCCAGCAACAGGTTGTCCATAACGCTGAGATGACTGAACAAATTAAAGCTCTGAAAGACCATCCCGATATTAAGACGATGCTCTGCATGCTCAACGAAGCGTGGCTTGCGTTGCTCTCCCTGCTGACTGAGATGAATAAAGGGTTTTCCGTTAATACGAATTTCACCGTTATCGATCTGCTCCAGACCATTAAGCAGGCGAATCAGCGTAGTTTTTCCTGAACCTGAAGGCCCGATTACGGAAACCACTTCGCCAGGATGGATCTGCAGGTTAACGGCGCCCAGCACTTCAACATTGTTGTAAGCCTTGTGCAGACGCAGGGCCTGCAACGCTGGTCCGCTGGCGTGAAACGCCTGACGGACAGGATTCACCGCTGCGCGTTGTGCGAGTTCGAAAAGATGTGCATCAGGTTTGCCGGACGGTTGGCGTTGTGTCACGTCCAGATAGCGCTCCAGCTGTTTCAGCAGGAAGTCAAAGACGGTAACGATCAGCACGTAATAGAAGGCCACCGCCGCCATGGTTTCCATGACCAGAAAGTTTTGCGAGTAGAGTCGCTGGCCGACCATCAAAATTTCGGTAAGCGAGATAACAGAGACCAGTGACGTCAGCTTCACGATCGCGATGTATTCATTCGCCAGTGCCGGTAAGGCCACACGCAGTGCCTGCGGGATAATGATGCGCCACTGAATGCCTGCATAGCGTAATCCCAGTGCCCGGGCAGCCTCGCTCTGGCCTTTGGGAATCGCCAGCAGCCCGCCACGGTGAATCTCTGCGATATAGGCGCTTTCACACATGGTCAGCGCAATAAATCCTGCCCAGAATGGATCGCTCAGTACCGTCGACGTGGCGGGCAATGCCTGAGGCAGGTTATAAACAAAGATCAGCAGCACCAGCAAAGGCAGGCTGCGAAAGAGCCAGATATAAAACCGGGCCGGCAGCGTCAATAAGGGATGGCGCGACTGCTTGGCCAGCGCTAGGATAAATCCCGCAATAATGCTCGTTCCCCAGGTCAGCAGGCTCAGTTTGATGACAGTCCATGTCGCCAGCCAAAAATTAGCGTCGCTAAACAGACTGAACATATAGTTCCAGTTAAATGTCATGGGCTTGCTCACATTAAACAGAAGGGGTGAATAATTCTGTAATTCACTATGGCGGCAGGACGGGAACGATAGCAATTAGTAATTTGCTGGCTTCTGATTTTAAAAAAACTATCCAACTGTTATATCCCTTTTTAAACGGTGTCTTTTTAACAGTGCAGGGCAATAATTAACGTATTCTTTCCCTGTTTGCGCTTATTTAGGGCAGCACGCTGATCATTGCGACGCAGGGTGAGAGTTATTGGTGCAATTTCTTTTTGATGATTACGTTTCTGCCAGACGTAAAAAAACAGGTGGAATGGCGTTAATACATAAACGGCGTTCAGGTGGAACGGGCAGGTAAGTGGCACAGCATTTGCAATGCTGCTTAGGCCGGAACGAAGCAAGGTGTCTTGCTGACTATAAAAAACAGAGGTAACGCCATGAGTCGCTTTACACTTAAACAGCTCAGATATTTCGTCGCCGTGGTGGAGACGGAAAGCATTGCGGAAGCCTCGCGTCAGTTGCATATCGCCCAGCCCTCCATTTCCGTTTCCATCAAAAACCTGGAGGACGCCTTCGATCAGCAACTGCTCATCCGCCATCACGCACAGGGTGTTTCGCTGACGCCTGGCGGCCGCCGTTTTTACGAAAAGGCGCAGGAGCTGCTACGTCTGACACACGAGTTTGAGCAAAACTCACGTGCAGATAACACCCTGATTTCAGGCACCATTGCGGTGGGATGTTTTGAATCTGCGGCGCCGCTGTATATGCCCAAACTGATAGCCGGGTTTAAAAAACACTATCCGGATATTACCATTGAACTGTACGACGGCGAGCAGCATGAACTGATGCATGGACTCCATCGCGGACGTTTTGATCTGGCTTTTCTCTACGATCTTGAGCTGGATAACACCATTCAAAAAACCACGTTAAACGCCCCGCATAAACCTTACGCGCTCCTGCCGGTAAACCATCCACTGGCACAAAAATCCCTGGTCACGCTGCGTGAGCTGAGTCAGGAACCTATGATTTTGCTGGATGCGGTACCCAGCAGGAATTACTTCATCAATATTTTCAAAAGCAAAGGGTACCACCCGCAGGTAGCCTACAGTTCGCCCTCCATTGAAATGGTGCGTTGCATGGTAGGACAGGGGCTGGGGTTTTCAGTTCTGGTCACCCGCCCCTGCACTGATGTGACTTATGACGGTGAAAAGCTGGCGCAGATTGATATTGAAGATGATATGGAAGCCTCGACGTTAATCATGGCCTGGTTAAGTCATAATGAACCGACGCGACCGACAAAACTTTTTATGGACTATTGCCAGAATAGTGCGTTGGGGCCCACCGTGTAAAAAGTGCCGCGCAATTACCGTGCTGTTTGGTAAGAAAAAGAAATGTATTTGCGGTAAATCACATCGGCTAATTTCGCGCTTTATTCGCTGAGTGGCTTTAATAACCGGGCACGTATCTTCTGCTTATTAATTTCTTATTCAGATATTAGCTTTATAATATTTTACCCATTCATCTGCCTCAAATAGTCTTGGCGCTGGCGCGTGTCAGGAACACGTCATTAAAACGTCGGGCTTGAGGATGATGGAATGACAATATCAGAGCAAGAAACAGATACCCTGGTGATTGGGGCAGGGCAGGCCGGCATCGCCATGAGCGAGCATCTGGGGCGGCTCGGCATTCCGCATTGCGTGCTGGAAAAAAATCGTATTGCCGAAGCGTGGCGGACCCGGCGCTGGGACTCGCTGGTCGCCAACGGCCCGGCCTGGCACGATCGGTTTCCCGGCATGACTTTTCCGGGGCAGGATCCTGACAGCTTTGTGCCTAAAGAACAGATTGCTGACTATTTTGAAGCGTATGTGCAGCACATCGAGGCGCCTGTCAAAACGGGCGTCGAAGTCATCAGCGTGGTACCGCGTGTCGGGCGCAGCGGGTTCGACGTCTCAACCTCCGCTGGTCCGATCGTTGCCCGGCGCGTAGTCGTCGCCACAGGGCCTTTTCAGAAGCCTGTGATTCCCGCCATTGCGCCCACGGATACACGGTTCACCCAGTTACATTCGGCGGACTACCGTAACCCGCAACAACTGCCTGAAGGTGGTGTGCTGGTTATCGGCGCGGGCTCGTCAGGGGTGCAGATTGCCGATGAGCTTCAGCGTGCAGGAAAAGACGTGTGGCTCTCCGTTGGTCCCCACGATCGTCCGCCTCGCCGCTATCGCAACCGGGACTTTTGCTGGTGGTTAGGGGTCCTTGGCCTGTGGGATGCGGCAGCCAGTCAACCGGGGAAAGAACACGTCACCATCGCGGTCAGCGGCGCGCGCGGCGGGCATACCGTCGACTTTCGCAAACTGGCGGAGCAGGGCATCAACCTGGTCGGATTGACGGAGCGCTTTTCCGGCGAGGTCGTGACCTTTAAGCCCGATCTGGCGCAAAACATTGCCGCAGGCGATGAAAACTATTTATCCCTGCTGGATGCGGCCGATGCCTGGGTTGAACGCCATGGCCTGAATTTACCTGAGGATCCGGCCGCACGCGCCTTTCTGCCCGATCCGGAAAGCGTCTCGCATCCTGTGCAGTCGCTCAATCTGGTCCGCGCAGGGATCACGACGCTCATCTGGGCGACAGGCTATGCCACGGATTATACCTGGCTGAAGGTTAACGCCTTTGACGAGAAAAACAGACCTCTCCATCAACGCGGCGTCTCCCCGGAGTCCGGACTCTATTTCCTCGGGCTGCCCTGGCAGTCGCGCCGCGGCTCCTCGTTTATCTGGGGCGTGTGGCATGACGCAAAGTATGTTGCCGACCATATTGCTATTCAGCGCCAGTATCAGGATTACCGTGCCGCGTCAGAAAACTGAACCAGGAGACTGCTGTTATGCCAACCCATACTCGTATTCGGATGTTTAACACCAAAGAAACGTACCCTAATCAAACGCTGGACAACGATCTCTGCCAGGCCGTACGTGCAGGTAACACGGTGTACCTGCGTGGCCAGGTCGGCACTGACTTCGACGGTAATCTGGTTGGCCTGGGCGATCCGGCCGCGCAGGCGGCGCAGGCGATGAAAAATGTGAAGCAACTGCTGGAAGAGGCGGGGAGCGATCTGTCGCATATTGTTAAAACCACCACGTATATAGTCGACCCGCGTTATCGCGAACCGGTCTACCGGGAAGTCGGAAAGTGGCTAAAAGGTGTTTTCCCCGTCTCAACAGGGCTGGTGATTTCGGCTCTGGCACAGCCGCAGTGGCTGATGGAAATTGATGTCATTGCGGTGATTCCGGATGACTGGAAACGTGGAGCAGACCAATGACCTTATCAGTGATGGCACGGTGTGAAGAAACCGGTCAGCTCGGCATCGCTATCAGTTCATCCAGCATTGCGGTAGGCGCGCGCTGTCCCTGGCTCCAGGCCGGCGTGGGTGCCGTATCCAGCCAGAATATTACGTTGCCCTCTCTGGGGCAGCAGATTCTGTTGCATCTGGATCAGGGCAGCGATCTGAACGTGGCGCTAAAGCGGGCGCTGGCCGGCGACAGATTCAGTGATTACCGCCAGGTCGCCGCGATTGATATTCAGGGTAACACGGCGTTTTTCAGTGGCAGCAAGACGCTGGGTATCTGGAGCATGGCCGAAGGAAAAAACTGTATCGCCGCAGGCAATATGCTGGCGAACGAGGGCGTAACGGCATCCATGTGCGCGGCCTTTGAAGCGGCCTCCGGTGAACTGGCCAGTCGGCTGCTTGCCGCCCTTCAGGCCGGCGTGGCGGCAGGCGGAGAAGCCGGGCCGTTACATTCTGCTGCGCTCAAACTCGTGGATGATTATCCCTGGCCGCTGGTGGATCTGCGCATCGACTGGACCGGGCACGACCCTGTCGGGCAGTTGACACAACTGTGGCTTGCCTATGAACCTCAGATGGAAGCCTATGTCGCGCGCGCGCTGGATCCGCGTGAGGCACCGGCCTATGGTGTGCCCGGCGATGAATGAGACGTTACGGGCGCTTCTGGCCTCTCTGCTGGCCTTTGACACAACCAGTCGGGTGTCAAACCTGGCCCTGATCCAGTTTATTGACGACTACCTGACTGACAGAGGCATAACGACGCAGTGGCTGTATGACGACAGCGGTAAAAAAGCCAATCTGTATGCGCGTCTGGGGCCGGAGGGCGAAGGCGGCGTTATGCTGTCAGGGCATACGGACGTGGTGCCGGTTGAGGGGCAAAACTGGTCCGTGCCGCCTTTCGCCCTGACGGAACGTGACGGACGATACTACGGTCGGGGAAGCGCCGATATGAAAGGCTTTATTGCCTGCGTGCTGGCCATGCTGGATGCGTTTCTTCAGCAGCCCCTGCGCATGCCTTTGCATCTGGCGTTTTCCTGTGACGAAGAGGTGGGGTGCCTGGGCGTGCGCTCGCTGGTGGCGATGCTCAATGCCTCACCGGCAAAACCGGCGATGTGTATTGTGGGTGAGCCGACCGCCATGCAGCCGGTTTACGGACATAAGGGAAAACGGGCGGTGCGCTGTCGGGTGCAGGGCCACGCCTGCCACTCTGCCTATACGCATCAGGGCGTGAATGCGGTTCACTACGCCGCCCGGTTAATTGCGCGTCTTTTGCAGCAGGAAGAAGCGTTAAAGCAGCAACGTGACGAACGGTTTGAACCGCCTTACAGCACGCTGCAGATTGGCACGATTCAGGGCGGGACAGCACTGAATATTGTTCCTGAGACCTGCCATTTTGATATGGAGTGGCGAACGCTGCCTGGTACGGATGCTCAGGCGCTGTATGACAGCGTACGCCACTTCGCCGAAGCAGAACTGGTGCCTGAAATGCAGCGCACTGAACCGTTGTGCAACATTACCTTTCAACCACTGAGCGACTACCCCGGCTTATTGACCGATCCGCAGACCGACTTTGCCCGCTGGCTGGCGCAGTGGAGCGGACATAACGAGTTCGCTACGGTCGCCTTTGGCACCGAAGGGGGATTATTTGACGAGATTGGGGTAGCCACGTTGGTCTGCGGGCCGGGAAGCATGGAACAGGGACACAAAGCAGATGAGTTTGTCAGTCTTGAACAGCTTGAACAGCTTGAACGCTGTATGGCAATGCTACAAAACCTGCGTCAGTGGATGGCGGTAACGTCCACCAATAAAGCCACGCAGGGTGGAGCGCGCCGCGCGGCCAGATGATCGGCAAAAACGTTTGCGGGTGCGGTTTACAACCGGCCGTAAAACGTCAGGCGGGCCGTTTCCGACAGGGCGATGCCGGGCGCGGTATTGTAGGCCAGCACCGCCAGCATGCGCGTGACGTCGCCTTCTGTGGGCGTCACGCGATGCAGTGAATTTCGCCCACGAAACAGTACCAGGTCACCGGCATCCATAGCCAGTTCATCGACGGGGTGCTGTTCATCGAGCACGGCGGCCACGCCCGCGTAATTCATTTCGCCCGCATCAGCATCCCGCAGGTCTTTCACATACTGAAATCGTCCACCGCCCAGCGGTTTCTGCACCAGCAACGTGATGGCAAACGAGGAGTTATCAAAATGCCATCCCAGCTCTTTACCCTGTGGCGCATAGTGCAGGTTAATCGAAGACAACGGGTCGGCGTAGGGATACAGCGCCTCTTCGTCCAGCACTTCGCATAAGAAAGACTGAAACAGCGCATCGTCATACAGCTGACGCAGCGGGGAATCCGCTGCAATCATATCGTCCGTAATGCACCCTTTGGTGCTGTTTACTTGGCGGTTGCGTGGATGGCTGTCGCTGAAGCCGGCATCCGTTTTCATCAGGTAAACGTTGTGCTGACTGACAGTGTAATAAGCCCGATCGCGCTGCGCATTGCCTTCTGCGACGATGGCCTGCAGGGCGGCAGGCTGCAAAAAATGACGCAACACCAGCGCGCCGTGTTGATTAAGTTGCCTGCGACAGTCTTGACGCCAGGCGTGGTCGGTCAGAGGATGTAAGTCAGTACGTACCAGGGCTTTGGGCATCGTCGCGGTCTCATAATGAATGAATTGTCACACTAGCCTGCCCGGCATCAGCTGAATACCAATAAATCGTTAATACCCTGATAAGGAATGCTTAATGCCCAACCCGTCATCGCGCTTGCCTAAAATCAACGTGATTCAGTCATTTAAAGTGGCTGCGGAAACCGGCAGCCTGACCAGGGCCGCGGCACAGCTGGCCTTAACCCCTGCGGCGGTGAGTCAGCAAATTCGCCAGCTTGAAGATCATCTTGGCTGCGTCCTGTTTTTACGTACGCAACAGGGCGTGATGCTGACGGAGACGGGCAAGCAGTATCTTCGCTATGTCACGGAAGCCTTTGCGGTTCTCCAGCTTGGTCAGCGTAACATAGGATGCACTGAGACCGCCGCACAGCTTACGCTTTACACGCTGCCGGCGCTGGCGTCGAAATGGCTGTTGCCACATCTGTGCCGCTGGCGTGAACGCTGTCCGGATGTCAGTCTTTCCTTACATGGCACGCATGCGGAGGTGGATTTTGCTCAAACGCCGGCCGACTTTGTGATGTGTTTCGGCGAGGAGGCGTATCCCAGACTGAATAAAGCGTATCTGTTTCATGATGAGGTGCTCCCGGTCGCCAGCCCGCGGCTGATCGACGCCTTTTCCCGCGAGGATCTGTTACGGCATGCGCCGCTGATTCATCTCGACTGGGGCAAAGAAGGGCGCTTTTTGCCAGACTGGTCGGGCTGGTTTGAGGCGAAAGGAATGGCTGTGCCAGCAGCCCGACCAGCCATGACCTTTAACCTGACCTCGCTGGCGATTGATGCCGCCGTGGCCGGCGCTGGTGTGCTGCTGGGACAGCGCCGGATGATCGCCCATGCGCTGGGCCGGGGCGAACTGGTCATTGTTGATGCGCTCGCGTTGCCGCTCAGCAAGCCCTATTATCTGGCCTGGCCGAATCGCACGCTGAACCAGCCTGGCGCAGAGGCAATGATCGCCTGGTTAGGCGAGCTCGCCGCCCTGTAGGAAGGCGTAGGGGTTGCAGTTGAGCGCTTTCGCGGCGTGAACCGTTAGACTCAGGCCTCCCGGCCTTAACATATGACTGCTCCGCCGGGCTTAGCTCATCAGACTGACCTGCGCTGCCACGATGCGCCAGCCCTGCGGAAACTTCACCCAGGTCTGTTGCTGACGGCCAATTTTCTCGGTGCCCGCCCGGGTAAATTCGGTGCTGCACACCGCATACGCGTCACCAAACGTGGTGATCACCGTATTGCGCAGCATGCGGTCCAGCCCCGCTGACGGTCTTGCCGCGCGAAACGCGCGGATTTCATCAATGCCGTACAGGTTCTCGCCAGCGCCTAAGCGCACGGTCCGCGGATCGTGCCAGAACAGCTCATCCAGGACGGCAATGTCGTTGCCCGTCAGCGCCTTTTCATAACGGTAGAACGCGGCGGTAACGGCGTTCAGCACCTCGGGAAGATTAATCGCGTCAGTATTCATTGTGCTCCTGCCCTGCGGGTGGGCGAAAATGTCAGTCCTTGTTGTTCAAGGGCACAGGCTGCGCGTAAGACAGCCTGTTCGTTAAAGGGGGCGCCAATTAACTGTACGCCAATCGGTAAACCGCTCGCCGTCGTCATCGGCACAGTACAGACGGGAAGTCCAAGGAAGGAGATCGGCTGCGTCAGCATGCCCATGCTGGCCTTCGTCGGCAGATTCTGCCCGTTAATGGCAATCGTTTCCTGACCAATTAACGGCGCGCTACATGGCGTGGCAGGGGCGATAAGCACATCGTACTGCGCAAACAGCGGGACGACCTGCTGCTGAAAGTGGCGGCGGAAGCGCTGGGCCTGAACATACCATGCCGCGGGCAGCATCGCACCAGCCAGCAGGCGTTCACGCGAATGGGGCTCAAACAGGTCGGGCTGCTGACGCAGCGCAGGCAGGTAATGATTGCCGCCTTCAGAGGCGGTCATAATAAAGGCGGCCGAGCGCGCTAACTCAGCCTCCGCGATTACCACGTCGTCCTGAGCCTGTAACGCCTGCGCCACCTGTAATTGCGCCGCGCGGGCATCATCATTACACCAGGTCGAAAAGAAGCCGCCCAGTACGGCGCAGCGCAAATCCTGTGCACCGTTTTTCAGCTGCGGTAAGGTGGCTGCCAGCGGGCGATCGGCCTGGAAGGCATCCGTGCTGTCGTGCCCTTGCAGCAGATCGTAAACCAGGGCCAGATCGTCCACCCGACGGGCAAAGGGACCGATATGATCCAGACTGGCGACAAACGGATGGCTGCCGCTGCGGGATAAGCGGCCAAAAGTCGGTTTCAGGCCAAAAATCCCACACAGGGAAGCCGGGACGCGGATTGAGCCGTTGGTGTCCGTCCCCAGCGAGAAAGGCACCAGTCCCGCTGCCACGGCGGCGGCCGAACCGCCGGATGAGCCGCCCGCAATGCGCGCCAGATCATGCGGGTTGTGCGTCGCCCCGTAGTGGGTATTTTCGGTGGTAAAACCGTAGGCATAGGCATCCATGTTGACCATGCCGGAAAGCAGGGCACCGGCCTGCTGAAGTTGGGTGATGGCAAAGGCATCCCGGGTTGCGGCCGGACGCTGACGAAACAGTCTGGCCCCCGCCAGGGTAGTGTACCCCTGCACGTCAAACAGGTTTTTTACCGCATAGGGAATGCCCGCCAGCGGCGGCAAGTTCTCGCCGCGCAGGCGTTGCTTGTCTATCGCATCCGCTTCCTGCACCATCCGCGTTGCGGTGATATCCGTCCAGGCATTAAGCTGCGGATTCTGTTTCTCAATCGCGGTCAGTGTCTGCTCCGCCACTTCACGGGCGCTGATATCACCGTGCTGAATCGCCTGCTGAAGTGCCTGAATGGAAACCTCGTCTGGTCTCATGCTTTGTACACTCCTGCGACTTCGAGCCGGTCGTCCAGCGGATAAGCCATCAACGGGGCCGCCATATCGGCAATGCGCGTCATCTGTTGTAGCAGGGCGACACGGCGATCTTCGTCCAGTTCCACGTTCAGGATTTGCTCCATTTGGGCAATATAGGCTGCCCAGTCACTCTGATTCATGATTTACTCCTGTCAGAAACCGGCGGCGCTGCCGTTGCTGCGCGGATCGCTTGCGCCTTCAAACATACCGTTGTTGTGACGAACAATGGCACCTGCATGGCCGACGGCCTCACTGTAGGCCGGCAGCGACTCCACGTCATGTCCTAACGCACGTAGCGCCTCCAGGGTGTCGGGCGCGAAGCGACTTTCCAGTTTGAGCGAGTCCGACAGCTGGCCCCAGGTCCGCCCCAGCAGCCAGCGAGGTGCGCTAACGGCCTGCTGCAGCGGCAGGCGCTGAATAACATGGCGGGTAAAAATGGCTGCCTGAGTTTGCGGCTGGCCATCGCCGCCCATGGAGCCGTATACCATGGTGCGACCATCCTTCAGGCGTGCGGCGGCAGGATTCAGCGTATGGAAGGGTTGTTTACCGGGCGCCAGCGCCAGCATATGGTCGGGATCGAGGCTAAAAGCCGCGCCCCGGTTTTGCCAGACAAGTCCGGTGCCGGGCACCACTACACCGCTGCCAAACTCATGATAAATACTTTGGATAAAGGAAA
This sequence comes from Pantoea sp. BS_8, assembly GCF_041954965.1. Lineage (NCBI taxonomy): Bacteria > Pseudomonadati > Pseudomonadota > Gammaproteobacteria > Enterobacterales > Erwiniaceae > Pantoea > Pantoea sp. BS_8. Next base: position 24,944 of record NZ_JAVAXU010000018.1, read on the forward strand.
CGGAAAGCCCGCTGCTGTCCATCACGCCCATCCAGACGGTATCGCCAGGCCCGCGACCGGTTCCCCAGGGCGCAGCGCGATCATCCTGAATCTGGCTGGCGAGGGTGGCGAGGGTTTCGCCGTCAAGCAGTGCCTGCAGATCCTCAACCACATGGCGGGGATCGGTAATATGCTGATCCCGAAGGGCAAACGCTTTTTTGGTGGCTTCGACGATACGGTGGATCGTCTGCACCTCATCTGCGTTCGCCATGTCCAGATGATCCGTGATGCCCAGTATGGCCAGCGACACCATACCTTGTGTCGGTGGCGTGATATTCCAGATATCGCCTTCGCTGTGGCGAATATGGAGCGGCGTGACGCGGCGAGCCCGTTGCTGCTGTAAATCCGCCAGGGTGATGGGAATGCCCAGATTGACCATTTCTTCCGCAAGGTGCTGTGCCAGCGTGCCGCGATAAAAACTGTCCAGACCTTCTTCGCTCAGCAGGCTCAATGTACGGGCTAAATCAGGCTGGGTGAAACGGCTGCCTTCCGCTGGCACATCGCCGTCCGGTAAAAACGTGGCGGCAAAGCCAGGCAGATGCTGTAGCTCGTCGCGCTTCGTCCGCGTCGCCGCGGCTTGTGAGGCGGTGACGGGAATGCCATCGGCAGCATAGCGAACAGCATCGCGGAGTAAGCGCGGTAAAGGCAGGGTGGTTCCCCCCAGTTCTGCGGACAGGTCCAGTGCCGCCTGCCAGCCGCTCACCGTGCCCGCCACCGTCAGGGCCGCTTTAGGCCCACGATGAGGGATATGGGTTTCCCCCTTATAGAAGTCAAAATTCGCCAGCGAACCCGCTCTGCCACTGCCATCAATGCCAACCGGATCGCCTTTGCCTGGCATGATCAGCCAGAATCCGTCACCGCCCAGCCCATTCATGTGCGGATAGACCACCGCAATCGTCGCCGCGGCGGCCACCATGGCCTCAATCGCGTTCCCCCCTTCCCGCAGTACCGCCAGCGCACTTTCACTGGCCAGATGATGCGGCGTCACGGCCATGCCTAACGGGGCCAAATTGCTCTGAATCATGCTCTTCTCATTCTGTTTTTCAGGGTACAAAGCAAAAGGTTAAGCAAGAGCCGTTCCAGTTTTTAAGAAGACAACGTCTCTGGACAGGTTTATCTGGCCCAAATTATGCTAGCTTCTGTGGCAATCCCGCGATTGAAACAAAAGTTACAGGACCTGAATGAAACAGCTTGATGAGCGACTCAGAACGCATTACCCCCAGCTTTCGCCGCAGGAGCAGCGTATAGCCGACTTTATTTTTGACCACTTTGATGACCTGATTAGCTATAACAGTGCCGAGCTGGCACGCCTGAGCGGTGTCTCAAAAGCCACGGTGAGCCGACTGTTTAAGCGCCTGGGCTATGACAAATATAAAGACATGCGCGATGAGCTCCGTACCCTGCGCCAGAGCGGTATGCCGTTAACGGATAACCGGGATGCGGTACAGGGAAATACCCTGCTGTCGCGGCATTACAAGCAGGAAATGGCCAATCTGACACAATGGGTTAACAGCATTGATCCTCAGCAATTCGCCGATGTGATCGCCCAGCTGGCGCAGGCAAAACGTATCTATATTGTTGGCATGCGTAATGCCTATCCGGTGGCGCTGCATCTGCGTCAGCAGCTCATTCAGACGCGTGCTCAGGTGCATATTCTGCCCCAGCCGGGCCAGACGCTGGCAGAGGATTTGGTGGACATCACGCCGGAGGATATGGTGGTCGTGATTGCGTTTCGCCGCCGCACCCGCATTATTCAGCCGTTAATGCAGCAGCTGCAAAGCGCAAGGATTCCGGTACTGGCGCTGTGTGAGCCCCAGGCGCAGAGCGTGATTTCACTGGCGCGCTGGCAGTTTTGCGCCCCGCTGGACAGCGTCTCCGCCTTCGACAGCTACGCCTCGGCCATGAGTCTGGTGAACCTGCTCGCCAACGCCCTGCTGCATGAATTACTGGCGCTGGGGCGGCCGCGTATTCATCAGATTGCCGATCTTTATCAGCACCTTGATGAGCTGGAGCACCGTTAGCAGGCACCATTTTGGTGCTTTGCCCCTTTTTGGACCGTCTCCCGGGGTGACTCGGGAATCGCATTACGCTTAGTAAAAGCCGCCATTTCAGCGTTAATCCGCATTTATCCCCCACCCGTTGCGTTGGCACATTAGTTGCAGAATGCCAATCATAAGAATCTTTTGTTTCACATAATCTCACCGGGGTGCATAATGAAAAAAGTATTAATGGCCGTTGTCGCGGCAGCCGTACTGATGGCACAGGCAGGCAGCGTGCTGGCGGATCAACTGCAGGACATCCAGAAACGCGGCGTGCTGCGAGTGGCAGTGCCGCAGGATTTCCCACCGTTTGGCTCCGTGGGGACCGATCTGCAACCGCAGGGCTATGACATCGACATGGCAAAGTATCTGGCCAAACAGATGAAACTTAAGTTGCAACTGGTGCCGGTCAGCAGTGCCAACCGTGTGCCTTATCTGCAGACGGACAAGGTGGATCTGGTGATCTCCAGCATGGGGAAAAATCCTGAGCGTGAAAAGGTGATTGATTTCAGCCGGGCTTACGCGCCGTTCTTTCTGGGCGTTTTTGGACCTAAAGGCGATCATCTGAAAGATCCCGCGGCGCTGAGCGGCAAGTCGGTGGGTGTCACCCGTGGTGCGGTGGAAGATATGGTGCTGAGCGAGGTGGCGCCGAAAGACGCGCAGGTGAAACGTTATGAAGATAACAACACCACGTTATCAGCCTACCTCTCCGGACAGGTGCAGTATGTCGCTACCGGCAACCTGGTCGTCGCAGCCATTACGCGTCAGAACCCGGCTAAAGCCCCTGTTGCGCAGTTCATGCTGAAAGACTCGCCGTGCTATATCGGACTGAAAAAAGACGAGCCGGCACTGAAAGAGAAAGTGAATGCGCTGATCGACCAGGGCATTAAAGACGGCACGCTGAACAAAATGTCCGAAGAGTGGCTGAAAGCGCCGCTGCCAGCCAACCTGGGCGCATAAGGACGGGGCAATGACCGGGCAACTTAATTTCCCTGCATTGTTGCCGTACTGGCCGGAGTTGCTCTCCGGCCTGTGGGTAACGATCCAGTTAACGGTGCTGGCGACGGTCGGCGGCGTCAGTATCGGCATTATCGGCGCGGCGCTGCGCAGCGGTAAACCCAGTTGGTTAAGCCGCCTGTGGGGCATCTATGTCGAACTGATTCGTAATACGCCGTTTGTGGTGCAGCTGTTCTTTATTGTGTTCGGTTTACCCAACCTGGGGCTGAAACTCACCGCAGGGGAAGCCGCACTGCTGGCGATGCTGGTTAACCTGGGTGCCTATAGCACGGAAATTATCCGGGCGGGCATTCAGGTCACGCCAAAAGGGCAGTGGGAAGCCGGTCGGGTGCTGGGATTAACGCGCAGCCAGACCTTTCTGCGCGTGGTGTTGCCACCGTCGCTGCAACGGATTTATCCGGCGCTGGTGAGTCAGTGCATCATTGTGATGCTGGGATCGTCGGTCGTCTCGCAGGTCTCCTACGAGGAGCTGACCTTTGCCGCCAACCTGATTCAGTCACGTACGTTTTTGAGTTTCGAAGTCTACTCGGTGACCACGTTGATCTACCTGGCGTTGTCGATAGTAATGCGTCAGCTGCTGCTGGCGATTGGCCGCAAGTGGCTGGGGGTGCAGGCATGATGACAACCTTTACCGACTGGGACATCGTGCGCAACCTGCTGCTGGCCGCGCGCTGGACGATTGCCCTGTCGCTGGTGGCCTTTTTAGGCGGTACGCTCGTGACGTTACCTCTGCTGTTTTTACGTCTGTTAAAGCGTAAATGGCTGACGCGAATCATTCGCGCGTACACCGAGCTGTTCCAGGGCACACCGCTGCTGATGCAGCTGTTTCTGGCTTTCTTTGGCGTCGGGCTGTTTGGCATCGACGTTGCGCCCTGGACCGCTGCGTCGCTGGCGCTGACCTTTTATACCAGTGCCTATTTGCTGGATATCTGGCACGGCAGTATTCAGGCGCTGCCAAAAGGGCAGTGGGAAGCGTCACGCTGCCTCGGCCTGAACTTTGGTCAGACGCTCACGCGGGTGATTGCGCCTCAGGCGATCCGCATTGCGATTGCCCCGACAGTGGGGTTTGCTGTGCAGGTGATTAAAGGCACCGCGCTGGCCTCCATTATCGGATTTGTCGAGCTGACCAAAGCCGGCACCATTTTGAATAACGTGACCTACCAGCCGTTTAAAGTCTTTGGGCTGGTGGCACTGGGCTACTTCCTGATGTGTTATCCGCTGTCGCGTTACAGCCAGTATCTGGAGAAAAAATTCAATGCCGCTCATCACCATTAATCAGGTCCAGAAGTATTACGGCACCAACCATGTTTTGAAAGGCGTGGATCTGGATATCGATATGGGAGAAGTGATCTCGATTATCGGTCGCAGCGGTTCCGGCAAAAGTACACTGCTGCGCTGCATGAACGGGCTGGAAGGCTATCAGGATGGCAGCATTAAACTCGGCGGCATGACCATCACCGACCGCGACTCACAGGCGCGCGAAATCAGCCGCTCCGTAGGGATGGTATTTCAGAACTTCAACCTGTTCCCACATATGACGGCGCTGGAAAACGTCATGCTGGCACCGCGTCGGGTTCTGAAAAAAAGTCAGGCCGAGTGCCGCGAACTGGCAGCCCGTATGCTGGAAAAAGTGGGGCTGGGCGAGCGGCTGGATTATTACCCGTCCAGCCTGTCAGGCGGACAGCAACAGCGCGTAGCCATTGCCCGCGCACTGGCCATGGAACCCCGGGTATTACTGTGTGATGAGATCACCTCAGCCCTGGACCCGGAGCTGGTCGGCGAAGTGCTGAAAGTGCTGGAGCAACTTGCCGCCGAAGGCATGACGTTAATTCTCGTCACCCATGAAATGAACTTCGCCCGCGATGTGGGCGATCGTGTGGTCTTTATGCATCAGGGGCGCGTCTGGGAACAGGGGGACAGCAAAACACTGTTTGCCCATCCGCAGACGGCGGAGCTAAAGCAGTTTATTTCCTCTGTGCGTCTGTGAGTGCTTAACAAGGAATTCACTATGGATATCTCTCAATTTTCGCAAATTAATCCGCCTCAGCGCCTGTTAATGGGCCCCGGTCCGATCAATGCCGATCCGCGTGTGCTGCGCGCGATGTCGAGCCAGTTGCTCGGACAATATGATCCGGCGATGACCCATTACATGAATGAAGTGATGGCGCTCTATCGCGGCGTGTTCCGCACCGAAAACTGCTGGACGCTGCTGATCGACGGTACCTCACGCGCCGGTATTGAAGCGATCCTGCTGTCGGCGATTCGCCCTGGCGATAAGGTGCTGGTGCCAGTCTATGGCCGTTTTGGTCATCTGCTGTGTGAAATCGCCCGTCGCTGCCGGGCCGATGTGCACACCATTGCGGTGCCGTGGGGAGAGGTGTTTACGCCCGATCAGATCGAAGATGCGATTAAAAAAGTAAAACCGCGTTTGCTGTTGACCGTACAGGGCGATACCTCAACCACTATGCTGCAGCCGCTGGCGGAGCTGGGGGCGATCTGCAAAAAATATGGTGTGCTGTTTTACACCGATGCCACGGCATCGCTGGCGGGCAATGCGCTGGAAACCGATGCATGGGGCCTGGACGCGGTGTCCGCCGGCATGCAGAAATGCCTGGGTGGCCCGTCCGGAACTTCGCCGATCACGCTGAGCGATGAGATGGCAGCGGTGATCCGCCAGCGCAAATGCGTAGAGCAGGGGATCCGCACGGATGCGCACCAGGATGGCGATGACGAGATGATCTACTCCAACTATTTCGATCTCGGCATGATCATGGATTACTGGGGCCCGGAACGCCTCAATCACCACACTGAAGCGACCAGCGCCCTGTTCGGCGCGCGTGAATGCGCGCGTCTGATTCTGCAGGAAGGGCTGGATAACGGGATTGCGCGCCACAAGCTGCACGGCGAAGCGATGTTAAAAGGCATTCAGGGGATGGGGCTGGAAACCTTTGGCGATCTCAGCAACAAAATGAGTAACGTGCTGGGCGTAGTGATCCCTCAGGGCGTCAATGGCGATGAGGTCCGTAAGCTGATGCTGGAAGATTTCGGCATTGAAATCGGCACGTCGTTTGGTCCGCTGCATGGCAAAGTCTGGCGCATCGGCACGATGGGTTACAACGCGCGCAAAGACTGCGTGATGCAAACCCTGGCCGCGCTGGAAATGGTGTTGTCGCATGTCGGTTACCGCACGCCACAGGGCGCGGGCTCGCAGGCGGCATGGAACCACTACGGGAGCCATGCATGATGATGAATGCCAGCGAGGCTCAGGTTGCCGCCCGGCGCGTGATGGCGCGCTGTGATGCGCTGGCTGAGATCAGTGAAAGCGAACAAGGGCTGACACGGGTTTATCTGTCGCCGGAACACCTGCGTGCCAACGCGCGCGTCGGTGAGTGGATGCAGGCCGCCGGTATGACGGTCTGGCAGGATGAAGTCGGCAATATCTGCGGCCGCTACGACGCGGCCCAGCCTGGCGCACCTGCGCTGCTGCTGGGCTCGCATCTGGACACGGTTCGTAATGCGGGCCGCTATGACGGCATGCTGGGCGTGCTGAGCGCGATTGAAACCGTGCAGTGGCTCCACGATCGCCAGCGTCGCCTGCCCCTGGCCATTGAAATCATCGGCTTTGGTGATGAAGAAGGCACGCGTTTTGGCATTACCCTGCTGGGCAGTCGCGGCATTACCGGCACCTGGCCTGACAGCTGGCCGACCCATCCTGACGGCAATGGCATTACGGTGGCACAGGCGATGCAGGATGTCGGCCTGGACGCCAGCCAGATCTCACGCGCCGCTCGTAACGTCAGCGACATCGTGGCCTATCTTGAACTGCACATAGAGCAGGGGCCTTGCCTGGAGCAGGAAGATCTCGCGTTGGGTGTGGTTACCGCGATCAACGGTGCCCGTCGCCTCAATTGCTGTTTCACCGGTGAGGCCGGTCATGCCGGAACCGTACCGATGGCGCATCGTAAAGACGCGCTGGCCGCTGCCGCAGAGTGGATGGTATTCATCGAGCATACCACGCGCGAGCAGACTTCACCGCTTGTCGCTACGGTGGGCACGCTGAACTGCGCGCCGGGCGCGGTGAACGTCATTCCGGGGGAGGTGCATCTGTCTCTGGATGTGCGTGGACCCGAGGACGCGCCGCTTGAATCGTTGCTGTCCTCGTTGCTGACCCAGGCGGAAGCCATTGCACTGCGTCGCGGTTTAACCTTTAGCGCGCAGGAGTATTACCGTATCGCGGCAACGGCCTGCGATGCCGGATTGCAACAGGCGCTGAGCCACGCGGTAGAAACCGTTCAGGGACGCTGCCTGGCGCTGCCCAGCGGGGCGGGTCATGATGCTATTGCCATTGCAGAGCGCTGGCCGGTGGGGATGCTGTTCGTGCGTAACCACCGCGGCATCAGCCACCATCCGGCAGAATCGGTGAATGAAGCCGATGTCGCGCCAGCGGTTCAGGCCTATTTGCAGACGATTTGCCTCCTTGCGGAGCAGCATTAATATGGATCTGGATACCTTTAACCAGTTACCGGAAGCCGCTGCACAGCTTGCCCTGTCCCACTGCGTTGCGCTGCCGCACTGGCAGCTGGCGCTGGTGGCGGCCCGCCCGTTTCACAGTCTTGATGCCCTGCTGACTGAAGCACAACGGCTGACACAGGACTGGCAGGAGGACGATCTGAATCAGGCGCTCTCCGCTCATCCACGTATCGGGGAAAAGGCGCAGGGCAATGAGAAGGAAAAACAGTTGTCGCGTAGCGAACAGGCGGCCATGCAACACGCAGACGACGCGTTACATCAGGCCATGGTGCGGGGCAATCAGGCATATGAGGCGCGCTTTAACCGGGTATTTTTGATTCGGGCCAAAGGACGCAGCGCACAGACGCTGCTTGATGAACTCACGCGGCGGCTGGACAACAGCCCGGAAACCGAGCAACAGGAAGCCCTGGCGCAGTTGCGGGAAATCACCCTGCTGCGCTTAAAGGAGAGTTTTTCATGAGCACCATCAGCACTCACATTCTGGATACGGCGCTGGGAAAACCCGCGCCGGGCGTTGCCATGTTGCTGGAACAGCACACGGCACAAGGCTGGACTCCCTGTGCACAAGGCGTCACAGATAACGATGGTCGTCTGAAGGATCTGACACCTGAGCCACTTGCGTCTGGGCAGTATCGCCTCACGGCAGATATTGGCGCCTACTTTCGCGCGGACGGACGGGAAACCTTATACGTCAGCGCACAAATTGATTTTGTCCTCACGGAAAGCGGCAGCCATTACCACTTGCCCTTTTTGATATCCCCCTGGAGCTGGTCCACCTATCGCGGCAGCTGACGGGTCCATCGGGCGCAGCTTTTTTTTCGCTGCGCTTGAAAGCTAATGGCTATCAATACCTTCGGCCCATCCGACTATATTCCTGCTAACGCCAGGGTTATCTTAGCGATGACAATGTGAAGGCAACGGAGCCGATAATGAGCACGCCAAAAGATAATGATGTAGCCGCTTCAGGTAAATGTCCCTTTCATCACGGTAAATCGGAAGAAGAAAGCGTTCTGGCTCGTGGAGCCGGTAGTGGTACCAGCAATCGCGACTGGTGGCCAAATATGCTGCGCGTGGATCTGCTGAACCAGCACTCCAACCGCTCTAATCCCCTCGGCGAGAACTTCAACTACCGCGAAGAGTTCAGCAAACTGGACTATTCCGCACTGAAAGCCGATATCCGGGCGTTGCTCACCGACTCCCAGTCATGGTGGCCTGCCGACTGGGGCAGCTACATTGGTCTGTTCATCCGCATGGCGTGGCACAGTGCCGGCACATACCGCACTATCGATGGCCGTGGCGGCTCCGGTCGTGGTCAGCAGCGTTTCGCGCCGCTGAACTCCTGGCCTGACAACGTCAGCCTGGACAAAGCCCGTCGCCTGCTGTGGCCGGTCAAACAGAAATACGGCCAGAAAATTTCCTGGGCCGACCTCTATATTCTCGCGGGTAACGTTTCGCTGGAAAACTCAGGTTTCCGTACCTTTGGTTTTGGTGCCGGTCGTGAAGACGTCTGGGAACCGGATATGGACGTGGACTGGGGTAACGAAACCGAGTGGCTGGCCCACCGTCATCCCGAAAGTCTGGCTAACGCCCCGCTGGGCGCAACCGAAATGGGGCTGATCTACGTGAACCCAGAGGGGCCTGAAGCCAGCGGCGATCCGGCATCTGCCGCGCCAGCGATTCGCGCCACCTTTGGCAACATGGGCATGAACGATGAAGAGATCGTCGCGTTGATCGCAGGCGGGCATACGCTGGGTAAAACCCACGGTGCGGCGGCGGCCAGCCATGTTGGCGTCGATCCGGAAGCGTCACCCATCGAAGCTCAGGGCTTTGGCTGGAACAACAGCTACGGCAGCGGTGTCGGTGCCGATGCGATTACGTCGGGTCTGGAAGTCGTCTGGACGCAGACGCCAACTCAGTGGAGTAACTACTTCTTTGAGAACCTGTTTAAATATGAGTGGGTGAAAACCCATAGCCCGGCAGGGGCCATTCAGTATGAAGCCGTTAACGCAGAAGCCATTATTCCGGACCCGTTCGATCCTGAGAAAAAGCGTAAACCCACCATGCTGGTTACGGACCTGACGCTGCGTTTTGATCCGGAGTTCGAGAAAATCTCTCGCCGTTTCCTTAACGATCCGCAGGCCTTTAACGAAGCCTTCGCCCGCGCCTGGTTTAAACTGACGCACCGCGATATGGGGCCAAAAGCACGTTACATCGGGCCAGAAGTACCGAAAGAAGATTTACTGTGGCAGGATCCGTTACCGCAGCCGACTCATCAGCCCACGCCAGCGGATATCAGTGAGCTGAAGGCGAAAATCGCGGCGTCAGGTCTGAGCGTGAGCCAGCTGGTTTCAGCGGCCTGGGCGTCGGCATCAACCTTCCGGGGTGGCGACAAACGTGGCGGAGCGAACGGTGCCCGTCTGGCCCTGGCACCGCAGAATAGCTGGGCTGTGAACGCCAGCGTGATTAACGACGTGTTACCGAAACTGCAGCAGATTCAGCAGGAATCCGGCAAGGCCTCGCTGGCTGACGTCATCGTCCTTGCGGGCAGCGTCGGTATCGAAATGGCCGCCGCCGCTGCGGGCGTGGCCGCGCAGGTCCCCTTTACGCCAGGTCGTGTGGATGCTCGTCAGGATCAAACCGATGTCGAATCCTTTAACGTGCTTCAGCCGCTGGCGGACGGGTTCCGTAACTACCGTCGCGTGAAAGGCGGCTCGTCAACCGAAACCCTGCTGCTGGACAAAGCACAGCAGCTGACGCTGAGCGCGCCGGAACTGACGGTGTTACTGGGTGGTCTGCGTGTGCTGGGGACCAACTTTGACGGCAGCCATCATGGCGTCTTTACTGACCGCGTCGGCGTCCTGAGTAACGACTTCTTCGTAAACTTGCTGGATATGCGCACCGCCTGGCGTGCGACCGACAGCAGTGAAGAGATCTTTGAAGGCCGTGACCGTCAGAGTGGCGAAGTCAGGTTCAGCGCCACGCGTGCCGATCTGGTGTTCGGTTCCAACGCCATCCTGCGCGCCCTGGCGGAAGTCTATGCCAGCAGCGATGCGAAACAGAAGTTTGTTACTGACTTCGTGGCGGCCTGGACAAAAGTAATGAATCTGGACCGTTTCGACCTGCAATAACTGACTGAAGCGCCCCGGCCTGGCCGGGGCGCTTTTATTCTGCCAGCGTAAAGCCATCCGCATCCCGCCACGCCGGAAACCGCTCGCGATAAGCCTGCAGATCGGCAAGCGACAGCGACGTCTCAACCTTACCTGCCGTAAAGGGCTCACCTGCAGCCAGCACCTCGCCTTGCGGTGAAATAATTCGGCTGTCCCCACTGTACTGATGTTGGTTGCCATCGCTGCCCACGCGATTGCAGCCCGCGACAAACGCCTGATTCTCAATCGCCCGGGCCAGCAGTAGCGCCTGCCAGTGCAGCGCGCGCGGCGCAGGCCAGTTGGCCACATACAACGCCAGATCGTAGTCATTTTGGTTGCGCGAAAAGACCGGAAAGCGCAGGTCGTAACAGATTTGCGGCAAAATGCGCCAGCCGCGCCACTGAATCACCGTGCGCGCCGTGCCCGCGACGTAATGCTGCTGCTCATCCGCCATGCGAAACAGGTGTCGCTTGTCATAGTGATGCAGCGTGCCATTCGGCTCAACCAGCAAAAAACGGTTCACGGCACCCGCTGGCGTTTGTATCGCGGCACTGCCGCCCACCAGCGCATTCGTGCGCTTCGCATGACGGTGTAGCCATGTCACGACCTGCTGTTGCGGCAGGGCCTGCTGTGCAGCCTCCATCGCAAAACCGGTGGTGAACATCTCCGGCAGAATAATCACATCCCGGTCTGTCATGTCAGCCAGCAGATTATCGAAATGGCGCAGGTTAGCCTCGCCATCCATCCACGTCAGCGGCGCTTGCAACAACGTAATGGCTAAAGACGACATAAGCGCTCCGCTGCGGCGTCGAGCGTCGCTTCCTGTTTTGCAAAGCACAGCCGGATCAGTTTGTGTGGGAAAGGCGCTTCACAGAAGACCGACAGCGGGATCGCGGCCACGCCCACTTCGCGCGTCAGCCACTGGCAAAACTGCACGTCATCCAGCGCCGATATAGCGCTGTAGTCCGCCAGCAGGAAGTAGGTGCCTTCGCACGGTAAAATGCGGAAACGGCTACGGCTCAGTGCCTGTATCAGTCGGTCACGGCGCGCGCGATAGAAGTCGGGCAGCTCACGATAATGTTCAGGATGCTGGCGCAGCATATCGGCAATCGCCAGTTGAGCGGGTGTGTTGACGGAAAAAGTGAGGTACTGATGGATCTTGCGGATTTCTGCGCTGATCGCCGCGGGGGCGACGCAGTAACCCACTTTCCAGCCGGTCATGTGAAAGGTTTTGCCAAACGAGGAAACCGCCACCGCACGTTGACGCAGTTCGGGGTGCGCCAGCACGCTGGCATGACCGTCCTGGGCAAAACAGATGTGCTCATAAACCTCATCGCTCAGCACATAGATTTCCCGGTCAGCAATCGACTGCCATAAGGCCGCATAGTCCGCCTGGTGCCAGACGCTGGCCGAGGGATTATGTGGCGTATTTAAGATAACCAGTCGGGTTTTATCGCTTAACAGCGCGGAGAACGCCGGCCAGTCAACTGCAAACGTGGGCGGCTGCAGGGTGAGGCGTTTCAGTACGCCGCCCGCCAGTTGCACCGCGGGCGCATAGCTGTCGTAACTGGGATCGAAGCAGATCACCTCGTCACCTGGGCGAACCAGGGCAGTGATCGCGGCATACAGCGCTTCGGTTGCGCCTGCGGTCACGGTGATATCGCTGTTCACATCGGGACGATAGTCGTACAACGCAGCGGTCTTTTCGGCAATGGCTTCGCGTAACGGTTGTGCGCCGGTCATGGGGGCATACTGATTGGCACCCTGACTGACATGATAAGCCAGCCTGTCCTGCAGGTAGCGCGGACCATCAAAATCCGGAAAACCCTGGGAAAGATTGATGGCGTTATGCTGCTGTGCCAGCGCGCTCATCTGCGTGAATATCGTGGTGCCGAGGGCGGGTAACTTGCTCTCAGGCGTGAGGATGGATTGCGTCATGATTAGGTTGCCTTACGCGCAAAAACGGTTACGGAGAAACGCTGAGTTGCTGCCACTATAAACAGGATGCTAGTATTTGGCAATCAAGACGCTTAGACGGCTAAAAGGAAGAGTAATGTCCGATTCTCATGCTTTAGATCAGCTGGTTGCCGCCTGTCACTGGATAGGTGCGAAGGGCTGGGCGCCCGCCACCGGCGGCAATATGTCGGTGCGCCAGGATGCGCATTTCTGCCTGCTCAGCGAGTCAGGCAAAGATAAAGGCAGCCTGACGCGGGATGACTTTATTCAGGTCGACATTGCCACCAGCCAGGCCCCCTCGGGTCGCAGGCCTTCTGCCGAGACCGCACTGCACACGCTGATCTACCGCCTGTTTCCGGAGGCGGGCGCAGTACTGCATACGCACACGGTCAATTCCACCGTTCTGTCGCGCGTAGAGCAGGGCGCGGCGCTACTGCTGTACGGCTATGAGATGCAAAAGTCGCTGAGCGGTCAGTCCACGCATGAGGATACCGTGGCGATTCCGGTGTTTGATAACCGCCAGGATGTTGCCGAGCTGGCGTCAGAAATTGAAGATTATGCAGCCCGTTTTCCGCTGCGTTACGGCTTTCTGCTGCGTGGTCATGGCCTGACCTGCTGGGGCAACGATGTGGCAGAAGCGCGCCGCCATCTGGAAGGGCTGGAGTTTTTATTTGAATGCGAACGTCAACGTCGCTTGCTGGAGAAGGCATGATTAAGGCCATTGTTACCGATATTGAAGGCACCACCAGCGATATCCGTTTTGTACATAACGTCCTGTTTCCCTATGCCCGTGCCCATCTGGCCGACTATGTGCGCCAGCATAAGGCGCAGCCCACCGTTCAGGACGCGCTCAATGCCGTGCGTGCGGAGGCCGGACAGCCCGATGCCGACGTCGACAGCGTGATCGCCATCCTGTTTTCTTATATGGATGAGGACCGCAAATCGACCGGCCTGAAAGCGCTGCAGGGGATGATTTGGCGCGAGGGCTATCTGAGCGGGCGTTTTACAGGGCACCTTTATCCGGATGTCCTGCCTGCGCTCACGGCCTGGCACGCGCAAGGCATTAAACTTTATATATATTCCTCTGGCTCGGTCGCCGCGCAGAAATTGTTATTTGGCTACAGCGACGAAGGTGATATTACTGGTTTGTTTAGCGGTTACTTTGATACCCACGTGGGCGCCAAGCGCGAGGTAACGTCGTATCAAAACATCGCGGCGCAAACGGGCTTGCCGGCCGGACAATTGCTGTTCCTCTCTGATATTCATCAGGAGCTGGACGCCGCCAGACAGGCTGGCTGGCACACGTTGCAGCTGATTCGTGACGCGGCGGATGATGACAGCCATCATCGTCAGGTCGCTGATTTTTCTCAGATTAACCCGGAGTCGATTTGAAATGAGTGCACTGACCATTTTTAGCGATAGCGATCCGAGCCAGCCGTTGTGGCACAGCACCGATCCCGAGGCGATCCGTGAGCGTCTGAACGCCAAAGACGTTCGCTTCGAGCGCTGGCAGGCAGACCGCGATCTGGGCGAGAATCCCGATGCGGAAACGGTGATCAACGCCTATCAGCACGCCATTGACCGCCTGGTCGCCGAAAAAGGCTATCAGAGCTGGGACGTCATCAGTATGCGGGCAGACAATCCGCAAAAAGACGTGCTGCGCCAGAAATTCCTCTCAGAACATACGCACGGTGAAGACGAAGTGCGGTTCTTTGTCGAAGGCGCCGGGCTGTTCTGCCTGCATCTGGACGGTGAAATCCTGCAGATCCTGTGCGAAAAGAACGATCTGATTTCGGTGCCCGCAGGCACGCCGCACTGGTTTGATATGGGATCATCCCCGCATTTCACGGCGATTCGTATTTTTGATAATCAGGAAGGCTGGATCGCCAACTTCACAGGCGACAGGATCGCCGATGCCTACCCGCGCCTGGCGTAATTATGACGGTGCCTTCTGCGGGCGGCTGACTCAGCCGCCCGTTTTGTTTACTGTGGCTGAAAAACGCCAGCAGCCACCTGTGCCGGTGTGATCACGCCGGTATCCAGTACCCAACCACTGATGAGCGCCGCAGGCGTGACATCAAAGGCCGGATTAGAAACCTGAGCATCCGCGGGCGCCCACTGCACGCTGCCGAAGCTTCCCGACACACCGGTAACTTCACTGGCGGCACGCTGCTCAATCGGGATGGCATCCCCCGTCGGGCATTGACGATCCAGCGTGGTATGCGGCGCGGCAACATAAAACGGAATACCATGATAGTGCGCCAGTACCGCCAGGCTGTAGGTGCCGATTTTATTCGCCACGTCACCATTGGCGGCAATGCGATCCGCGCCGACCCAGACAGCATCAACCTTGCCCGCCGCCATCAGGCTGGCGGCCATCGAATCCGTGATCAACTGGTAAGGCACACCCAGCTCGCCCAGTTCCCAGGCGGTTAAGCGTCCTCCCTGCAACAGCGGGCGCGTTTCATCAACCCAGACATTGTGAACGTGGCCTTGTTGATGCGCACGCGCGATAACGCCCAGTGCCGTACCCACACCCGCAGTCGCCAGACCGCCGGTGTTGCAGTGGGTTAACAACTGACTGCCGGGTTTGACCAGCGCACAGCCGGCATCGGCGATGCGATCGCACAGCTGTTTATCTTCATGCACCAGACGCAACGCTTCTTCCACCAGGCTCGTTGCCATTTCTGGCTGCGCCAGCGCCTGTTTCATACGATCAAGGTTATTCATCAGGTTCACGGCGGTAGGGCGGGCGGCCCGCAGGGTGTCCAGCGATTGCGCCAGTTGCTCGCGTGATTCCCCCTGTTCTGCCAGCAGTGCCAGCAGCAGTGATGCAGATAAACCAATTAACGGCGCGCCGCGCACCCGCAGGGCATGAATATGGTCAACCAACTGCGCCACAGTATGGACGGGCAGCCAGTTCTTTTGCTGAGGCAGGGCCTGCTGATCCAGTATCCAGAGCTGGTTGTTGCGAACCTGTAAGCTTGTGGTTTGGAATGTCTGCATTGTCGGTGAAATCCATGTTGCGTTGATGACGGATATTGTGCCAACATGCGTAACGGATGTATAGACGTCTGAACGGCTTGTTACGAAAGATTAATCAGCTCC
The DNA here is from genome assembly GCF_041954965.1 of Pantoea sp. BS_8. Classification (NCBI taxonomy): domain Bacteria; kingdom Pseudomonadati; phylum Pseudomonadota; class Gammaproteobacteria; order Enterobacterales; family Erwiniaceae; genus Pantoea; species Pantoea sp. BS_8. The sequence goes on from NZ_JAVAXU010000018.1 coordinate 40,779, forward strand.
GGCGCACACCGGCGTTTGTTGATGAGGAAAGGTCAATGTCGCAATACCGTACATTCACCGCTGCCGATGCGGTTGAATATGCCAAACAGTTTGGTGGGCTGGAAGATCCCTCGGTTTTACGCAGTGCGGAAGAGATTGGTGATGGTAACCTCAATCTGGTGTTCAAAATTTACGACGACCAGGGCAACAGCCGCATTGTAGTCAAGCAGGCGTTGCCCTATGTGCGCTGTGTGGGCGAATCCTGGCCGTTAACCCTTGATCGTGCGCGTATTGAAGCGCAGACGCTGGTCGAGCATTACAAATATTGCCCGCAGCACACGGTCAACGTCACGCATTACGATGCAGACCTGGCGGTGATGATCATGGAAGATCTGTCCAGTCACCGTATCTGGCGCAGCGAGCTGGTGAAGGGCGCTTACTATCCGGAGGCGCCACGTCAGCTTGGCGAATATCTGGCCCAGACGTTGTTCCATACCTCAGACTTCATTCTGCATCCGCATGTGAAAAAAGCCGAAGTGGCGCGCTTTATCAATCCCGAACTGTGTGAAATCACAGAAGATCTTTTTTTCAACGATCCCTATACCGACCATGTGCGTAACAGCTACCCCGAGGCGCTGGAACCCCTGGTGGCATCGCTTCGTACCGATGAGGCGCTGCGCATTGCTGTCGCCGGGCTGAAGCACCGTTTCTTCAGTCATGCAGAAGCCTTACTGCATGGCGATATCCACAGCGGCTCCATTTTTGTGGCTGACGGTAGCTTAAAAGCGATCGACGCAGAGTTTGGCTATTTTGGACCGATGGGATTTGATGTCGGTACGGCATTGGGCAATCTGCTGATTAACTACTGTGGCTTACCAGGGCTGCTGCCGCCCCGTGAAGCCGCGGATGCGCGCGAGCAGCGCCTGAGCGACGTGCATGATGTCTGGCAGACCTTTGAAACGCGTTTTCTGGCGCTGGCGGAGAGCAAGACGCAGGATGTGGCCATGGCTTATCCCGGCTATGCGCAGGCGTTTCTGCGTAAAGTGTGGGCAGATACCATTGGCTATTGTGGCACCGAACTGATTCGCAGAACCGTTGGCATGTCGCATGTGGCGGACATGAAACTGATTCGGGATGAGGAGATGCGGACTGACTGCATTCGCAATGCGATTACCCTGGGCCGCACCCTGATTCTGGCGGCCGGGCACGTGGACGATGTGGATGCACTGATTGCCCGCATCCGCCAGGCGGGATAAAAAAAGGCCGACGTGATGTCGGCCTGATGGGTTATGCCGCCTCGCTGGGGCGCGCGGGCTTAGTCACATCCTGTCTGACCGGCACGGCCAGCGCATCGGCCTCAAACTCGTCCACGTTGATTGAACGCAGACGGCTCTCTTCGGCACGCTTCAGCACCTCTGCCTCTTTCTGATCGATCCAGCCCTGTTCCAGCGCCTGTTTAGCCAGCGCATCCAGGCGCGTAAACGAGAGGTGTTTTTTCTGCTGTTTGCACAGGCGATCGTGAATCACCTCAGCCGCCATCACATCCTGTAGCGCCTGCTCTAACTGGCCCGCCGGATTATGCTTGCTGGGAGCCAGATACTGACCACGACCTAAGCGCGTACGCGTCGCCGACGGCACCTGCAGCATTTTTGCCAGCTTATGATCCAGGCGATCGGACGGTGCCGGGCAGTGCTGACCACCGGCAAAGACCACCAGGCGCATGACGCCAGCGACCAGACGGTTCGGGAAATTGCTCAGCAGATCGTCCATAGCTTTCTCGGCTTTGTGCAAGGCATCCTGCACGCCCCAGTGCACCAGCGGCAGATCGGCTTCATGACGGCCTTCATCCTCATAACGTTTCAGCGTCGCCGAGGCCAGATACAGCTGGCTCAGCACATCGCCCAGGCGCGCTGACATACGTTCGCGACGTTTCAGGCTACCGCCTAACACCGCCATGGACACGTCCGACAGTAACGCCAGATTGGCACTGATACGGTTCAGGTGCTGATAATAGCGACGGGTGGCATCACGCGTTGGCGCGGCGCTGGTGCGTCCGCCCAGAAGGCCCAGCCACAGGCTGCGCATCGCATTGCTGCCAACGTGGCCAATATGGCTAAACAGCGCCTTATCAAAGCCCGCCACATCATTGCTGGCGGCGGCCGCCATTTCCTGCAACACATACGGATGGCAGCGGATAGCACCCTGGCCAAAGATGATCATACTGCGGGTCAGGATATTCGCGCCTTCCACGGTAATGGCGATAGGGGCACCCTGATAAGCCCGGGCCAGGAAGTTGCTGTCGCCCAGCATGATACCTTTACCCCCGGCAATATCCATTGCATCGATAATTGACTGTTGGGCGCGGTGGGTACAGTGATATTTCACAATCGCAGACAGCACCGCAGGTTTCTCGCCCTGCATAATGCCGGTGGTAATCAGCGTCGCGGCAGCGTCCATCACGTAGGCATTACCGGCAATGCGCGCCAGGGGTTCTTCAATCCCTTCCATTTTACCGATAGACAGTTTGAACTGACGGCGGATATGCGCATAGGCGCCTGTGGCCAGCGCTACGCTTTTCAGGCTGCCGGTTGAGTTAGACGGCAGGGTGATTCCACGGCCCACCGACAGACATTCCACCAGCATCCGCCAGCCCTGTCCGGCCATTTCCGGGCCACCGATAATGAAATCGATCGGCACGAAAATATCTTTACCGCGGGTTGGGCCATTCTGGAACGGTACGTTAAGCGGGAAATGGCGATGGCCGATTTCCACGCCCGGTGTGCTGGTGGGGATCAGGGCGCAGGTAATGCCCAGTTCGTCTTTGTCGCCCAGCAGATGGTCGGGATCGGAAAGTTTAAACGCCAGGCCCAGCACAGTGGCAATCGGGGCCAGCGTAATATAGCGCTTGTTCCAGGTAAGGCGCATGCCCAGCACCTGCTGGCCCTGCCACTCGCCCATGCACACAACGCCCGTATCCGGAATCGCTCCCGCATCTGAACCGGCTTCCGGGCTGGTCAGGGCGAAACAGGGGATTTCATCGCCACGCGCCAGACGCGGCAGATAGTGGTCTTTCTGTTTTTCCGTTCCGTAATGTTGCAGCAGTTCGCCAGGGCCCAGTGAGTTAGGCACGCCCACGGTAATCGCCAGAATGCCTGAGACGCCGGCCAGTTTCTGCAACACGCGCGCCTGTGCATAGGCAGAGAACTCCAGGCCGCCGTACTCTTTCTTGATGATCATGGCAAAGAAGCGATGGGCTTTCAGATGCGCCCACAGTTCTGGCGGCATATCGGCCAGTTCATGGGTAATCTGGAAATCATTCGCCAGACGACAGGCTTCTTCCACCGGCCCGTCAAGAAACGCCTGTTCTTCCGGCGTCAGTCGCGGTTGCGGGTAGTTATGCAGTTTCTGCCAGTCGGGTTTGCCCTGAAACAGGTCGCCTTCCCACCAGGTGGTGCCTGCATCGATCGCCTCTTTTTCCGTACGAGACATCGGCGGCATCACCTGCTGAAAGCGGTGCAGCATCGGTTTGGAAAACAGGCTGCGGCGCAGGCTGGTGAGGTTCAGCGGTAACAGGATAATCGCCAGCGGCACAAGCAGCCACGGCGTCCAGAGATGGACCACCGCCATTGCTGCGGTCCACAGCAACAGGATGATGCTGCTGAGTAGCAGCGAGATGCGGTGATAGAACAGTGCGCCAGTCAGCAGCACTGTCGCAAGAATCGAGACAACCATCATAATGAAGTGCTCCGTAAGTAGTAAGAGGTCTGACCTGTTATGATGAAGGTGTAATTCAGATGAGGGCATTTATCAATTTGTTTACATCGCAATTACAACCTGACTCACAAAATCAGCGAAAGCGCGAGCAACGCCCAGGCTGTGGTCGCGAAAAAGCGCGGCGCGAAAAGGATCCGGCGGGGTGATGCTATGCGTGCGTCAGCCATTCCGTTAAACTTGCTGTGATTACCCTCTCCTACAAAGGACAAGTCTATGTATCAGGACATTATTCGTTCAGAGCTCAACGAAGCTGCAGAAACGTTGAATAACTTTCTGAGTGACGACGCGAACATTCATACCATCCAGCGTGCAGCGGTGATGTTGGCGGACAGCTTCAAAGCGGGCGGCAAAGTGCTCTCCTGTGGCAACGGCGGATCACACTGTGATGCGATGCATTTTGCGGAGGAACTGACGGGCCGTTACCGTGAAAATCGTCCGGGCTACCCGGCGATTGCCATTTCAGACGTCAGCCACCTTTCCTGTGTGAGTAATGATTTTGGTTATGACCATGTCTTTTCCCGTTATGTAGAAGCGGTAGGGCGCCCGGGCGACGTGTTGCTGGGGATTTCAACCTCAGGTAACTCGGCTAATATCATCAAAGCCGTAGAAGCGGCGCGCGCCCAGGGGATGAAAGTGATCACGCTGACCGGTAAAGATGGCGGTAAAATGGCCGGCAGCGCGGACATTGAAATTCGTGTGCCCCATTTCGGTTATGCTGACCGTATTCAGGAGATCCACATCAAAGTGATTCATATCCTGATGCTGCTGATTGAAAAAGAGATGGTCAGGTAACAGCGTGTGTCGCCTCCTGACCGACAGGAGGCTTTTACTCTAAGGCGGTTGCTATGTGCGAATTGCTCGGGATGAGCGCTAACGTTCCCACCGATATTTGTTTTAGTTTCACCGGACTGGTGCAGCGCGGCGGCGGAACAGGGCCGCATAAAGACGGCTGGGGCATTACGTTTTATGAAGATAAAGGGTGCCGCACCTTTAAAGATCCCTTGCCGAGTTTTAATTCCCCCATTGCGCGCCTGGTGCAGGAATATCCCATCAAATCCCATTCCGTCGTGGCGCACATTCGCCAGGCGAATCGCGGCCCGGTTTCGCTGGAAAATACGCACCCCTTTACCCGGGAGTTATGGGGACGCAACTGGACCTATGCCCACAACGGACAACTGAAAGGTTACCGGCAACTGGAAACCGGCACGTTTCGGCCGGTAGGCGAAACCGACAGCGAAAAGGCCTTTTGCTGGATTCTGCATAAGCTGGCCACGCGCTATCCGCGCACGCCGGGAAACTGGCCTGCGGTTTTCCGCTACATCGGCGAGCTGGCGAGCGAGCTGCGGCAAAAGGGCGTGTTCAACATGTTGCTGTCGGACGGGCGCTATCTGATGGCCTTCTGCTCGACCAATCTGTTCTGGATCACCCGCCGTGCCCCTTTTGGCCGGGCGCAGTTGCTCGATCAGGATGTGGAAATTGATTTCCAGAAACATACCGGGGCGAACGACGTGGTCACGGTCATTGCCACACAGCCGCTGACGGGGAATGAAACCTGGCACCGGATCGTGCCAGGCGAGTGGGCCTTATTTTACCTTGGAGAGCGCCAGGAACGACTGTGATGCCGCTTCGGGTTGGGTGATGACCGGGCTGCTGTTCATCACATATCTGCCGCTGGCGACATTGACTGTCGGCGGTTGATGATACTTCGCAAAGTAGACATAACCCGGCTGAAGCTGCTTCCAGAAATCCGCGTAGGTCGAATAACGATGGCGCTGCATGTTGCTGTCCGTCATGCGGAACGGATAAATTGCAATATTCACTTCCTGCTGACCATTACGCAATGCCGCGTTCACATACGTGAAAATCTGATCCATATAGGCATTGGTCATGGCATAGCAGCCAATCGACTTACAGTCGCCGTGAATCATCAGGTAGTTGCCGCTGTAGCCCTGGTCACGGTCGTATTGATTCGGAAAGCCAATATTAATCGCGCGATAGAAACGGCTGTCAGGTTTAAGCTGATTCAGTTTTACGCTGTAGAAACCTTCCGGGCTTTTAAAATCGCCTTCACGGCGTTTTGGACCCAGACCGCCCGAAAAATTGCAGATGCGGTAAGTATCCAGCAAGCGGTATTCGTTACCAATCTTGCCGTACAGCTCAAGTGTCCGCTCTTCCTTAAAGATCTGAATATAAACCGGCGTGCCGATTAGCTGTTTCTTTAACTCTTTACTCACAGGGGCCAGTTGCTGAACCGGCTCGGGAGTCATTGCCATGCTGAGGGCTGGCAGTAAAAGCATCGCAAACAGAAGTGCGATTTTGCCCATGCTGTGTATACCTTGAAGTGAAGAAGAACAATGGCGCGTTATGTGCGCCTCTGTTTGCATTATCGGAACTTTCCGCTACCGCAGCGCAACATTAAACATTGTCTGTTTTTTTAGCAATACAGCACGGCGCAAAATGTCCATTTCTTTGGCGGAATGACGCCAAAAATTTGTAAACTTTGTTTGTTATTGCAAGAAATATTGCACAAGCCTTTCCGAACTGTATACTTATCCAGTACTGGAGGGGCGATGCGTAAGATCATTCATGTTGATATGGACTGCTTTTTTGCGGCGGTGGAAATGCGTGACGATCCCTCATTACGCGATATTCCCATGGCCATCGGCGGCAGCCGCGATCGACGTGGCGTTATCAGTACCGCTAATTATCCGGCCCGCAAATATGGCGTACGCAGCGCGATGCCGACCGGTATGGCCTTAAAGCTTTGTCCGCATCTGCGTCTACTGCCCGGACGGTATGACATCTATAAAGAAGCCTCCAGTCAGATCCGTGCCATCTTTTCGCGTTATACCTCGCTCATTGAGCCACTCTCACTGGACGAAGCCTATCTGGATGTCACCGACAGCCAGCACTGTCAGGGATCGGCCACGCTTATCGCGCAGGACATCCGCGCCACCATTTTTCGTGAAACGCAGCTCACTGCCTCTGCGGGCATCGCGCCCATAAAATTCCTTGCCAAGATCGCCTCCGATTTAAACAAGCCTGATGGTCAGTATGTGATTACACCGGCCCAGATGTCCGATTTCTTGCTGGCCTTACCGCTGGCAAAAATTCCCGGTGTAGGAAAAGTTTCAGCAAAAAAGCTCGAAGAGCTGGGTCTGCACACCTGCGCGGACGTGCAAAAAGCCGATTTGGCGCTGCTGCTTAAGCGTTTTGGCAAGTTCGGCAGAGTGTTATGGGAGCGCAGTCACGGCATTGACGAACGGGGCGTGGTGGTTGAACGCGAACGGAAATCGCTGGGTGTGGAGCGGACGCTGGCTGACGATATCGACAGTTGGGAGCGCTGTCTGGAAATTATTGATTACCTCTATGCCGAGCTTGATCGTCGCCTGACGCAGATTCGACCCGATAAGCACATTGCGCGCCAGGGCGTGAAGCTGAAGTTTAGTGATTTCCAGCAGACCACTCAGGAACATGTCTGGCCCGTGCTCAATAAAGAGGACATGATTGCCGTGGCCCGTAAGACCTGGGACGAGCGCCGCGCCGGACGTGGCGTCCGGCTGGTGGGGCTGCATGTGACGCTGGTGGATCCGCAGCTGGAGAGACAGTTGCTGCTGGGATTATAGAGGGGGCGCTTTCGCGTTGAGTGGGGGGATTACGGTTGTGCTCCGGCTCCATGAAACCCCTGCCTGTGGGATCGTGTTATTGATTTGGTGTGGTGTTGTCTGAGGTTTTGTCTGTTTGCCCGCGGGGCGGGGGAGATTACGGTCGTGCACCGGGAATTTTCCGCCCGCCAGGAGATGGCAGTTTCAGCCTGTCCGTGCAGGCGGCCGGGTTAAGGGGCTTACGCCAGCCCCTTAAAAATCCCGGCGGCCGCTCTTTCTTTAGCGCGCCGGATGCCGCCAGGAAACCCCTGCCTGTGTGATCGTGTTACTGATGTGGTGTTGTCTGAGGATTTGTCTGTTTGTCCAAGGGGCGGAGGTGATTACGGTCGTACACCGGGAGTTTTCCGCCCGCCAGGCGATGGCAGTTTCAGCCTGTCCGTGCAGGCGGCCGGGTTAAGGGGCTCGCGCCAGCCCCTTAACAATCCCGGCGGCCGTCAGCCGTCGCTGTTCCTTCGTCTCTCACTGCGGCCTGACGAACCGTCCGGATGCGCCGTCCCTGGCGCAGCCGTCCTCTGCGCGGCATCCCTGCCGCTCCGTCCTGGCCTCCGTTCCCTCCTCAGCGCGCCGGATGCCGGCAGGAAACCCCCCGCCTGTCAGTCCTGTTTTTTTAAAAAAAGCGGGTGTTGTCTGTTTGAATGTGTTCAGTGAGGCTTAAAAAGATAAAACTTG
>NZ_JAVAXU010000019.1:0-46477 GCF_041954965.1 Pantoea sp. BS_8
GAATAATGCGCAGGCTGACACAACGCAGCGTGTGCTGAAGAGTCGCCAGGATATTACTCAGCCGGCTGTGGTATGGTCGGATAAGCCATGGGTCAATCTCAGACCGATACAGCCTGTGATATCGGCACCTGACGGCGTAAAACTGCCGCCCTGTCCGGTATTTCTGAATAACCCTGAAGGGCTGACGCTGCCGCAGATAGCGAGCCGCATTAATGCCATCTGTGGATTCCGGGTTTACATCTCGCCGGAGGTGTCCGCTGCACTGCTGCAGACGCCGGGTGGCGGCTTCGTCACTTCCCAGATGAATGGCCGCCTTCCTGCGCCGGACGACAATGGTCGCGTTCCGCTGGCACAGATGGGAATGTCAGCGCAGCCAGTGGCCATGTCGTCGTCTGAACCTCTTCTCTTCCAGGGAACACGCTTTCAGGGCGATGCGCAGGAGGCGCTTAACATCGCGGCGAGCACGCTGGGTCTGTCCGTAAGGCGCTCAGCAGGCCGCGTAGATTTTTATATTCAGGACACGCGCACCTTCCAGCTCGCCATCCTCAATACCAAAGTCAACAGCACCGCATCGATAACGTCCGGTGCAGGTACACAACTAGGTTCAGAAGGCGGCACCGGCGGCACTAAAGGCGAGGTGAGTTCGAATCAGAAAACGGACTACGGCATGAACAGTGACCTGTACAACGATATCCGCAAAACTGTTGAGCAGATCCTGACGCCGAAAAGCGGTCGCTACTGGCTGTCCGACGCCACGGGCACGCTCAGCGTGACTGACACTCCGGAGGTGCTGGACCGGGTCGGTCGCTACATCGATTACCAGAATAAAGTTCTGAGCCGGCAGGTCCAGCTTAACGTGCAGATTGTCCGGGTTACCCAAACCAGTAATGTCGACAGAGGCCTGGACTGGGGCCTTATTGTGAAAAGCGTTACCGGCTTTGGCGCAACACTTGGCAGCACATTTGCCGGCGCACCAACCAATGCCGGCAGCGCCGGTATTTCCATCCTGGATACAGCAAGCGGCGGTGCAGCGAAGTTTTCCGGTTCGCAGTTGATGCTGAAGGCACTGGCTCAGCAGGGCACCGTCACCATGGCGCTTAACCAGACCGACCCGACCGCCAACCTGACACCGGTGGCCTACCAGCTTTCAAAAAGCACCGGACTGCTGAACAGTTCTACCTCGACGGCCGTTGCCAACGTGGGCGTCACGTCAACCCAGACCGTCTCAAGTATCACAACCGGCCTCTTTATGACCATGCTTCCGTTCGTTCAGGAGAACGGGGATATTCAGCTGCAGTTCGCCTTCAGCTATACCACCCCGCCTGACGTAACACAATTCATCAGTAAGGACGGCAATACCCGTAACGACGTGGCCAACACGGCAACCGAAGGACTTGCCCGTAAGGTCAACCTGCGAGCCGGCCAGACGCTGGTGCTGACCGGTTCTGAACAGCAGAACGCCTCTTCTAATAAACAGGGAACGTTCACGCCTGACAACTTTATTCTGGGCGGCGGTCAGAGCGGTGCGAAAAGCCGCTCCACGCTCGTCATTATGGTTACGCCGGTTTTGCTGGGGCAATAACGATGAAAATCAAAATGAAAGCATCACTTCATCTCAACAACGGCGTAACTGTCAGGGACAGAAAGAACCGCAGGGAATGGGTTGCCGGTGTGCAATGGGAAAAGGCTTCTTCAGGCATTCAGTGGCTCCGCCACGGCGTCAGGGCAGCGGATACGCATTACCGGATTCAGGGGAGTCGCCCGCATACCCTGGTGGGTAACGTTTCGCCGGGCCGGACCCGCAGTGGCGTGTATTCACTGGCCGTGGCGTTTCAGCTCTGCGAAGGCGGCAATGCCTGGGGTATATACAGGCTGAGCCGTGAGCAGGAATGCTGGGTGTTTTTTGCTGTCAGCAACGGTCACCTGTCCGTTATGGGCGACGTGACCGGCACCCTGGCTGAAGTGGAGGCAGCGGCTGAAAACTTTCTGCTTTTCAATGATTCAGGTGAAATCCGCTGCGCCGCCAGGGCTGAAGACGGCACCGATGCGCTTTCCTTCACGTCGCGCCTGACCAGAACGCAGATCAGACGCTGCCGCCTACACCGCCGCGTGGCCCCGGCCGCGCTCGCGCTTCCTTCTTTACTGCTCATTACACTGTTGGGCGCCGGCTGGTATGCCCGCGACACCCTCAGCGAACGGGCGAGACAGGCCGCCGATGAAGCCGCTTTCCGCGCACGGCTTGCCATGACGCCGGCAAAACCGGCCGCGCCAGCAACTGCGCCGCATCCCTGGGCGCATCAGCTGCCGGTGCCTGTGATGCTCAGCTTCTGCTGGCTGACGCGTGAACCGCTGTACGCCTCTGTTGCCGGCTGGCGCGTTTCAGATGCGGAATGTATTCCGAAGGGCATCCGCCTGCGCTACACAGCCACGCCGGGTGCCACGGTGAGCGATTTTGCCAGACGCGTCAAGGAGTTGTTTGGTCTTGATGCGGTCTTCAACCTTCAGGAAGGCGGCAAAAACGGAGATGTATTTATCCCTGCCAGGGTTACCCCTGAGCTGTTTGAAGACGAAAAGCTGCCTGGTGCTGAGGCGCTTCTGATGCGCTTCATCTCTCACCTGCAGCGGCGAAACATTGATGTGAAGTTTGATGAAGTTAAGCCGCCTGTTCTCGCTCCCGGGCAGGAAATGAAAACAGCACCGCAGGGCTGGCGGGAATTCACCTTCATCATCAACTCCCGCCTGCAACCCGAGCTGCTGTTTCAGGGGCTGGATGCGACGGGGATTCGTCTGACGAGCGTGGCCATCTCTATGAACGAGCAGGCGAAGTTCAATTACACCATTAAGGGGAGCGTTTATGCGCAGAAATAGCCCTGCAGTTATCTGTCTGCTGCTGTCATGGACGCTGATGCATCACGTTCAGGCAGCAGACAGCGGCTCTCTTCCACCCAACGTCACCCTGGGCGAGCTGGAATCTGCTCAGGCACAAAACCTGTTGCTTGAGCAGAGGGTACAGACGGCGCGACTGCAGCAACAGCTGCGTGAGAGCCTGGCGCCTGTTACGTCTGCGCCAGCGCTGTCAGCCGTCGTTCCGCCACTCTCCTCTTACCCACAGGCGAGGCAGATGCCGTCATCATCCTCACAGGTAAAAGAGAGCAGCTTAGCAAGTCCTAAGTCTGCCGGCATCCGGCTGGTCGAGATTTACGGTAAGCCCGGCCAGCTCCGTGCCCGCCTGTTGTTGCCGAGCGGTGGTATCGCTGAAGTGGTCAAAGGCGACCCTGTCCCCGGTACGTCTAAGCGTGTGACGGCCGTAACCGAAACCGTGGTGCGTCTCAGTGACGACACCGAGCTTTCATTCTGAGGTGAAGATGATACCGGCTAAGGAAATCGCAGACTTTGTGTTCGCCGAGCACCACCCTGTTCAGGGAGTGACGCTACTAATCGATAAAAACCGCCGTCAGGACCCGGCCATTCAGCGCTGGGCGATGGACTCGGCGAAACAGTTTCCGGGTGCCAGAACCGAATTTGTTTCGCTCAGTGAGCTGAATCAGCGTCGTGAAAGCGCCGCCGCACTGGGCCTGGGCGTGACAGAGGATGACCTGAGCACAAAGGACGTCAGCCGCTCACAGGATAAAGTGCTTAGCTATTTTCGCCTGGCAAACGAACTGAATGCGTCAGATATTCATATGGAAATCAGCGCCGACCGCAAACTCACCGTCATTCAGCTGCGCATCCACGGCGAGCTTGAGGTGATTGACGAGCTGACCGACGAGGAAGGCACAACGCTGGCATCAACTGTGTATATTTCCATGTGTGATGTGCGCGAACAGTCATTTGTCGCGGGGCGCGAGCAGTCGGGGCGTGTCAGTTCAAAATTTGCACGTCAGGCCGGCCTTTTCGGAGCCCGGTACGAACACCGCCCCACGCCGGACGGCCTCTACCTGGTCAAGCGCATGATCCCCGATGACAGCAAAAACATTCCCACACTGCCGCAGCTGGGTTTTCTGGCTGAGCAGATCAAAATCATCACACAGATACTTCGCCTGCCGTCGGGCATGGTGCTGGTGACCGGTCCGACCGGTGCCGGTAAAAGCGCCACCCTTCGCGTGTTAAGCGATATCTGGCTGAAGATTACCGGCGGTAAAAAACGCCTGCTGACGCTGGAAAACCCGCCGGAAGGCCTTATCCCCGGTGCAATCCAGACGCCGGTCATGCCCGATGACAGTACGCCGGAAGCCATCAGCCGGGCCTGGAACAACGCCAATGCCTCCGCGCTGCGACTCGATCCCGACGCCATCCTGAACGGTGAGATGCGTGATTTCTACTCGATTATGGCGGGCATTTACGGCACCGAAACGGGGCATATTTTCATGTCTACCCAGCATACACTCAGCGCTATCGGCGCCCTGAGTCGCATGGAGCATTTTGGCATCAACCGACAGCTACTGGCCGATTCGTCCCTTATTACAGGCCTGATTGGTCAGCGCCTGGTGCCGGTGCTGTGTGACAGCTGCAAAATCCCCTGGGCTGAGAAAGCGCCTGAACTGGACAGTGATACCCGTGAACGTCTGGAAAAATACTGCACAGTTGAAGGTGTCTGCCACCCCGGGCAGCTTTTTTTCCGCAATCCGGAAGGCTGTGAATGCTGTCGTAAAGTCATTCCGATCACAAATCGCGTGGTCAGCAAAGGCATCACCGGCCGTACTGCCGTGGTGGAAGTCGTCCGTACTGACGCGATGATGATGCAGCTATGGATCAATCATGGGCCGGCCGTAGCCCGCCAGTACTGGGTCGATAAAGGCGGCATCACCCGCGTGATGCACCTGCTGCGCTACCTGGCTGAGGGCCGCGTTGACCCGCTTGAAGGTGACCTGGTTTGCCCACTGGACGAGGATGAGCTGATGCGCTGCGAGGTGCCCAATGTCACGTAATCTCCGCTTTCGCACTGAGCGGGACATGTCCCATTTTGAAAAATGTCGCTATCAGGCCGTAAGGCTGACCTTCACCGGCGCTTACCGCCAGGTGTTTTATGAAAACATGCGTTTTCTGCTGGAAAACCGCAAGCCGCTGGACATTTCCCTGAAAATGATTGGCGATGTGCACACCAGTTTCGGCGAGAAATGGCATCCCTACCTCGAACTCACCGAGGACTGTCTGGAGGGACTCCGTGATAACTCGCCGGGCCGGACTCTGGCGGATGTGCTGGCAGTATGGGTGCCCTACGAAGAGGCTGCGCTTATCAGTGCCGGTATGAAGACGGGCAATATTCCTGTTGCGCTGATGCAGGCAGATAAACTCATCAATGCCCGTGAGCAGATCTTCGCTCAGGTAGCGTTTGCGTCAGTTTACCCGCTGGTCCTGGCTGTTCTGGGCGGTGGCCTGCTTGCCGTCAACAATCAGTCCCTCGTTCCGGTGCTCAGCAATATGTCTGATCCTGCCAGCTGGACCGGGGCACTCGGGTTTATGAAGGGGGTTTCTGACTGGACAGAACGGTGGGGCCTGACATCTGCGGTAACCGGCTCAGTGCTGGTTGCGCTCAGCCTGTGGTCGCTCCCCCGCTGGCGCGGAGGACTGCGGCGTATAGCTGACAGCATTATGCCCTGGTCTCTCTATAAAGACCTGCAGGGTGCAGTCTTTCTGATGAACACCGGCGCCCTTCTGGGGGCCGGCGTCCCTGAGCTTGAAGCCATGCAACTGCTGCACAGCTTCGCGCCGTCCTGGCTGCAGGAACGCCTTGAGGCGGCAATGGATGAGATGAGTGAGGGCAACTCACTCGGCATGGCCCTGCGCAAAAGCGGCTATGACTTCCCCAGCCGTGAAGCCGTGAACTACCTGTCACTGCTTGACGACGGAGACGGTTCCGCCGAACTCATCAGCAATTACGCAGACCGCTGGCTGGCACAGACCCTTAAGCGTGTGGCCCGCAGGGCCACTGTGACCCGCCTTTTATCAATACTCATGATTCTGGGTTTCTTCGCACTCATCATTCTGATGGTCATGCAGATCCAGGACAGCAGTTCACTTAACCTTCACTGAGGACGCACCATGTCTTTTTTTAACAATACCGCAGAAAAACAACCGGACCGGGGCTGGGCATTTTTGGAGCAGGGCGCCGTTGCCCTTGCTTATATGGTTGTCGCCGCACTTATTGTTGCGGGGATCTGGAAACTGTTCGGAGCCAAAGACGCCGCGACGGAGGTGACCAGCCTTCAGACCATGATGAGCAACGGCGTTGCGCTTAAAACCGGGAACGGATACGACTTCAGCAGCGGTGCTTCAATGACCGGCTTCCTGATCCAGAAAGGCGGCGCACCGTCAGGATTTACCGTGCACGGCACGGCTTCATCCGGCACCGCGACGCTGACCAACAGCTATGGTGGGCAGGTGGTCATGGCGCCGGTGGCAAACAGCAATGGTTATAACAATGGATTCTCAGTGACGACCCAGAGCGTGACGCAGGCCGGCTGCATTGACATTGCCACCCGCATGGCTTCTGCAGGCTCCTCCAGCTCAATGGCCATCAACAGTACCGATTTCAGCAGCGGTCAGGTGAGCTCTGAGGCGATCGGTCAGGCCTGTACCGCAGACAGCGGCCGGACCGGCAATAACACACTGGTCTTTACGCACAACGGCTGATGTCATGCCTCGTACTGTGCTGATCGTGTTGATGCTAATGGTTCTGTTCTGCGCCCGCGCGCACGCGTTTTGTTTTGACGCAGCGGGCGCAAAATACCACATCGATCCGCTTCTGATTCAGGCGATAGCAACCGGTGAGAGCAGCCTGCACGCGGGTATTACGCACATTAATCGTGATGCGCGCACCGGGCAGGCACTCAGCACGGATTACGGACTGATGCAGGTGAACTCAACCCATATTCCGTCGCTTATCGCAAAGGGCTTTATCAGCAGCCCGCAGGATCTGCTGACAAAACCCTGCCTCAACGTGCAGATAGGCACCTGGATTCTGGCCACCCATTTTCAGGTCTGTGGCATCAGCTGGAACTGCCTGGGTTCGTACAACGCAGGTTTTCGAAAAGACCGGCACGAAACCCGCGAGTCCTATGCTAACCGCGTGTATGCCATTTATAAAAAACTGCTGTTAAAAGAGCGGGGAATAAAACTGTGACACTGCTGACCCTGAGTATGCCCTGGCAGTTCGCTGTGGGTCTTTTTCCATTGTTTCTTCTGTTACTGTGCCTGATGGCCGCCCGCGTTCGCGCCGGTCTGGAGCTGTCTTTATATCCTTACGTCACCGCGAATCGGGAAGCCACCGAAGCGGCCGTGTGCTGGCTGTTTGCCACGGCCGCGACCCTGGCCATGCTCTCCCCCCTGTCAGCGCGACTGCCGGCTTTCTTCTTTATCCTGTTTCTGTTCAGGCTGACGCTGACCGATGCGCTCACCGGACTGCTGCCGCGTTCCGTGACCGTCAACTGCCTGACGGCCGGCCTGATGGCTTCGCTCTGGCAGCCGCTGACAGATGCCTCTGTATCCGCTCTGTCAGCGCTGCTTTCACATATTGTGGCGGCGTTCGCCATGCTGGTCGTTACCGGCGGTCTGCGCCACCTCAGCCTGCTCAAGGGCGGCAGAGAAAATCCGGCAATGGGTGATGTGTGGATGAGTGGTGCCGTCTGCGCCTGGCTGGGGTTCAGCGGTTTTCATGCCGTCGGCATCGGCGTCATGCTTTTTGCGGTGTGGCAGTTACAGTCTCGCCGCGCTTCTGAGGGCGGACCATTAGGCCCCTGGCTGGCAGCCGGCGCTGTAATGGTAACGCTCTTTCAGCTCTATCAGCCCCTTGTTACCTGGTGAACATCATGCCAACACTAAAAAGTCCTGATCGTGGCTGGGCACTACTCAGTATGGGCGCTGCGCTTATCGTTCTGGTTTATATTACCACCTGGGGGAGTTCACTGATTCAGGACTGGAACGCAAGACAGAACTGGCTCAGGAGCGCCACGCAGGCCTCGCGTTTTACCCAGGCGGTCAAAAGCTATACGGGCCGCTATTACGATACCCTGCTCTCGACCGCGCCGGTCACCGTGACGCCGTCCATGCTGAAAAATACGGGATTTCTGGAGCAGGGATTCACTGAAACCAACGACTATGGGCAGCAGTATCTGGCCACGGTGGTGCGTAATCCGTCCCAGAATAATCAGCTGCAGGCGCTGGTTTACACGCAGAACGGGAATCCACTGCCATTTATGGCCATGGATCAGATTGCTGTCAGCATCAACTCAGGAATGGGCGGCTACATCAATACAGCGGGCACCGTCACCGGTGCCCGTGGAGGCTGGTCAGCCCCCCTCCAGACCTTTAACGCAAACACCACGCCAGGCCATATCGCGGCACTTCTGACAACGGATGACCTCGGCGCCTCACGGGCAGAGAGTGACCGGTTATACCGGTTTGCGGTAAACGGCAAACCGGATCTCAACACCATGCATACCAGCATCGATATGGGCGGAAATGACCTGAATAACACGGGTAATGTGAACGCGGCAAACGGCAATTTCAGCAGCAACGTCACGGCGAACGGCACCGTAACGGGTCAGGATGTGAATGCACGCGGCAACATGAACGCCGGGAATGCTGTTTCAGCAAACGGCACAGTCACCGGGCAGGATGTTAATGCACGCGGCAACATGTCTGCCGGAAATAATATTACAGCGAACGGCGATATCCGCAGCAACAGTGGCTGGCTCATCACCCGCGATGGCAAAGGCTGGCTGGATGAAGCGCACGGCGGCGGTTTTTACATGTCGGATAACGACTGGGTTCGCGCCGTAAACGATAAGAACATCTATACCGGCGGTCAGTTACAGGGCGGAACGGTCAGGTCTAATGGCAGATTGTCTACGGGAGACGTTCTTCAGTTAGACGCAGTTCACGGCGAAGGCGAAGGATGTAGCCCAAATGGGTTCATCACACGAGATGGAGCTGGAAATCCCTTATCTTGTATAAACGGTGTTTTAAAGGGGCCGGGCAAATTGAAAGACTTTCAGGTAGTCAACGGGCCGGATGCTTGCGGTAAATATTCATTTTCACGAGCATATTGTCCTAGTGGGAAAACACTTCTTTCCGGGGGATATGTCTTGTCACGCTGGGGTGGAGATGGTTGGAATTCTCCAGATGCAAACCAGCCGACGGGTGACGGCGGCTGGCAGATTTTTACGGGAGGTGGAGTCGCAGGTGGTTCATGCATACAGGCCGTCGCCTGGTGTGCAACAAATTAGGATAGATTAAATCTTCCGTTTAAACACTGCGGGTGCACCTGCGTATAGACAGTCTGCAGGTACATCCGAGGTGACAACGCTGTTTGCAGCAATGACACTATTGTCACCAATAGTGATGCCTGGAAGCACAACCACTCCAGCTCCTAACCACACGTTGCTGCCAATAAAGATAGCACGAGCTTCAACCTCTGTGTTTCGGGTTATGGGATCAGTGGGATGCCCCGGGGTACTTAACGTGACGTTGGGCCCGATAAGCGAGTTTTCACCTATTGAAATGTTGGCATTATCCAGAAAGGTACAACCCGAATTTATATAGACATTGTTTTTAAGGGTGATTTTTCCAAACTCGAAAAAAAATGGAGGCATGATAATGCTTGCACCCTCAAAGATTATGCCAGCTTTTTTCAGCACCACATTTCTCTTTTTAGTGGGCAGATAAGTGCCGTTGATGATGGCACATGCCCGGGCGCACTTTATGCTTTTTTTAAGTTTAGAAAACAGATAGCTCAACATCGATTTTTCTTTTTATCTGATTATGTTGATTAAATTTTAAAACATTTTGTGATCTATTAGCCAGTAACGAACTGGACAATCTTGTCAGTTTCCAGTCGTTGCAGACTTATACTTTGCTTCTTAAACAAGTTTTTTTTCGATAAATCTTTGAAAGCGGCTGATGAGTTAATCATCGCCAGTGCTGCGTTAATTTTGCACCTTATGGCCGTTCTGCTGTGCAGCCATAAGGAATTCACCGATGTCACTTTCCCATGCCTCACCTGATGAACTGGTTGCGCCCGTTTCGGGGGCCAGCATCACAACAGATGAGCCCGTTGTTTCTTCGCCAGCCCCTGAAAAACGGCCGCCCGATATACGGCGACTGTTGCGTCAGGGTGGTGCGGCCTTTGTGGTTATCGCTCTCCTCTGCACCCTGACGGCTTCTGCGGTCCTGCTTGTACGCGTGTCGAACCTGACTATCCGGGTTAACACCCTGGATGCCGCTTTCCGCAGCGGCGAGATTGGTCAGCTGTCTTCGAACGTTACCATCATGCAGGAAAAGCTGAAAACGCTGGAAAAACAGCTGTCAGCGCTTGCGCCGGTGCAGGACAAAGTCACCTCGCTGTCGACTGAACAGCTTAAACTCAGCACCCGTCTGAATCAGCTCAGCGATGCCAGCCTCTCCGATCAGCAGTCTGTTGAACAACTGCAGCAACAGTTGGGGCAGTTACGTCAGGAGGTTCAGACGTCAGCCTCAGCTGTTGAGGCGCTCAAACAGCAGGCGGTGGCCACGCCAAAAGCCCCTGAGCCGGAAAAGGCTAAGCCGCAGCCGTCTCAGAAGGCGGTTTCCTCGCCAAAAAAGGCTAAACGGTCAGTCCGGCATGCGGTGATGCCGGCTGCACCGTTTGAGCTGACCGGCATCGAGCGTCGCGGCGGCCAGACCTTCGCCGTTGTCATTCCCCGTGGTGTCACCGTGATTTCCTCAATGCGCCTGCTCTCACCGGGGGACGGCTTTATGGGCTGGACCCTGCGTGCGCTTGAGGGCAACGCGGCGCTGTTCAGCGTTAACGGCAGTGCCGTTCGTCTTCAGGTTCAGTAAAAGGACAAATCATGAGAAAAACACTGACTGTAACACTCATATTACTGCCTTTATGGGCGCTGGCCGCTTTGCCGCCGAATTATGAAATGCACAGCACTGTTGCGCCGATTCAGGAAAACAGTTCATCACAGCAGAATACACAGCAGCAGGCCCAGCAGTGGGGCCTTTCTGCCAGTGACTGGAGTCGTTATCAGGCCCTGATGAAAGGCGAGCGCGGGATCATGTCACCGGGGCTGGACCCGCTCACGGCGCTCGGTGTGGAAACCGATAACAGCGCGGAACGTCGCCGGCTGGCTGAGTTGTGGGTTAAACACGAATATCAGCGAACCGAGAAGGAACTGGCTTTTCAGCGTGACGTCAACGCGGCCTGGCTTCGCCTCTATCCGGAAACGTTGGCGGTAAACATGGGCGCCAACGCGGCCGGCATTGCGCACGACACGCAGGGTCGCCTGGCGCTGTTCCTGAAGGAGAACTGCTCACGCTGTGATGCGCGCCTTGCCGCCGTTCTGGCTGATAACCGCCCCGTTGACCTGTATCTGGTCGGCATCGACAGCGATGAAGGCCTGCGTGCGTGGGCTGTTAAGCACAACATCCCGGTGGAAAAAGTCCGTAGCCGTCAGATAACCCTTAATCACGACAATGGCCTGTGGTTCAGGTACGGCATGGGGCAGATGCCGGTCATTCTGCAGCAGGGGGAGACCGGATGGCAGGTCGCGGCGTACTGAAAAAGGCGGCCGTAGTGGTCTGCCTTGTCAGCTGCGCCTGCAGTGCGGCTGACAGCCGCCTGGTCATTCCGGATGCATACCGGCAGATAGCGGCAGCAGAACGCGTGCCGGCGGAGTCGCTGTATTCGCTGGCCATGGCGGAGAGCACCCGCAAAACCGCATGGGGTGCAAAACCCTGGCCGTGGACCATCAACGTAGCCGGCCGGGGTTATCACTATGAAACGCGTGAAGCGGCCTTCACCGCGCTGCTGGGGTTCATGCAGCGCTGGCCACTGAAGAACATCGATGTCGGCGTGGCTCAGGTCAACCTGGGCTGGAACGGGCATTTTTTTCCGACCTACCGCGACGCCTTTGACCCGTATCTCAACCTCCGTGCCGCCGCCCGCATACTTCGCGCCTGTTACGAAGCACGCCCCGGCAGCTGGTTAAACGCGGCAGGCTGTTATCACCATCCTGCCGGCGGTAAAGAGGCGCAGACCTACATTGCCATCGTTCGCCGCAAGCTTGGCCAGATTGCCCCGGTGTCATCCGGTGCACAGTCTGTCACGCCGGTCGAGCTCGCCAGTAACACCCTTACCTGGATCGAACCGAAATGAAGAAACGCAACTGCTTTATCCGGAATGCTCTGTTCAGTGCGTGCCTGCTCTCCGTCGTCACGGGAGCCAGCGCGGCGCTGGTTGTTGTCGGTGACCTGGGTGGTGAGCCCACAGCGCCGTACTTTGATGCCATAAACGCTGATAAAGATGCTGTTGCCGTTGCCCCCTCTGTGCCGGCTGCGCCGCCTGAATCGCTGTCCATATCCGACATGCTGCCCGTCAGCACGCCGGAAATGAGCCCGGGGCCAGTAACCCCTCAGCCGCTTGAGCTTTCAGGCATGCCGCCGGTGTTTGTTGTGGGCGACGACAGCCTTTCAAAACAGTGGCTTTCACAGCATGCGGCAGCGCTCAGTCAGATGCATGCCACGGGCATGGTCGTGAGCGTGAAAGACGCGGCTGCTCTGAGCGCGCTTCGTGCGCTGTCGCCGTCCACTGAAATGATGCCGGTCAGCGGTGGTGACCTTGCCCGCCGCCTGCATCTGGCTCATTACCCCGTGCTCATTACTGAAAAAGGACTGTCGCAGTGATGCCCGTTACTGTTATTGTGGAGCTGCTCTTTGCTCATCCTTATCAGACAGCCACTGTTGTTACTTTTGCCCTGGTTTTTGTCTGCCTTTTCTTCCCTTTATGTTTCAGAAACGCGAGCCAGCGTCGTCACTGGCATTATCAGAAGCGTGCAGCGTCTGCATTGGCGCGCCTGCCGCAGCTGCGCGATGACGCTGCCAGGATGGTGTGGCTGCGCAAAATGAATCCTTATGTGTTTGAAGAGATGTTGCTGACGGCATTATCCCGCCAGGGGTTTCGTATCAAACGCAATGCCAGCTACAGCGGAGACGGCGGCATGGACGGGCAGGTCTGGATAGCCGGCCAGCGCTGGCTGATTCAGGCGAAGCGCTACGGCGCCACCATCAACGCACAACACGTTGTTGCATTCGGAGAGCTGGCCCGTAAGGAAGCGTGCGGTGGGCTCTTCATCCATACCGGGCGCACGGGTGAAGTCAGTCGTGAAGCCTTCAGATGCTGGCCAAATGTCACGCTCATCAGCGGCCAGCATCTGCTTCAGCTGCTTGCCGGCGACCGGCGCTGGCTGGATTTCCCCGACAACGTTCATCATCTGAAGCTGCAGTCTGGTTTCAGCGCCCCTTCATCCCGCCATTGAGGTAGTCTGTTATGCGTATTTTCTTCAGAACCGTCCCGGTCGCTGCCATTAACGTGCTGCAGTCACTGAACGCAGGCCGTGCATTCAAATCCCTGTCCCTCCTTTTACTTAGCCTGCTGAATTATATGTTCCTGCTGTTTATGTACCTGCTGAAGCCCGTGTTCCTCTGGCCATTGATGTTCCTCTCCGCAGTCATGACCCTCCTCACGATGGCGGTTCCGGTTCTTTTGTTTGCCAGTCCGGTGTTTACCCTGGGTAGCGCCTTCAGCGGGCTTCAAAAGATAATCGATCAAATTCCTGAAATGTGGCCGGTGTTAATCCTGCTGAGTCTCCAGTTCGACATGCTGCTGTTTTTGCGTCGCGAATATAACCGCGAATTTACGAGAATGCGCGACCGTTTATTAGGACGGGAAATCGTTCATGCCGGGTCGGGTCGCGGTGGTGATGTTAAAGACAAGCAGAGAGGCTGAGCGATGAGCGAATTTTTGTCGAAAATTGACGCAAATCCGCCGTACTGGGCAGGTGAAAAAATCGGCGTCTGGGACGACAGTCGCCTGCGTCTTCACGGAGGATTTCTTAAACGCCATTACTGGACCGACGCGGGCAGTATTAACGTCTTCTGTATTAAAGGCACGGCACATCCGGATTACCAGGGGCTTAGCTGGCATGAGTTCCTGCACCGGGGCAAACGCATGGACCGTAATATCCCTATGCTTGAGCGAAATCCGGGCTATTACTCTGAGACTTCAGCTAAGAAGCCGTCCATGTTTTACAACAGCTATGACGGTATTGACTGGTATATCGGTGCCGACGGTAATCACCGCAGCGGTCTGGCACGATTCTTGTTCCATGATCAGGAAAAAGCGTATCTCCATAGTGTGCATCTGAATCATTACGAATTTGATGAGCCATTGCTGGCAGTTTACCTCGCGCTGCGTGATGAGCTGGCCCTGCACAGGCCGCTGGGACTGTATGCTGAAACCGGCGTCAGTCATGTCCACCTCAGCAGGGCGGATAATCCCGGCTGGAAAACGGATATCTACTCCTCATCACTTTATTTCCCCTCACTGGACGTGAGCGGGGAGCTGCTCAGTCATCCACTGGTTCACTGGCTTAAAGCCTCAGGGGAGATAAAACAACCTGCTGAAGGCTGGCAACTCCTGCATGAACTCCGTATCTGGCGAAACGCGCCCGCTGTCAAAGGCAGGCGTCAGGGATTTTTCAGCAGGCTGTTCAGATAAACCGACAGGGGTCTTTAGCATGAGCGATCGTTACGTCATGGAGTCGCTGCTCCGTCCCGCCGTCGAGTTGTATTCGGCAACCGTGGCCGGTAGTGCCACTTTCATCTGCCTGACGGCGCCCTGGTCAGTCGCGCTGGCGCCCTCGGTCAGTTGGGTGACCGCTGCCGGTTTCGGCGTGCTGGCGCTGAAGCGCACTTCTCAGGGATTAAAAATACTGCGCTACCGCCGCAATGTACGTCGCCTTTCGCGCTATGCGCTGACCAGTGACCAGATACCGGTCAGCCGCCGGCATCTGTTTCTCGGCAAAGGTTTTCAGTGGTCGCCCCGACACACGCAGCGGCTGATGGAGGCCCGCCGTCCTGAATGCGAAATCTACGTCCAGCCCTCCGTCATGTACCGCTTGGCCCGGGAGCTGGAAAAAAAGATGGAGTACAGCCTCCCGTGGCTGTGCCGGCTGACGTCGGCCGACTCCGCCCTCAATCCGTTCCGGCCGCTGCCCCCGGTCGGCGGCAGTTCCGTTTATCATGGCGTTGAGCCTGATGAGGTCAACGTCATGTCTGACCTTGGCGAGCGCGTGGGTCATATGCTGGTCATGGGCACCACCCGCGTCGGCAAAACCCGCCTGGCAGAGCTGCTGATCACCCAGGATATCCGCAGGCGCAATGCCGCCGGCGAATTTGAGGTGGTTATTGTATTTGACCCCAAAGGTGACGCAGACCTGCTGCGGCGTATGTATGCCGAGTCGCACCGCGCCGGCCGTCAGGATAACTTCTGGGTTTTCCACCTGGGCTGGCCGGACATCAGCGCCCGCTATAACGCCGTGGGTCGCTTCAGCCGTATCTCCGAGGTGGCGTCGCGCGTCGCGGGGCAGCTATCAAATGAAGGTAATGCTGCCGCCTTCCGTGAGTTTGCCTGGCGGTTCGTTAACATTATTACCCGTGCGCTGGTCGCCCTTGGCCAGCGTCCGGATTACAGCCTGATCCTGCGTTACGTCACCAATATCGGCGAGCTGTATGAGACCTATGTCGATAACCTGTTTAGCGGGAAGGCACCGGCGCTGATGGGCAGCCTGGAGGCACTGATGCAGGCCGGTATCAAAGAAAAAGACCTGCCACGCCACCTGCAGGGACGCCCGAACGGCATCAAAATATGGGCGTCTGAGCAGGTGCTCGGCAGTCCTGAGGGTAAAAAGCTCTGGGACCCGGTCCTCGATGGCCTGCGCAGTGCGGTGCAGTATGACCGGACGTACTTTGACAAAATCGTGGCGTCGCTGCTGCCGCTGCTGGAAAAACTCACTACGGGTAAGACGGCCGCGCTTCTGGCACCTGATTACACCGACCTCAGCGACCCACGTCCGATACTCGACTGGCACAACATCATCAAGTCTCGCGGCGTGGTCTATGTTGGCCTTGATGCGCTGTCTGACCCGGTTGTGGCAGC
Source organism: Pantoea sp. BS_8 (assembly GCF_041954965.1). Taxonomy (NCBI): domain Bacteria; kingdom Pseudomonadati; phylum Pseudomonadota; class Gammaproteobacteria; order Enterobacterales; family Erwiniaceae; genus Pantoea; species Pantoea sp. BS_8. The sequence continues at coordinate 15,980 of NZ_JAVAXU010000019.1, forward strand.
CGCCGTCGGAAACAGCATGTTTGCTGACCTGGTCTCTGAAGGTGGCCATATCTATAAGTTTGGTCTGGGCGATGAGGGTGACAAAAAAGCCGGTAAGGCCGTCATCAACCTGCACTGTGACGAATTTAACGAGCTGATGGGGGACGAATTTATCCCGCTCATCAACAAAGGCGGCGGTGCCGGCTTCCAGGTCACGGCCTATACGCAGACGCTGTCCGACATCGAGGCCCGCATCGGGAATGCGGCCAAAGCCAGCCAGGTCATCGGTAACTTTAACTCACTGGTCATGCTCCGGGTTCGCGAAAAAAACACGGCCATGCTGATGACCGATCAGTTACCTGAAGTGGGGGTCTACCAGAAAACCCTGACGTCAGGTGTAACCGACGTCTCCCGCCCGGGTGAAGGCACGGACTTCAACAGTAACGTTAACGATCAGGTGACGCTGGTTAAGGTGCCGATGATAAGCCCCTCTGACATCATTAATCTGCCGAAAGGTCAGGCCTTTGCCCTGCTGGAAGGCGGAAGACTGTGGAAAATCCGTATGCCGCTGCCGGTCAGCGATGAGAGTGACCGCTTTATGCCGGCGAGTCTGAAACAGCTGGCTGACACGATGGAGAAAAACTATCACAGCGGCGAATCCTGGTGGACAGGTGGTGATGCCGGTATTCCGGGAGGCCTTCATGTCCCAGAATGATGGCGGGAACACACGGCAGAGTACTCCCGCGAAACAAAGACACCCGGGCCCTTTTACGCTGCTGCTGTGGGACATGCCGCTGAGCCTCATCGGCATCCTGATTGGTTCGCTGTTCGTCAGCCTGGGTGTTGAATATGCGTGCATGACGTTCCTCTGGCCGGACGAGGGTGCCATGCACAGCTATCAGGTAATGCTGGCCGAAAGCCACTGGCTGTCTTCGGGGTATACCCGAAGCCTGCTGATGGCCACGCCGGTGGAAACCATCACCCGCTGGGTTCAGGCCGCCTGGCACTGGCTGTTTGTGGACAGCGGATTCAGTCACTGGCTGGACTCTTTCAGGGAAACGAGTCAGAAAGGGAGCGGCCTCATTCCGTCCCTTAACGGCTTCGGCGCATCCCTCATCAGCAGGCTGGGGGAGTACCTGCAGGCAACACTCTGGGTGACGCTGATTTTCTTTATCCGCGTGATGATCCTGTTTCTCAGCATCCCGCTGTTCGGGCTGGTCATCATCACCGGCATCGTTGAGGGACTGGTCAGGCGTGACCTGCGTCGCTACGGGGCAGGCTACGAATCAAGTTTTGTCTATCATCACGCAAAACGCTTCGTTAAGCCAGCGCTCTACGGACCCTGCATGCTGTATCTGGCATGGCCTACCGCAGTCTGGCCAAATCTGTTTTTGCTGCCATCTGCGTTACTGGTTGGTGGCGTACTGGCTGTCGTGACGGCGTCGTTCAAAAAGTATCTGTGAAGTGTGTGCTTGCGGGGGATGTGCCCGGAGGGCCTGCGCTGCTGCAGGCCTTTTTTATGGCTAAAAAGAGGATTCAGAGGTTCATGCCCAGAACGTGCACCGTAACATCCTGAGTTGCAGTGTTATAAAAATTATCTTTGATAAACGTCATACCCTGTCTTTCATAAAATCTGCGCGCACGGGTATTTTCTTTAAGCACCTCAAGCCACAGAAAGTTACTCCCTCTTTCTTTCGCCATCTCAGCCACTTCACCAAATATGAGTTGACCGTAGTTTTTCCCGGTAGAGCCTTCTGAAAGATAAAGTTTTTTAAGAAGAGTGCCGTGTAAAGGCGTCCCAGGAATATTGCATCGCCAGATGACTTTAACAAATCCGATCGGATCCGACGTCTCGACTACATACCAGCCTGCGGAAGGGTCAGCAAGGCTGCTTTCGATGACCTGTGGCGAATACTCCTGATTAAGGAACGCGTCCAGTTCCTCGCTGTGGGTCCAATACTGCTTAAAATGATGGGTGTATGTACTGACACCCAGCTCGCTCAGGAGTGAAACATCACACTGTCTTGCTTCGCGCAGAATTAATGTCATTCATTTATCCCGGACTATAAATGTCATCGCGTTGTTCAGGGGAAAAGCCAGCGTCTGGCCTCAGCAGATTCAATCAGCATTCTGACGGTCAGTGGGACGGGTTCATGATGGTCTGTACGCATGAATTTCGGCAGGATGGCATTAGGCAAAAAGCGTATGCCCTCGTTAGGAAAGTATTTCCTGAACTCAAAATGGGTCATGTCGACGCCAAACTTCTCTGCATACTCTTCGATGAAATCAGCGGCCTCTTCAGGGAGTACCATCTGATCCCCTGTACTCAGTGAGACATCATCTGACATTTCCCAGAAGTATTTTTTAAGCAGGTTTCTGACCTGAACTGAAGTTTCCATGCGCTTAGTCCTTTTCACCCGTTATCAGTCGGTAGCGAAGTATGACGTTATTCGTAATGATGTAGATGTCACGGGCAGTAATAACGGCACCAACCCATGGCACCCAGCGTCCAATGTAGGCGCCCACACTTGTCGTGTAGGCCCATTTGCCCCGCATCATGCTACTGAGCGTCAGTGTTCGGCGGCGTTTAGCGAATCGTTTTTTGATGAGTGTGCGCATTACCATCGAGAGAGGACTGGTGCCGGTCGTGGCCGTTTTCGCATCCAGTTTTCCTGAGACAGGAATAAACGGCAGGCTGGCCAGCATTGAGGCAACGGCCAGAATATCCGTTATGCCGCTGAAGGTTTTAGTGAACTCGTCAAGAATCAGCCACATCAGCAACTCTTCTTTATCCACACTCATGCCGTCAAAGTAATACTTCCCGTCCAGCTGTTCGGTCGTGTCCATGTGACATCAGCTCCGTCTGTAAATGCATTGTGTATTTAATCATCGCCCAGCCGGTGCGGTTTTCGCCAGAAACAATCTGCTTTTATTTTCAGAAATCCATAAAGATTTTACTGCTGTCAGGCGGGCGCGGTTGCGTCACTCTCACCCTCATCTGTTACCCGGGAGAGCCTTACATGCGCCGTTTACCCCCTTTCATTGCACTCCTTGCCTGTGTCATGCCGGCAATTGTGTGCCATGCCTCCGAAAAGGATGAGCTCGCGCTGGTGATGCGCCAGCTGGATCAGGTTCAGGCGGGCCTTGACCGCGCCCGCGTGGTGGCGAACCAGAATCAGGATGCCCGTTTTTACTTCGACTATCAGCAGGCAACCCGAGATATCGCCACCATGAAACAGGGTATTTCCACCTATCTGGAGCCGTCACGCGCGCAGCCTAACACCGGCTCAGCGTCGGTGACCGGACAGTACCGGGCACAGGAGCCGGCGTGGCGATGAACGGCGCACAGACCTCCGGCTGGGCGGCAGGCTCCGGCGGCAGCCTCACGCCTTCCCAACTGAACATTCTGATCCTGAGCGCGCTCGCTATCGTCATCCTGCTCTTCTCGGCCTGGGCCATCGTGCAGGGCTACCGGGGATGGGCGTCAAGAGCCATCACACTCAGGCAGTTCAATGAGCTGGTTATCCGTCTGGTTCTTCTGTACCTGCTGACCCTGTTTTTCTTCTTTAACTGAAAGGACACCACCATGAAATTTCGTTTTAACAGGCTCTGTCGTGCCGCACGGGGACGCGTCACGCTGCTGACTCTTACACTGGCTGCCGGTCATGCCCGCGCAGGCCTGCCACCCGTTGTGCAGCCGACCGGTGGCGGTGGCGGTGGCGGAACCTATAACGTTGTCATGGCCTACTTAAAGATGGCGGCGCTTGGTCTGGGGCTTCTGGTGTGTGTGGGCGCCTTTCTGGCTGTCGCACACGCCGTCATTACCGCGTTTCACGACATTCGTAAGGGCAAAAACACCTGGACCGAACTCATTCTTTACAGCGTCGTCGGCATCATCCTCATCCTCGTGGTGATTTACCTTGCAACCCAGGCTGCTGACATTCTCTGAGGAGCAACGATGGCCGTTATCGACTTTCTCCCTGACCGGCTCAATTACCCGCCCGTGGTGTACCGGGGATTTACCGCCGGCGAGTTTCTGCTGGCGGCAGGTACGGGCAGCCTGGTGGGCATTCCACTGGGCGTACCGCTTTGCCTGGTGCCCCACGTCGGCTGGCTGGCATTCCCGACCTGCATGTTGCTGATGCCGATTCTTACTGTGTTTTTCGGCGGGAACTGGATTGCTGCCTACAAGCGCGGCAAGCCTGAGAACTACATCTGGCAGCGGCTGGAACAAATCCGCTGCCGCCTGGGCCTGTCGCGTTCAATGATTCTGGCCAGCCGCGCCTGGGAGTTGCAGCGCACGTCCGCGCGGGCAATGAGGAGGGGGTTATGAGCCGGTTTCGTAACGGTATCACGGCGCGTGATAACCACATCTTTTCCCTGCGGATTGCCTGCGTGCTGCTGTTCGCCGGCATGCTGGTCACCTCAGTTGGCTGGATGCGTGCGCCCTCGGACATGACCATCCACATTCCCCCCGACCTGCGCTCCGGCAGCACGCAGAAATGGTGGGTTATTCCGCCCTCAACGGTTTATGCCTTCGCGTTTTATATCTTCCAGCAGCTTAACGCCTGGCCGACCAACGGTGAGGTGGACTATTCGGCGAAGATTGCCCAGCTCAGTCCTTACCTGACGCCGTCCTGCCAGGATTTCCTGAACAGGGACTATGAGTTTCGGAAAAACAGCGGCGAACTCAAGGACCGCGTGCGCGTGGTGTATGAAATCCCCCGTCGCGGCTACAGCGACAGCAGTGTTGACATCCTGAGTGACGATCGCTGGGTGGTGCGGCTCGACCTGGTAGCTGACGAGTATTACCACGCCGAGAAGGTCAAGCGGGCGCTTGTTCGCTACCCCCTCAAAGTCGTGCGCTGGGAAGGTGATCCGGCCCGCAACCCATTTGGTCTGGCGCTTGACTGTTATGACTCCACGCCGCAGCAGCTCGAAGCCATGCCGCAGCCGGAGCCGGAGAAAAAATCAGGAGTCTTCCAGTGATTAAACGTCCTCTGATACTGCTGTGCCTGCTGCTGGTCTCTGGCCTCACGCAGGCGGTTGAGCTCATGAAGTGGGAGCGCATTCCGCTGCAGATACCGCTAACCGTCGGCCAGGAGCGCATCGTGTTTGTGAATAAAAACGTGCGCGTGGGGTTCCCGCCGTCCCTCAACGGCAAAGTGCGCATTCAGAGCACCGGCGGCGCGGTTTATTTCGATGCCAGAGAAGCCTTTCCGGTAACGCGCATTGAGCTGCAGAACAAGGAAAACGGCGAAGTCATCCTGCTTGACGTCAGCGCCGTGCCCGGCAAGTTGACCCGCGAACCGGTAAAACTGGTGTATGACGGTGAAGTGGCCACTGCAACGGCCAGTGACAGACAGTCGGTGAGTAGTGATGCAGGCAGCAGCAGTAAAAACACTTCTTCGGCGTCGGGTACTGACACTGCGCCGGCACGCAAAGCACCAAAACTCAGCGCGCCGCTGCCGGTGGTACTGACCCGCTATGCCGCGCAGAGCCTCTACGGGCCGGTCCGAACCGTGGAGCCGGTGCCGGGCATCAGCCCAGTGTCACTGAAGCTGCCATCGTCCATTACCACGCTGATGCCTGGCGAGCCCGTGTCGGTCACGCCGATGGCGGCCTGGAGCCTGATGGGCGACAGCGTGGTGGCGCTGCAGGTGCGTAACCGCTCGGCCGACAAGGTGGTCCTCGACCCGCGAGAGCTGCAGGGCCAGTTCGAGACGGCGACCTTTCAGCACCGCTGGCTGGGTCGTGCCGGCACGCCTGAAGACACAACGGTCGTATACCTGGTCATTCAGGGACGCCCTGAAGGCGCGTTTATTGCTGAACCCGTCACGGTCATGCCTAAAACGGCACGGAGGGCGAAGAAATGAGCCAGCCCGGCACAAACCTGATAGTGAAAATTGCAGTGCCGGTGGTGCTGACCGTCGCCATCGTCGTGGGCGTCAAATCCTGCTCGGATTCAAAGGAAAAAACGGCGTTGACGCAAAAAACCACCAATGCAGCGCTTAAAGACCTGTCGCCTGATGATCTCAAGGCGCTGGGCGTTGAAGGCGACACGCCGCAGGACACCCTGCGCACGATAGTGGGCAATTTTCGCCGCGTTCAGGACCGCCTCGATACGCTCGCCAGTGACAACAAAAAGCTGAACGAAGAAAACGCGGATCTGAAAAAGACCAACAGCAACGTGGATGCACAAATTAACGAGGCCGTGGCCAACGCCCGTGCTGACGAGGCTGACAAGCGGGCAAAGCTCAGCGCACAGGTTTCCGATCTCAGTTCGCAGGTCGGTCAGATGCTTGAGCAACTGAAAAACAAAAATGCCGCAACGCCTGACAAAAGTAGCGGACCCGGCAGCGACATTCCGATCGGTCTGGGCTATGACAACGGCACCAGTGGTAGCGTCGCGATGTCAGCCCCTGTCTCAGATGGCCTGCTGTGGGTCGAACCTAAAGACGGACTCCCGGTGGATGCCAGCGGCAAACCCGTGAATGACAGCAATAAAAACAGCGCGACCGGCTTCTCGTTTGCCTCGTCATTCGGTGAAGCGGGTGACGCCGGTAAGCAGGCCGGCGCAGCGGTTTCCACAGCCGTCAGTCAGGCTGTGCCGGATGCGGTGAAACCCGTCGATCCGGTGTTTACGCTGCCGGAGAACTCCACGCTGGTCGGCAGTCGCGCCATGACGGCACTGCTTGGCCGCGTTCCCATTGACGGTAAAGTAACTGATCCGTACCCGTTCAAGGTTATGTTAGGCAAAGACAACCTGACGGCCAACGGCATCGAGCTGCCGGACGTTCAGGGTGCCATCGTATCCGGTACGGCGACCGGTGACTGGACGCTGTCCTGCGTGCGCGGGTCCATTACCAGCATAACGTTTGTATTCGCGGACGGCACGGTGCGCACGCTCCCCGCGCCGGACAGCCAGAACGGCGGCAGTAACAACCAGAATTCACAGAACAGCAGCGGAAACGCCAATAACAGTATCGGCTGGCTGTCGGATGACAACGGCATTCCCTGCATCTCCGGCACACGTAAAAGCAACGCCTCTACCTATCTGCCGACTATCAGCCTGCTGGCCGGCGCTGCCGCTGCCGGCGATGCCCTTTCACAGAACCAGATGACGGGCCAGACCAACGCCATGGGCGGCGTGACGCAGACGCTGACCGGTGATGCGGGACAGGCCGTGCTGGGTAAATCGCTGTCCGGGAGCATGAAAGAAACCGTGGACTGGGTAAAGCAGCGTTATGGCCAGACGTTTGACGCGATATACGTGCCGCCGGGTCAGACCGTGGCGCTGCACATTACCCGCCAGCTGGCGATCGACTACGAAGAGAAAGGCCGCAGGGTGAAGTATGACTTCAGCCTGGCAGGCTCAGGTACGGGGATGGACTGATGAACAGCCAAAGTAAAGACAGCAGTGAGCTTGAGTACCGCGTGGGTTATACCCCGCTAAGTGGCCGACTGTATGCCGGCTTCGTCCGGCGAGATACAGGCAAGTGGGAAGCTGAACCGCAGGACGTGACGGACTGGGCCATGCTGGCCGTCGCGCAGAAGCTGGTTCGTGAAAATACTGATGTTCTGCTCAGGCAGGCGGATGGCCGCATCCTGCGCCTTTCAGCAGTCATTTCTGAGATGCACACGCTGGAGGCTGATGATGAAGAATAATGCCTTAATTTTGCTCATTCTGGGCGGGACAGTTGCTCTGATGCTGAGCGGCTGCAGCACCTCCAAAGATGAAATGCTGCCGCCTGGTGACAGCACCATGCTGGAGCTCTGGAACAACGGCGCCTCAACAACCCACGCCACCGCTGAAAGCCGCACCACGCTGCGCCGGCCGGTCTCCGACAGCGAACGTACGATCGGACAACAGACCCGGGACAGCTACAGCCGCACCCAGGAAAATGAAATTCAGCAGACGTTTCCGCGACTGCCTAACCCCGACATGGTGATGTATGTGTTCCCGCATCTGGCCGACGGCAACACGCCGGTGCCGGGCTACAGTACCGTTTTCCCGTTTTACAGCCAGGTGCAGTACGCGCTGCCCGGCGAACGCACGGAGGCGCTGTAAATGGCCTTTCGTCTTTTTCGCCGCAGCCGTGAAGCCCAGACTGAACATCAGCACGGTCACGGGCCGTTCTCGGTTGAGGGCCATGAGCCGATCACCCGTGACGGCCGGCTGACGCACGCCGATGAATCAGGTCTTTATGCCACCGGTCCCTCCATTATCGACCACGTTCCCTGGGGAGAATACCTTCCCGAACACCAGTGCATCCTGCTCGATGACGGCGTTTCTGTGGGAGCAGTTTATGAGATCAATCCGGTCGGCACTGAAGGCCGTCCCGAATCGCGCCTGGAGGAAATCCGTGACGTGGTTGAAAATGCGCTGCAGGACAGCATTCCCGAGCTGGACTCACACCAGTGGGTTGTACAGTTTTTCTGTCAGGACGATTCAGATCTGTCGGCGTATATGGATTCCATCCGGGGCTACGTCAGACCCCGGGCACAGGGAACGGCTTTCACCGAGGCCTGGCTGAACGAACAGGAGCGGCATCTGAAGAACGTGGCCGCTGAAAAAGGCCTGTTTGTGGATGAAACCGTGACAGGTGCGCCCTGGCGCGGGCAGATCCGTCGCACGCGCATGGTGGTTTACCGCTGGGTGGAAAAACCTTACCGTGACCCGATGGCGCCGGAAGTTTTACTGAATCAGGTCTGCGACCGTCTGACCTCGGCAATGAGCGGCGCCGGCATTCGTTCCGTGCGCCAGAACGGCGAGCAGATACACAGCTGGCTGCTGCGATGGTTCAACCCGGCCCCCCAGTGGACAGACAAGGCCACACTTTACCGCTGTGCCCGTCATCGCGATGACGCGCACAGCGATCTTCCTCTGCTCAATGACTTCAGCGAAAGCCTGTGGTTCACCCGCCCCCGCAGCGATGCGGACAAGGGCATATGGTGGTTTGATAACGTCGCGCACAAAGCGGTGCCTGTCGCCCGACTTCGTACCCGCCCGCAGACAGGACACCTCACCGGCGAGGTAAAGCGCGGTGACAACATCAACGCCATTATGGATCTGCTGCCGGAAGGCACCGTGCTGGCCATGACGCTGGTTGTGCAGCCTCAGGACAAACTGGAGGCGAATTTTGCCAGCCTGAGCCGCAACTCGATGGGAGAGAACGTCGATTCGCTGCGTGCGCGTGAAGATGCCGCCACTGCCCGCACGTTCCTGGGTAACAAGCACAAGCTTTACCGGGCGGCCATTACCCTGCTCATAAAGGGTAAGGACGAGGACGCCCTGAGCAAACGCTACCTTGACCTCAGCAGTAAGCTGCTGAACTGCGGGCTGGAGCCGGTTAATCCGGAACACGATATCGGTCCGCTCAGCACCTACATGCGGGCGCTGCCGATGTGCTTTAACCCGCAGCTTGACCGCCACAACTGGTACACGCGCCTGATGTTTGTTCAGCACTTTGCCTGCCTGTCACCGGTTTACGGGCGTGACACCGGCACCGGCCATCACGGTCTCACCTTTTTTAACCGGGGCGGCGGTCCGCTGTCTGTCGACCCGCTGAATAAAGAGGATCGCACCCAGAACGCGCACCTGTTGCTGTTTGGCCCGACCGGTGCCGGCAAGTCAGCCACGGCGGTCGACAAGCTGTCTCAGATGGTGGCCATCTATCGATCGCGTATTTTCCTGATTGAGGCGGGGAACAGCTTTGGCCTCTATGGTGACTACTGTGCGTCGCTGGGCCTCAGCGTTCATCGCGTCAGCATCAAGCCCGGCAAGGTCGTGTCGCTGGCACCCTTTGGTGACTCGCACCTTTTGCTGGATGTGAAGCCCGAAGCGTTGATCATCAGTGAGGAAGACCTGCCGGATACTGACGCAGACGATGAGGATGATGAAGACGGTGAGCGTGACGTTCTGGGGGAAATGGAGATTGCTGCCCGCCTGATGATTACCGGTGGAGAAGCCTCTGAAGAGTCCAGAATGACGCGTGCCGACCGTGGCATGATCCGCGAAGCCATCATGAATGCCGCCCGTAAGGCTTATGCTGAGTCCCGCCAGATGCTGCCCGAGGACCTGATGTTTGCGCTGCAGGACATTGCTCATGACATCAGCCTGGGCGACGACGGCCGCGAGAAACGCACGCCAGCCCGCCGCGCACGCGCCGAGGAGATGTCAGAGGCGCTGCGCATGTTCACGGAAGGTTTTGAGGGCGAACTGTTCAACCGCCCGGGTACCCCCTGGCCTGAGGCCGACGTCACGATCGTGGACCTGGGGCAACTGGCCCGCGAAGGGTACGAGGCTCAGATGGCCGTGGCGGTTATCTCCCTCCTGAATACCATCAACAACATCGCCGAACGCGATCAGTATCTTGACCGTGACATCATCGTGCCCATTGATGAGGGACATATTGTCACCACCAACCCACTGCTGGGACCCTATGCCACCAAAATTGCCAAAATGTGGCGTAAGTTAGGCACCTGGCTCTGGATTTTTACCCAGAACCTTGCCGACTTCCCTGATACGTCGAAAAAGATGCTGAACATGGCCGAGTGGTGGATATGTCTGGTTATGCCGCCTGAAGAGGTTGAGCAGATTGCCCGCTTCAAGACGCTTAATGATGAGCAAAAAGCAATGCTGCTCTCTGCCACCAAACTGCCGCGCAAATACACTGAGGGGGTCATTCTCTCGCGTAAGGTGCAGGCGCTGTTCAGGGCCGTACCGCCGAGCCTCTACCTGGCGCTGGGCATGACGGAAAAAGAAGAGAAAGCAGAACGCCGGGCCATCATGAATGAATTTAAATGTTCGGAACTTGAGGCCGTTTACCATGTTGCACGTCGCCTTGACGAGAGCCGTGGTCTTATTCACTGACAGGGGATTTTATGAAAAAACTGACCATGGCGCCGCCACTGGTTGTCGGGGACAAGGCTTTAATCGCCACTGTCATTTTTACCGTCCCGCCGCAGGGGCAGGCATCGGTGGGTGAGACGGATAACCGTGCCATCGTGAAGCTCCGGGAGGAGATAGGTCAGCGCCTTGAGCATCCCTTGCTGGTATCGGTCTATCCGCATCGCGTCGGGCGACGCAGTTGCACGGCCGTGCATCTCTCCGGTGCCAACAACAGGGCTCTGGATATTCTCATCACTGTCACTGGTAATACGCTATGGCCAACCGAGGAGGATTACAGGACCGGCATCCGCTGGAATATCTGTGTGCCGGATGCGACAGATATGCTGTGGGTGCTGAAGGAGATAGACCGCGCAACAGAGGCTGAGATGTGCCATTAAACAGACCCTCCGTTATCGCCCGGCACCGGTGTGTGGTGTCGGGCGGGAACGGAGGCTGCGGGTGCGGGCGGCATAGAGCCCGCGATTATTACCATTTGTCAGCCCCTGATGAGGATCGACTACCGCATTTCAGGTTTTAGCATTCCCTTTTTAATTCAGCAGTTGATACCTGCGGATTAAATCATAGATAGACTTGATTGTTACTACTGCATTTTTTTAACAGTCACTGAGTTTCACTACCATTAACAACCCTCTGGCGGGTTAAGGGCAGATATGAAGATATCCTATTAAAATCATATTTATAGTGACATTTCTGTTGCTCTTACAATGCTGCCTCCTTCTCATGTTTCAAATAGTTGTTGTGAATTAAAAAACAAAAATGTTAATGTAATTTAACTATTCGTAGGGGGTTACATGGCTTTTAATTACAGAAATGACCTTGATCGAATGCTAAATGCGACGATAAGTTATTGGCAGCGTAAGGTTTCTACGGTCGTTTATAAAGAAAAAGAAATATCTGATAAAAATGCAGAGAAAATAAAACCATCAAACGACAGGAATTGTGCTGCTGTGGTAGATACGGGTACTTTCAACCACAAACCCGCAGTGGCTATGAATGACTGGAATAAGCCCAGTGTAGAAAATGTTTTTTCAGCAAATACTTACACAAAAGTCAGCGATACTACTGTACAAAAGCATGCAGAAATGAAACTGCTTGATTATCATAAGTTGCATAATGGTACATTCCCAGAATACATAGGAATATCCAAACCAGCGTGCTTACGCTGCGCTGTTGTACTTGTTATAGCAGGCGTCAAATTTCAATCCTCATCCGGCGGGATTTGGAATGCCGGATGGGCATACCCTAGATTTTTATCCTCAAGTCCTGAAACCGATGAAACTCGTAGAGCGTTTAGGGCTTTTATTGGTGATGAACTTACAAATTTTATTGCAAATGATGGCCAGAAATATAATGTGCTCGAAATTTATGACACTACTTTGAGTCAATCTCAACGGGATGACTACAAATCAAGATTGAAAACGGTTCAGTTTTAATTCTTTCGGCTTCTTTGCAGGCTAAAATTAATTACTATCACTCACTACTTTCAAAGAGAGGGTTTCATGGACAGGAATACACTTAGCAACTTACGGGTAAAAATGCATTATGACAAATCCAGGGAACTGACAAACAACCTTCTTTTTATGCATGCTGCCACGGTTGAGGACAACGATAAGACCTTTGTTTTCAATTCGGATGTAGCTAACTCGTTAAAATGGCCTTCAAATGTCAAAACAATGCATGACTACAGGATGATGTATTCGGGGATCTATGACCGCCTTTACCAGATCTGCGTAATATCGCTTTGCTCTGATATCGAGTTTTTTTTCAAAGATATTTTTGATGAGTATGGATATTCAAAGGGAAGCGGAAATGGTTTTTTTCAACGATTCGATGATGTTATTGCAAGCCTGTCCGATAAAATAGATTTTTCAGGCATTACTACAAGCCTTGAGAAACTTCGACTTGCATTTCAGATAAGACATATTTGCATTCACAACATGGGATTTGTAGATGAAAACTTCAAAAGTAAAACCAACCTTGGTACGGTTGGTAGCTCATTTAATGTGAATCAATCGGAATTTAGATGTTTTTTTGATGCATACGAAATATTATTAAAGCATCTGGACGAAAACCTGCCTGCACCGCAAGTTTAACGCTCAAATATCACTAAATATACGTTGCGCATTCGGGATTCAGTAACCCTATTTACATAGCTGCTCTGCTTTATGTATTTGTCTTGAATGCGCTCGCCACCTGTCAGGTGGTATATCTGCCGATATGTTAAGGCAGTGTTCAGGTCGCCTGGCAATTTATTCTGTTTCTGCATCTTCTTTGGTGCCATTCATCACCTTCAGTCAGCGTCGCGCGGCATAGTGCCAGGGTCAGCGATGTTCCAGAAATTCCGCCGTTCTTTCTTCCAGTTTCATTGTACCTTTCTGCCTTTCATGTCTGTCCTGAACGTACCCGTTATTCTTTCAGACCCGCATTATGACTTCTTCATTTAACCCTTAATCTTCATCGGGAAAATGGCCCTGAATTCATAACAGGAGCATTCTTATGCGACATCCCTTCGAGCTCGACCCCGAAATCATTCATCACATCATCTACAGCCAGGCCGGCTCTGTGGCCAAAGCCCTTATCGAACTCATCATGAACAGCGTCGATGCTGGCGCGGTTGCGGTCATTCTGGAGATTACCCCGGAGGGCTTCACCTGCCGTGACGACGGTCGCGGTTTTGCGTCATATGAAGATGTGAAACGCTATTTTGGCCGCTTCGGCACGCCACACCCTGAAGGCGATGCCACCTACGGTCGTTTTCGCCTCGGCCGTGGCCAGATTATGGCGCATGCCCGGACCGTCTGGCGCTCGCAGCGCTGGCAGATGGAGGTCGACACGCGGGTAATGGGTTATGAATATGAACTGACAGAGCCCGGTGAGATTCAGGAGGGGTGTGTCATTAGCGGTGACTGGTATGAGCCGATGTCCACTCAGGAGCGTATGTCATGCATGCAGGAAATTCGTGACCTGGTGCGCTACACGCCCGTCTCGGTCTGCCTCAACGGCAACGTGATTACGCGTAAACCGGAACTGGAAAAATGGGACGCTGAGGATGACGCAGCCTGGTATCGGTTGCGGGAAGACGGCGCTGTATCCATTTATAACCAGGGCGTGCTTGTCAGGCATGACCCGGGGCATAACTGGGGAGTGGGTGGCCTTATCGTGAGTAAAAAAGCCATTGCTTTAAATGTGTCGCGCACTGAGATTCTGCGCAAGAGCTGCATGGTCTGGAAGCAGATAGCAGCAAAATTCAGCGGGCTGGCGCAGGCCTTTTCTGACAACACCGGCAGTCACCGCAAAACCGAGGCCCGGCGTGAGAAAACCGCCCGGGCGCTGCTTGCCGGCGAGGGAGACCTGCAGAAGCTGGTTAACGGTGAAGAGGTGATTACGCTTCTCCCGGGCAAACAGCACGTTACCCTGGAGCACTTCCTGCGCAAATGCCGCTACTATCCCTCTGCTGTCGATAAAAACTGTTTTACTGTGGTTGAGTATGCGCGCGACGTCCCGCGTGGGGAGCTCATTGCGCGTGCCGGCATCGCCCCGGTCATTCACCCGGTGACGCTGACGCGCTTTGACTGCGATAACACGGATGATTTTCTGGAATGCATGAGTCGGGTGCGTGACAACCTCACCGCGTACCGCGAACAGCAACCGTCTTCTGGTCGCTGGGGAATGCCGTTCAGCTCAGAGCTGCAGCTCATCGATTTTGACACGCTCAGCGCGAACTTTGTCGACCGCACGCAGATGGTGAGTGAAAAGACGCTGGATAAGGAAACCCGCAGGGCCTGGACCGCGCTGCGCTACTGCCTGGCCCAGTATGCACGGGTGTGCTCGGGCGGCGAACGCCATAGCACCTCCCGGGCTCACGGAGGTGTGCGGTTCCAGATACTGCTGGGCGAGTCGACATCGGCCGAAGCCTGGACGGATGGTGAGACTTACATCGCCTACAACATTGACATCGTACGCCAGCTTAAGACCGATGCGCTCAGGACGGCCAGTCGACTCTTCAGCCTGACAGAACACGAGGTGGCACACGAAGGTGACAGCATGGACTGCGGCCACGATGAGGGTTTTTATCAGCGGTTTCACGATATCAGCACCGAGTGTGCGGCTGAACGTCAGCATTTTATGCACGTCTGGCTGATGAAATACACAACCAGCCTTGAAGGGGCCGGTAAACGCGCTAAAGGCCTGGCGTGGAGTGAGCGTTACCTGGCTGAGCGTGCAAGTACCGGTCGTGAAAGGAACGGCCTGCCCGGGATTATCAGTGCTGACAGCCTGGCTGATGACGTCGGTGCAGCAGTCGAACCGGAGGACGGGGACCGTCTGGCATTCCTTAATCAGCAGCTTGGGGTAGCCGGCACACTTAAACCCGAATCCGTCAACTGGGCTGACGTTGTGGCTGAGGGGATCGAGGAGGCCAGAGTCGCCCGCGAACGCAGGGCTGAGGAGAGAAGAATTCAGGATGAAGAGTGGGAAGCTTACAAGGTATCACCGGAGTTTCTGCAGCTTATAAAAGATCAAAACGAGTCTCTTGAAGCGTCTGAGCAGGAAGAGCGTGAGCACATGGAGTCCAGTCGTCTTCGTTTACTTGAGTCCCTTCCCGGTGCAACCCCTGAAAACCTCACGCAGGAAATTTTAGAATATCTTGTCTACGCCACAGACACAGGTGAAGAGGAACTGGATGCCTGGCAGCGAAAAACATGGGAACAGCCCGGCGGATACCGGCCTCTGCCCACAGCAGACGACACTGCTTCAGCTGTTCAAAAGTCCGAGACCCGACCAAAAGACAGCCTCCCGGAATCATGGCTGCCGTACGTTAATGAGGGTGAGACACGCGAAACGATTGAGCGCAATGCGGCCGCTGCAGGATTTTACTGGGAACTTGATTATCTTGAATGGCGACATTCAAACGAGACTGACTGTCAGGAATGACAGATAAAAAGGGGGGCCTGGAGGCCCCAAACGGAATTAGCTAATGATTTTATTCACGATGCTTACCACCACCTGGCAGTTCGCTTACTACTTGTATCGGCCGGCTTTTCCGGTTCTTAAGGAGCAGTCTGTGAATCTTTTATGAATCAGCGTGCCGCACAGCTGACCGCCGTGAGAATTATGATTTCTGAGTTAAGAGTTAACGGCTGACCCTCCCACACTAAAAACGCACCCTGACTGCACTATCCACTCCGGGAGTGTTATTCATGAAAATCCCCCTCTGCTGCCTTACCACGCTGTTCCTCACAGCAGGTGCCCACGCCGGCACCGTGATTTATACCGATCATGCGCACCCCGTTACCGGTGAGCTGAGCCCAGACATCACCGTCACCGAGCTGGACGCGCCCGATCGCCTTTTGGCGCAGCAATTCGGCCCGCTCTCCGCTGCCCCCGCGCAGGCTGAGCAGCAGGCCCGGGCGGTCATCACCTCGCCGGCGTTCCGTCAGAATCAGCAGGCGTTAGCGGCGAGCTATGCCGGCGTCGCACACGCCTGGTCACTCGGGCTGGAAAAGTACCCTGCCGTGGTGTTCGACGATAAATGGGTGGTGTACGGCACCACCGACGTCGCCGCAGCCCGGGCGAAACTCAATGCCTGGCGGGAGAAACAGCCGTGAACATGCACCTGTCCCGTCCGCGCCGGCTGATGCTGGCCACGCTGTTTACCTGCACCGGCACGCTTGCCAGCGTGAACACCGCGAGCCTGGTTTCCAGCGCCATGAGCCCGGACTGTATCAGCTGGCGCATCAGCGGCATCTGCTACTGGCTGCTCTGCACCCCCTTTGGCTGCACGGTGAAAACCTCGGTCAAAGTTACCCACTATATTCCGGAAGCCGTGGTCTCTGCCTACCTTAACCCGGGCGACAACCCGTGGACCGAAATGTCAGCCGTGAGCGCCACGGCGGGCGGCGCTGAAAGCCTGGTATCCGGCGGTCTCACCGGCGTGCCAGCTGGCGGCGGCCGTCAGGAGATGAAGGCCCCGGGGATGCGCAAACAGAACCTGCATTTCTACTACGGCGATGCGTATGGCCACCCGGCGACGTCGATTATCGGCGGGATGGTGCCGGGCTATTCCTGCCGCTCAGCGGCCACGCCGTTCGTGCCGTATTTTGTCAGCGCCATGGACTCGCTGGCCTGGCGAACGGGCATTCCTGAATCGTTCTATCCGGAAGCGCTGATACCCGGAAAGCGTGAAATCGGGAATACGTTTGCCGGCGAGATGTGGGGCAACGTTTATCCCCGCAGCGGCTTCGTGACGCAGACCGACAGCTACAAATCGGCGGCCGTCGTGGTTCAGCGTGTCGCCGATATCATCACCCGCGAGGGACAGCTGCACGTCTACAACCCACTGGTTGGCCAGCGGTCTCCGGGTTACTGGCCACCTGACCCCGTTACCGAAAACACCGGCACAAAAAACCACAAGTGGCAGCGGCTTTCGCCGCAGCTGTCGCAGAGCTGCGCGGTCTTTCCGGATACGGGTGGCCAGAAGGCGGAAAGCGGCGATTACGCCTGGGCGCTCTGGCAGCCTTACAGCTGTTGTAAGCGACGTGGCCAGACCTTCCTGTACAGCACCGATTTTTAATAAGGACACACTGCATGAAGAATTTAAGAGTTAAAAAACTGAGCGTGGCCACAAGCGCATTATTCCTTTCCCTGGCGATGCCGGCACTGGCCATCGATACCACGCTTTCCTCTCAGGGCGCCGGTGTCAGCGGCGCCATCAACGACGGCCTGTTCTACTCCATCGGCGGCGGCTCGGTCATTTCGCCGCCCTCAACCCGCAGCAACATGTCGCGGCTCGGCCTGGACGGCGGCTGGAGCAGTGACTTGATGTGCGGCAACTTTGACCTGAAAACCACCGTCGGTAACCAGCTCAACGGTATCACCAGCGGATTTAAGGACCTTATGGGCAACGTCATACAGGGCGCGACCGGCGCGGTGATGAGCATGCCGGCGATGGCCATTCAGCGTGCCAACCCGGGTCTGTATGAAATGCTGACCAACGGCGTGCTGCAGGCGGGCCTGAACTTCGACAAGGCCCAGCTCAACTGCCAGAACATGTCGAAAAAGCTGGCCGACTACACCCTGGGCAGCAAGTGGCAGCAGGCGGCGGTGTCTGAGGAGTATAAAGACATCGTGGCATCGAGCGGTGGTGACGCGGTATCAAGCGACCAGAAGCTGCAGAAGGCCACGGGCGAAGAAGGCGTGACCTGGGTCGGTGGCCAGAAACGCGGCGGCAAGGGACAGCCGGCCATTCAGCCCACGCGTGACCTGGCAAAAGCCGGCTACAACATGATGAACAGCCTGCCGGTGACCAGCAACAGCAGCGTCGGGTCAGCCAGCTGTAACGGTACGGTCTGCCAGCGCTACAAATCCTCCGATGAAGCCGCTGCGGCAGTTGTTAAGGTCCTCGGCGACCGCTCTATCCGCACCTGCCGTGAAACCAGCGAATGCACCAGCGGCGGCGCGGATAACCAGCCGGGCAGCACCGTTGCCGGCACCGGCTTCTCGCCGGTACTGGAAGACGCCACTAAAACCAACCTGGAGCAGCTCAGCAAACTGGTTAGCGGTCAGCTGCAGCCCACGGCCGATAATCTGGCCGCGCTCAAAACCGGCAGCCTTGTCGTCACGCGCGGCGTGATTCAGGCGCTGCGTGATGACCCGGACAAGGCCGCACTGGTGCAGCGACTGGCGGGTGAGCTGGCCATGGCTGACACGGTTGAGGCGGCACTCACCATGCGCCGCATGCTGACGACCGGTGAGTCTGAACCGAATGCGGCCGAACAGCCTGAGGCTATCGCCGAGGGTGATCGTCGAGTGGATGCGCTCGACCGTGAGCTGAACGCGCTGCGTAACGAGATGGAGCTGCGCAAATCCATCAGCAGTAACAGCCTGCTGACCACGCTTGAGCGTCAGGGCGAACGTAATCAGGATAACCAGCTGCAGCAGAAAGCCGGCAATCAGGACCAGGGCTTCAGTCAGATGAGTCAGCCTCAGCCGGGAGGTAACTGACATGAAGCGCAGATTTCTGAGCGGCCTCACCGGCCGCATTTTGCTGATATTCCTGAGCACCATCGTGGCCATGGCCGCGATTTTTGGCCTGGCTTCGGTGTTCATGGCGTACGACCCCGATGGCCACCTTATTCAGAAGTGGCTCTACGACAGCCGCTGGGCCATGTTTGCCTGGCGACTGTGCATGTACGTCTTCATCGGGTGCATCTGGATTATGAAGCTGCGGCCGCGCCTGCTTAAGCGCTGGCCGGACGCTGCCGGAGGCCTGCCGCGCCTGGAGCGCCTTGCCATCATTTATCTTCTGGCCACGGAGTATGTGGCCTGGTCAAATGCGGTTCAGGGAGGCTGACATGACGGCGAACAGTTACCTGGAATACTTCCTCATCCTGTTTGGCTGGGTCCTCAATAACTCGATGTGGGGCATCCTCAGCAGCACAGGCCTCTTCGCGCTGCCGCTGGTTTTTAAGGTACTCGGCGTGTGGCTGAAGGTGCGGGAGGAAGGTGCCGACGAGGGAAACAAAGGCGTTCTGGCGCTGCCGCGCATCGAGCACGCCATCTATGTCTCGTTTGTGGTCATGCTGGTCTGCTGCATTCCGCTGCTGCCGGTGGATATCAGCACGATCAAGTTTGACGACGCGCGGGCAAAACAGTGTGGCTTCAGCGTACCGACGCCGCAGAACTCCGGCTATAAAGGGCTCGTAAATGACTTCGACGGCCGCACGGCTGAGGTGCCGGTGTGGTGGTATCTGCTGCATGCGATGTCGAAAGGCACCACGCAGGCGATGATAGCGTCCATTCCCTGCGGCACGCAGCTGCGGCAGCTGCGCTTTGACGTGCAGAACACAAAACTGCGTGACCCGGTGGTGCTGCAGGAGGTCCAGGACTTCGCAAACCAGTGTTACTCCCGGGCCTATTTTAAGCTGAAGAACAGCAACAGCCAGCTGAGCGACGCCACCATCAACTCAGTCGGCTGGATTGGCAGTGACTATTTCCTTAACACCTCAGGTTATTACGACTATTACACTGCCATGACGCCACGAAGCCAGTGGCCATACAACAGCAGTCGTGACAGCGGTTATCCGGATACGGGCCAGGGAGGATATCCGACGTGCAAAACCTGGTGGTCAGACGGGAGCAACGGACTGCGCAAGCGTGTACTGGCCAGCTTCAGCGAATCTACCCGAAAAGAGCTTCAGCGACAGTTCCCGGGTACTCAGTGGGAAGAGCCGGCGCTACGCTGGCTGGTCAGCCCCAGCAACGCAGAAATTTCAGGCAGTGGTGTCACTTATATGTCCGGTAGTTCTGACACAACAAGCGGTATCGGAGGAAGCCTTTCTCGGTTTGCTTCTACTGTCGGGCTGGGCATGAAGCAGGTTGAGGCCTTGCCGGGTTTTGATGCGCTCAAGCAGGCACTGCCGATGATCCAGGCGCTGCTTCAGATGATGATCATCATCGTCATTCCCGTGCTGATGATGTTCAGTGCCTATGAACCTAAAACGGTAGTGACGATTTCGTTTGCGCTGTTTGCGCTGCAGTTCATCACGTTCTGGTGGGCACTGGCGGGCTGGCTGGATGACCGGCTTATCACCATTCTCTACTCAAACCTGGCTGAAGGGGGGCTGGCTTCGGGGCAGCCTATCGCAGATTTCCTCAGCTCACCGCGTGACGGATGGATCATGAACTTGGTGCTGGGGATGATGTATGTGGTGTTTCCGGCGTTCTGGGTAGGTATGTTAGGTTGGGTGGGTGTGCAATTAGGGGCTGCTATATCTTCAGCCCTGGAAAAAGGGTCTGTACAGTCTAAACAGGCAGGAGAACAAGCAGGAAAAGCAGTGCAAGACGCAGCAACATCACAAATCAAAAAGATTTAGAACTGCCTAACTAGTACTGGATTTGAGTGAACATTTTCCAGTACTAGTCATCCTCACTGTAATACATTTTCTCACTATTTACATAATTGCCCCAGCCTTGACTACCCAAAGTGTAGCCATTCTCTTTAGAAACAGAATGGTGCTTCTTGCGAGCCCCTTTCATATGCCCAAGTACAGAAAAGGTAGCCCGAATTGAATCTTTCAAATCCTCACCAAATTTCCGACCATTCTCGTACTTATCTAGCTCTTCATTCCAGTCGCTGGCCATGAAATTTGCCTCCGATACTATAGGAAATGCCCTGCTTCAGATTACTTTAAAGACAGCTGGATTGGCAAGTTTTTGTACAACTCTCAGCGCTATGGTTTTCAGGGCTGATCCTGTGAAAATCATCTTTCTCAGAGCCAGGACAGTTTCGCAATCGATTACAAAATTTATCTCACTGCAAGTAAGATGAATAAGATATATATAATCGGACTCGTTATATAAACCAGAATGGAATGGAAATGAACTCATTTAAAACCTTTGAACTGGATAGAAGCCTGACCAACTCAAAAATCCGCATAAAAAACGAAATTCTTGCTGCTTGCATTGGCTATGGGAGTAAAGTTCAGCAATATAAATTCATCACAGGCTTTTGTGAACAAAAAAGAAACGGATATGCAATTTTACTTGAGTTTATTTCAATTTTATTTAAAGATTCTAAACTACCCATAAAAAATGACAGGATATATTCATGGTATAGGAATGATAGCGACGTTAAAGGTTTGATAGAATCTCTCAGTAAGTCACAATTAAGCGAAATCATTACCGAGCTAGATGAAGTTTACGGAAACACACAGAAACTTTTAAACTCTGCAGGAGTTACTCATGTTAATTTAAGGCGCGAGATCCCCCCCAAAGGAATACCACACCGTATAAGTAAAAGAGTCAGAATATCGCAATTCGGAATTGACAGAATGAGCTATGATAGCTTACTGATGCTTTATAAAACATCAGCGAATATTCTTGGTTGCGAAACAATACCTTTATACATGGATGTTGCAAACTCTTTCACCGACACTAACAAGAAAGGCGGTTACGGCTCTATTTCTCTGAGTTTCAATATGCCAATAGAAGATGTATTGTATTCTTACCTCACTCTCCCAAGCAATCAGATGGAAGGCGAGGAATGGGTTGCAATAAATCGCTCTTCTACTGGCATTATTGAATTTCCTGTTTCAAACATTACCATTGATGACAAAACAGTTGAATCCATTTATGAAGATGCCTGTAGTCATCTAAGCACTGAATTTGCAAAGCAATTATTCGATTTAGATTACTCAAAAACATGGGGGAACGTGCCACATTTTCGCTCACGCTTTCTATCTTAAAATCTAAAGACCTGAAGTCAGTAGTGTAAGGGATCTTTTAACAGTTTGCCTTCAGGGCTGTTCCCGTATTTTTCCCACATTCATCTATAACATTTAGCTTGTAAATGGATCTCATAACGATCTAACATTCCGATCGTTGTACCGTTGCTTTTGCAACACGCCAATGTCCCGGCAATCTGAGAGGGACGCCTTAGGGTGATTGCACTGCCAAAACCGTCATGACCTGAGAGACGGTGCCTTCGGGCGGTAAACCCGTCAGCCTTTGAAAATGGGGATCGCGATAAGCGCGATAAAGGATCTACTTTCACCTTCGTCTGATTCGTCAGCACTTCTTTCAGGCCCTTCTGCCTGTTTTATTACGTTTCCTCACGTCTGATGACGTCTGCATCCGTTGCGAACTTTGCGTTGTGGGTATGACCATTTGGAACATTTGGGCATCTTCCACAACCGCATTGAAAGCAGAGGAGCGCGGCGTCACTTGCGTTCGAGTGAAACGAGTACCAAGTGACGCCGCAAAGCGGCATACGTCAACACCACGTAATACGTGGCTTCACGAACGATTTTAAAGGTGTTTTCACGGGAATCACCAAATCGTATTTCTTAATACGTCTTTATTTTGCGTCCGTTCACACGGACGGCCGCAAAACGTAAATCGCAACCAATGGCTTCTTGAAGTCTTAACTATATGAAATAAGGAGAAAATCGTCAGAGTACTGAGGCGTTCACCCTGACCGGGTGAACGGGGAGCATCAAACCGCCGCACAGAGTGCCAAGCGGGCTCCTGCAACAACTCAACTCAGTCTCGCCATGCTACACAGTACCTGACGGCCAGGATGGCACATTTACCGACACGCATGGACGTCTGACCAACGAACTGGTCACTGTAAGGTTATTCAGTCAGGAGCTGCCTGAGGGTTGCTCACAGCGGAATTATCCGGAATTTCATGTCGGGGAGATTTCATGAAGCAGAAAAGTGCGCGTTCGAAAATTGAAGAGTTCAGAAAAGAATTCATATCTCTGGCCAGAAAAGGCGCGGGAGGCTATGCCACTATTGCTGATCGTGATCGGATAAGCCGGTATTTTCTCGAACATCTCAGGAGTACGGGTATAAAACTTCGCAGCATGGAGAGTCTGAAAGTACGTTACGTCGAGACTTATATCTCGCAGAGGAAAGCTCAAAACATCAGCCACAGAACACTACAAAATGAAATGTCTGTTCTCAGAGGAATATTTTCTGCTGCCGGAAAACACCGCCTTGCAGATCCTGATAACGAACGTCTCAGTAATAAAGCACTCGGCATTTCGGGTGTTAACCGGGATGGTACAAAAACAGCGCTGAGCCGTGAAGAATTTTCAAAGGCATTCAGTGAAATAGAAAAACAGGACAGAGGAGTGGCCGCGACGATGCGACTGGCCTATGTTTTTGGACTAAGAACAAAAGAGGCTGTCGAGGCATGTAAGTCATTATCCACCTGGAAACGTGCGGTGGAAAATGGCGATAAATCAGTACGGGTTATCTTCGGAACTAAAGGCGGACGTCCGAGGGACACAACCATTATTGATCGTGATGAGGCCCGTCGTGCGATTTTATATGCTGAAAAAGAAGCGGCCGAAAGAAATGGTAAGTTTATTGATAAACCTGGAATTCATCAGGCAATAAACCGTTATCGATATTTTGTCCGTAAGGCAGGATTAGTCGGTGAAAAAGCACCACACAGCATGCGCTATAACTTTGCAAGGGAACTTTCGGCTTTTCACAAAAAACAGGGATTTAATGAAAATGAAGTAATGGCAATGATTTCCATGGATTTGGGGCATGGTGATGGTCGGGGGCGTTATATAAAACAGGTTTATTACCGGAACAGTCAGGAGGCAGAATGAACAACTCTGTTAAGTGTGACCTTGGGGTGCTTGTTTATCTGGCGCAATTTCCTGATCTATATTTTTTCATTCACTATATTTCCAACTTAGAAGGCGAACTCCAGGCGGCAGTCGCAAAATTACCGATATTTGATAATGCTTTTTATTACAAGGAGCGTATTGACTGGCGGGCTTACTTGGTTATCAGGATGATTTCAAATGCATCTGAGCTTGGTCTTATTCCCGATGAGAGGATAACGTATCTTGAGGACCTGTTAATGCTTTGCAGAAAAATTTTAAATGATAAGCAGTGGGCTTCAGCCTGGCGTAACGGCTCAAACTTTGCAAAAACTGCTTTGTCTGAATACAAAACTTACTGTGAAACTCATCCTGAATGCGGCGTGTTAGAATGGTTCTACCAGAGTGAAGATTTTTTCTTCATTAAGTCTTCCCTCAATCGTTCAGGAATTCCTAGGGTTTACCTCTTGAAGAAGTTTTTAGCCTGAAGTACGATGTTTTTGCTAACTGTTGTCATTACGACAACTGCCAATGTTCCGGTGATTTGAGAGGAACGCCTTCGGGTAATCACATGCCAATGTCATCATTACCTGAGAGATGACGCTTTCGGGCGGTAACAAATCTGTTAACCTTTGAAAACAGAGACCCCTGCGGTTAAGGTCCTTTTCTACTTCGCAACACACTCCCATACACCTGTTTTACTCATCCGGCATTCTGTGCCTGATTCTCACTCCTGAGGGATACTTTCCCTCCGGGACGGTTCCCTTTTTATTAAGGGATCGTACCCATGCATTACACCAGAATGATCAACCCTCTCACGTTACTGAACTGTGATTCGCCGGCTTCTGCAAAAATCATGGTGGATTACGTAAAAACTCAGCTTCACGTGCGTCTGGATTACAGACTCATGGTCGATGCAGATCCCCAGGTTCCTGCTGACGGCCTTCCGGACTACCTGACTTTTCTGAGACATGTCGCGCGCGCAGTTGGTTTTGCAACTGAGCATGGTTACATCAGACATGCGTTTACCGAAGAGGCTGTGAACGAGCTTACTCTCCTGGGGACAAGTGTTCACAGTCTTCACTGGAATGCGGCTTTTCATGAGGGCGCTACACGGTCCCGAGAGGACAAAGCGCTGGACAACGCTACAGAGCAACTGCGTGCAATGTTTTATCAGAGCGCTGATGCTTCTGACATCGTCTGACCGCCTTATTAACCGAACCGTTTCTCACCCTAACGGGACTTCTGTCCCCGTCAGGGGCAGGGTTCCCCAATGATTTAAGGAATCCTTTATGAACGCATTAACTCTTAACGAAGATTTTCAAATCAGTGCCGCCGAACGTGACGCTTACAAAGCTGCACTGGCCAAAGCAGAAGGTGACCTGCTGATTATTGCAGCGCATCGTCGCCTTGGTCTTAACACCGATACCGATGAAGACGGTTTTCCATACTATGTCTGGGAAATGGCTGACGTTGCCCGGGACCTGGCCGAGCTGTCTGTACGCGAACTCGTGCCGGCATCATGGCAGTCTTTTTTTGAAAACCTCTGCCACATGGCCAGAAACATTGATGAAGCAGCCTGGACGTTTTTTTTCAAAAGCGCCGTTAGAGACGAAGAGGGCTTCATGTATGACTTACGTGAGCAAGAGCGCTACGGTTGCAACTGAGGTGCTTGATTATGGAGCTATTTAACAATACTGAATTGTGTCTAATCGCTGAATGGTGCGTTGAACGTGACATCATCCCTGATCGTGTTACAGAAAGCGAAGTCCGCGCTGCGTGCCGCTCTTTGGGTATTAAGCATCGCGATTATTATGACCTTTATCAGGTTAAAGAAATCAGCGAACTGATGAAGTCTTTAATACATCAAAGAGCTGACTGATATGACCCACTCACCCTTGCGGGGATTTATCTCCCTGCGGAGACAAATCCTCCTTTTATCTGAAGGGGATTTTTCGATGAACACACTGGAATCTGAATACTGTTTATACGTTAAACGTGACAGCAGTGAATGGCACCGCATGTGGAAAAAACTGGCGCGCCATAAGCTGAACCGCTCACTTTCAGAGCCTACCGTCGCTGATAATGACGGCGAAATCTGGCAGTACATGTCGACCTGGGAAACCACGTCAGGCCTGTTGCCCGGTAAACGCTTTGAGCATCATTTCAGACATCGTGCGCACCCTCGTTGCGGGCGCACATATATAACCGTTTCTGCGAGCTGGGGTTTTAATCCGGACGATGCAGATAACGTCGGTTACCGTCATTTAGGTTAACTGTTAACCACCGGCCTGCGTCAGTTTCTGACAAAGGCTTTTACCCGCGCGGGGACAACCTTCCCGCAACAGCGGCGATGGTTTTCTCCGCACTTAATCAGGAGAAAACCATGAGCAGTATAATGCTTTCACTTATCACCCGCCTTTCAGGCGCACTCAACCGGCTTGCCGGCAACCTGCAGCAACAGCAGGCAGAGTGGTTTACCAACCGCAGCGGCCGCTGCAGCTTTAAGGCAGACGTCGTGCCGACAGAAAACGGGTTTACGCCCGTCATCTCCCGTCGCACCGGCTTCACTCAGCGTGACTGGCGTATAGACCAGTTGCCTGGAGTCGGTACGTACGCAACAGCCCGCAAGGCCCTCAGGGCCGGGCGGCTGATGGCGCAGCAGATGGCGGAACTTCGCTACCGCTTTGACTGATGTTAACTGAATGACACTTCCCGGAGGGACTTTCCCTCCCGGGGAGGTCACCTCCTTTTTTAAGGAGCCACTATGATACGTTTCACCTCAACTGAACTTCGCCCGCTGCTGACACAGAATCAGGGCAAAGGGCGTCCACTGATTCTTGAAAAGAATCTGGGAATTTATGTCCGTGTACCCGATGACAATGGCTGTGCGGAATGGCTGAAAGGCTGGGCTGCCGGCTGCAACCCCTCCAGGGATGCTGACTGGTCAGCACTGAGTGATGCCTTAATAGCCGAGCCGGAGTTTTCTTTCAGCACCTTCCTGGACCAGAAAGTTTACGATGCCGTGCTGAATGACCATCACGATTTATACATGCAACCTGGCATCAATCAGTTTGCTAAATCGCTGACCATTTATACAGAGACACAGCCGCCTCTGAAGGAATATTTACCGGTTGCGGATTACCGCGATCAGATTCAGTGGCTTTATGACCAGTCCCGCCAGCATCTTCGCGCCTGCGTGAGCAATGCTGAGCGTCTAAGCTGGCGTTCGGAGACGCTTCATGTGCTCGACAGGGTTATACGCGTTGATTCTAAGCGGGCTAAACCTGAAGACCGTAAGAGGTTTGAAAGCGCCGTAAGTCGCGTCAAATCCGATATCGAATCGCTGAAGTCAGACGGCTCTTACCGCCGTTACTGATGTCACTCCGGGTTTAACACGGAGCATGGCGGAGAGAAATTACACCCGGCGACGTCAGTCGCCATCATCCCCCTGAGGGCATTCTCCTCAGGGAGATGCCCTCTTTTTTAAACGTAAAAGAGGAGTACAACTATGTTTTCATGGTGCAAAAACCGTCTGGAAATCACCGGTAAATCTGACTGCATCAATGTCATGCAGTCGTGGATAACCGGGACAGAAATACCGCTTTACCGCCACGCCATACGGCAGGCCATAAAGCTGTTTCTCGCCGGCTGTGCCGGTATGCTCAAACCCGTCAAGGCAACGAAATACCGTGCTTATCCGGAGCTGGTTTCATCAGGCACCGGAGGCAGCACGTCACCAAACCTGGCGTTTCAGCATTTCCTGGAGCTGCTTGACAGGGATGCCTTGCTTGACGATGCAACGATCTCGAAAATGGACAAAATCTGGCTCCAGTCCGGCATCGGTGACGTGAAATGGGAGAGTATCCCTCATGCAGCCCGCCAGACCATCACACGCCTTATGTCTGTTCACTACGCCGACTGGTTTGGCGTCGCCTCGGCAGGCGGTCAGTTTGACCCGCAGGAGCGCTGGGAATGGCTCAGTATAATGCCGGACTCGACCTGTGCGTGTGACATGCTGATGGTGATGCCGTCATGTCTGGCCACCGAGCTCAACGGGGAAAGTGGTCTCTTCTGTGGCCTCAGCACAACGTCAGGACTCTATACCCAGCTTTACGGGACGGAGTTTCCGGCGGGGCACAGGATGGAGTGGAGTCGTGACGATATCGGTTCACTGAAGCTGACGTTTTCTTCTGCCTGGTATCCGCCGTCGGCGGAAGTCATGGGGCAGATGTCGCAGAAGTTTGACTGTGAAATCCGTCATTACTGGCTGTCTCCGGATGCCGGCACGTCGGGTTACAACTGTTTTGACCGCGGTGACCACGTCGACAGCGGCCCTTATCCGGAGGAGGACGTGCAGTATCCGGTGAGTGAAGGGGCCCGTCTGTATCAGTTCAGTGAAGCAGGCGCACCGGCCACTCCGGCTACTGCACATTACGCCGGCGTTCGCGCATGACGTTACCAACCGACAGACCGGTATCTCAGGTCTGTCAGACAATGGCCACAGCATCTGCTGTGGCCGCTTTTTCACCCGATGGGGGAACATCGTTTCCCTTACGGGGCGTGTTCCCCCTTTTTAATGAGGAAACACGCATGAGCGTCCGCATCGACAATGAGAAGGAATTCATCTCCCTGTTCAACTCCATCGCCCGGGGCACCCGGCGTCTTCAGGTGTTTACCGACTTCATCAGCTGCAGCGTTATTGCGATTCAGAATGGGCTGCAGTTCTGTGAGAAACGTGAAAAGAAATACATGGCCATCGTGGCCAGATACAAAAAAGAGGACGTTTCATCAATGGCCAGACTGCTGGCATACGTGGTGAACGGCCTGGAAGAAAAGCCCTGTGACTTTCTCGGGCGCATTTACATGCTGCTGGAGCTGGGAGACAAAGGTAAAGACCAGTATTTCACGCCCTGGAGCGTGGCGCTGATGATGGCGCAGATGCAGCTCAGCAGACCCGAAGAGCTGTTCAGGGACAAGCCGTTTATCACGTTTGCTGAGCCTGCCTGCGGTGCCGGTGCCATGACGCTCGCATTTGCCTGTGTGCTCCGGCAGGCCGGTTATTCTCCGCACCGCCATATGTGGGTATCGGTGACTGACATTGATCCGCTGGCGGCGGGCATGGCCTATATCCAGCTCTCACTCTGCGGCATACCCGGTGAAGTTGTTATCGGGAATGCCTTATGTGACGAACGGCGACGGGTTCTGCTTACCCCGGTACATTACTGGGAGGGATGGTCAGGACGACTGCAGAAGCATGTTAAAAAACCCGAAGAGCGAAGTGAAGAGGCTGCTTGAGCAGAAACAAACGGCAGTCTGGTAATTAACTGAGAGGCTTTTATATACAGACAAAAGGGGGCATTTGCCCCCTTTTTACTACTTAATAAAACGCTCCAGAAGCCACTTAAACAGCGAGCTTAAGGCGATTTTGCTGATCCAAATTAGCGGGATAAGATAGGGTTTTGGGTTTCCATTCCTATCAAAAATCAGGCTTTGCAGAGTCATATTGATTCCTCATGACTGCTTTACAGTGAGCCGAATCAGCCTCTACAATGAAGGTGTTCAGACTTCAGTTGTGCAGTTCGGCAATGAATTTCACTTCTGTCAAAAACACCTTCTGGTGTGCGAAAGGCTGAGAGCATTGGCGTGCTTTCGGCCTTTTTTATTTCCATTCTTACACTCCTCGCTTTCATGGACACCCCACATATAGCCCCTGCTCAACTACTCTCATACAGTATGTAGTAGTATTTTAGGTAGTTACCGGCGGTTAACAAGAGGTAAAAATGATGTCTGCGGGGGTTGTATTTTCTGCGGTTTTTCTTAGGCCGCGCCTTACAAGGCCGCAAGACTTGTCAACCTTTCTTAAAAATATTGCGATTTATGATCGACCGCTGATTTTAAAGGTGTTTAAAAGTCGTTCTGTCACTTTTGTCACCGTCTCGCTATTTTTTTTCGCATATCAGAGGCATACAAAAATCCTACCTGAGCTTCGTTGACTGTCGAGTAGTTACTCGATAATACTGTATGTATAAACAGTAAAAACAGGAGGTGCCATGACATGCTCACTTTATACAAATACCCGCTATCCCCGATCTCGATAGCTGCACCACTTTTCCTTGAAACCTGTCAGGCAGGTTTTCCCAGCCCTGCTCAGGATTACGTTGAGCGCGAGTTAGACCTCAACGAATATTGTGTCATGCGTCCTGCAGCCACGTTTTTTGTCCGCGCCTCCGGGCAGTCTATGACAGACATTGGTCTCAACAGCGGTGATTTAATGGTGGTCGACAAGGCCGAATCTCCCCGGCACGGCGACATTGTCATTGCTGAGATTGAGGGCGAGTTTACCGTTAAACGCCTGCTGCTCCGCCCCAGGCTGACGCTTCAGCCCATGAACCCTTCTTTTCCTCCCATATACCCCGATCCGGAAACGCTCCAGATTTTCGGGGTGGTTACCTCGTTTATTCATAAGACCCGGGGTGAGTG